>JANOBP010000408.1:0-5191 GCA_031411715.1 Verrucomicrobiaceae bacterium | reverse complement strand
ATCCGGCGCTGCTGGAGTTCGTGGGACATGCGGTGGTGAAATCGAGCGTGTGTCCGGTGCCGGCCAACGGCACGCAGAAGGTGCGGGTGACGTATGAGCAGCTTCTCGAAGCAGATGGCGCACGGCTTGACTATGTGCTGCCACGTTCGGAGGCGGTGGAGTATTCTGTGCCGTGGAAGATTTCCATGCGCGTCAAATCGACCTCGCGCATCGCCTCGGTGTATTCGCCGAGCCATGAGATCGCCGTGAAGCAGCCGAATGGCAACGAGGCGAGCCTTTCCTGTGAAACCAAAGACCCCGGAGCCTTCCGCGTGTCGCTGCTGCGCGAGACGAAGGATGAGATGACGGCCTCGCTGCTCGCCTATCCCGATCCGAAGATCGGTGGCGGCTATTTCCTTGTCATGATCGCCCCGCCGAAGCCAAAGGCGGATGCAGCGCCGATCAAACGCGAGGTCACACTCGTCATCGACCGCAGCGGCAGCATGGCGGGACCGAAGCTCGATCAGGTGAAAGCGGCGGCGTTGCAGGTGGTCGAAGGTTTGAACGATGGTGAAGGCTTCAATCTCATCGTCTATAATGAAGCCGTCGAAATGTTCTCCGCACAGCCGGTGATCAAGAACGCGGCAACGACGAAGCAGGCACGCGACTACATCAGCGCACTGCGGGTGAGCGGCGGCACGAACATTCACGACTCCGTCGTCGAGGCGCTGCGTCAGAAGCCGCTCGATGGCATGCTGCCGCTCGTGCTGTTCCTTACCGACGGCCTGCCGACTATCGGCCAGACCTCGGAGAAGGCGATTCGTGAAGCGGTGGCAAAGGGAAACCCGCATCAGCGCCGCATGTTCACCTTCGGCGTCGGTGTGGATGTAAACACGCCGCTGCTCTCACGCATTGCACGCGATACACGGGCCAGTGCGGAGTTTGTGCTGCCGAAGGCAGATGTGGAGGTCAAGGTCGGCCGTGTATTTGATCGTCTGCGCGGTCCATTGCTCACCAAACCGGCGTTGCGTGTGCTGGATGATCCGAATCGTGTGAGTGACCTGATTCCATCGCCGCTACCCGATGTGTTCGAGGGTGAGCAGATTCTTCTCTCTGGCACGTATCGCGGTGAAGCGCCGCTGCACTTCCAACTCACGGGCGCATCGGCGGAAGGCGAGCGGAAGTTCGATTTCACCTTCAATCTCGACAAAGCAAGCACGGCCAACGCCTTCGTGGCCCGCCTGTGGGCCAGCAACAAGATCGCCGTGCTCAGCGAGGCGATTCGCGATCTCGGTGCGGATGGTGGCACGGCTAGCACCACGGAGCTGGTGAGCGAAATCGTCCGTCTCTCGACCCAGTTTGGCATTTTGACCGAGTACACGGCTTTCCTGGCCGAAGAAGGCACTTCGCTGGCTGCTACGGCCTCGAATGCGACGCGCGCCGGTGGCATCTACAGCGACAAAGCGATGAAAATGCGCAGTGGGCCTGCTGCAGTGGCGCAGTCGGAGAATTTGCAGAAGGCCGTCGAATCGAAGCAGCTCAACGTCCGCAATCGCTTCCTCGATGACAAGATGCAGTCCATCGAAATCACGGCCGTGCAGCAGTGTCAGGCCGGAGCACTCTTCAAGAAGGACAATCGCTGGTCAGATACCGCCGCAGCCAAATCCGATCGCGCGCCAGATCGCACCATCGAGATCGGCAGCGCTGACTTCAGTCGCCTTGTCGATGAACTGGCCGCCGACAACCGCCAGGGCCTGCTCGCGCTGCGTGGCGAGCTGCTGCTGGAGCATCGCGGCCAGATCGTGCTCATCCGTTAATTTCCCAACCCAAAACCAAATACATCCATGAAAACCAAACACATCCTCGCCGCAGCGCTGCTGCTGGCCTGTCCGCTCCAAGCCGAAAAAACCACCGCCGACGCACCCGTCGTGCAAATCGCCGTGCTGCTCGATACCAGCAGCAGCATGAGCGGCCTCATCGATCAGGCCAAAACGCAGCTCTGGAAGCTGGTGAACGAATTCATCACGGCGAAGCAGGACGGTCAGACGCCCATCGTGCAAGTGGCGCTGTATGAATACGGCAAGTCATCGCTGAAGCAGGAAGAGAACTGGATTCGCCAGATCCAGCCGCTCACGCGTGATCTCGACAAGGTTTCCGAGGATCTTTTCGCACTGACTACGAATGGTGGCGACGAGTATTGCGGTGCTGTGATTCAGCGTGCGATGAAGGATCTGGCCTGGGATGCCAATCCGAAGGTGTACAAGGCCATTTTCGTCGCTGGAAACGAACCCTTCACCCAGGGACCGATTGATTCGAAGCAGAGCTGCAAGGATGCCATCGCCAAGGGCATCATCGTGAACACCATCCACTGCGGCGGCGAAGCGCAGGGCATCTCGCAGAATTGGAATCAGGGTGCGCTGCTGGCGGACGGCAAATACCTCGTGATCGACCAAAACGTGGCCATCGTGCATATCGACGCGCCGCAGGACCAAGAGATCGTGAAGCTCAACGAGGAGCTGAATAAGACCTACATCAACTACGGCAAGGAAGCACCGATGGCCAAAGCCAGACAGGTGGCGCAGGACAGCAACGCAGCCGCAGCGGCACCATCCGGCGCGCAGGTGCAGCGCATCGTCAGCAAATCCAGCGCGAACTATTGCAACACGGCTTGGGATCTGGTGGATGCCTGCAAGCAGAAGGACTTCGACCTCACGAAGGTCACAGAGGCTGATCTGCCGGAAGAGATGAAGAAAATGTCCATTGATGAACGCAAGGCGCACATCGCCAAGAAAACGGCCGAGCGTGACGAGATCCAACAGAAGGTGCTGGCGCTCAATCAAGCGCGCGAGGTTTTCGTGACGGCCAAACGCAAGGAATCCGCCAAGACCGACACGCTGGACACCGCCATGGTGAAAGCGCTGCGCACGCAGGCGGAGAAAAAAGGTGTGGTGTGGGAGAAATGAGTCGCGCTGGCCATTTCAGCGTAAAAACGAATCAGGCGGAGCTGTTACCAGCTCCGCCTGAAAAATTTCGTGGGGCGTTGATCTGAGATTAGATCAAGCCAGCTTGCTTGAGCACGTTGTAAGCGCCGTTCTTGTCGATGGTCTTGAGGGCGCGAGCGCTGAGCTTCACATCAACATATTTTTCGAGCTCCGATACCCAGATGCGCTTCTTGCGAAGGTTAGGGAGGATGCAGCGCTTGACGCGCTTGGTGATGTGACGACCGATACCGCCTTCTTTCTTGGCTTTACCGCTGCGGTGGATGTGGTGGCCGCGGGTTACGCCGACGCCGGTGATTTGACAGATAGTAGCCATAGGTAGTACGAGGGAAAATTTGGGGCCGCGATAGTAACCCTCCGACTTGAGCCGTCAACTCATTTGCCGTCCTGATTTCAGTCTTAGCGCGGTCTGCCTACCATCAGGCACGTGTTTTGGGGCTGGAAAAGGTAGCCGATGCCGAAATTGAGCGGTTTGACGGTGTGCCGCCCATTCCGGTAGGCCTGGATGAGGTCTGGCTGCTGGTTGCCGGTGAACACGTCCAGTGTGCCCTGGTAGTTGCCATAGAGCGTCAGATTCCAGCCGTAGCGGTTGAATTCGGCATACGGAATGCCGGAAGGGTCCTGCACGATGGCGCTGCTGTTGCGGAGCATGTAGTCCCGGATGCGGGAAAAGCCGCTTTCATGCATCAGATAGGACGCACTCTTGGTAAAAGCGGGAACACGGCCCAAGTGAGAGACAAAGTTCAGGAATGACCCACTCAGGCCGGAGTTCGACAAATCCTGCCGGAAGTAAAAGATTCGCTTCGAGCGGCCCCAGCCATTGTGACAGCGGATCATGAGCCCTGTGTTACCGGATGAGCCAGCCATCACCACATTACCGCCGCCGTCGAGGCGCACAGTGTCCACAGAGTCGATGGTGTGCCCAGTGCGTGCGAGGAAGACCATCATCACAGGCAACACGCCGCGGAAGCGCGTGGCCTGCAGGTCATTGCGCATGTCCTTGGTGATGAAATAGCTGAATTGCATGCTGGTGGAGAGCGTGGTGCGCAGTCTGGAGAGTCCATTTTCGATTTCATGAGAGGACAGACCACCGAGTTGCGGCATCGGATCTGCGGGCTCAAGTCCACAGAGGACGTAGGTCTCTGCGGCGGGAAAAAAGGTGTTGGCGAAGAGGAAATCTGGCCCGCTGAAGGGGTAGAAGAGCGCGCTGGTGTTTTGTATATCGCCGATCTCAGCACCAGCCCAGCGGCGCACAGGGTCGCCATGCAGAGAGAGATGCGTAGCCCACATATTTTCCAGCCGCTGCTGGTGTCCCTGCCACGCCACCGAGTTGCGGATGCCGCTGAGTTGATCGTAACCGTTCGCGTTCATACCCGCGAGCATGCGCGCCACATCATTGAGTGTGGTCGCATGAGTTGGCACATTCATGGAAGCCGCTCCATTGAACAGCGGCGCGCCATCCACAGGCAGCGCACGCAGCACCTCGCCACCGCTGGCAGCCCTCAGCCGCTGAGCACTGGGCAGCGCACAGGAGGTCAGCCAAGAACTAAGAAGCACGACGACTAAACTGCGGATCATGGCAGCGTGGGAGAAATGGAGGATGGCTTTCATCAGTCTAGGATTTTAGCGAAAGCCATCAAACCGCCAACGCCTCATTTGCTAGCATCTGCCCTCTAATTTCTGATCCACACAAATGACTATGATATTTTCAGCCTAGATTTGCCCAAGCCTAAACTTTAGAAGACTGTGAAATATCACACGCCCGCAATGATCTTATCCAGTCGCGCGGTGAATTCTGGCAGTGGCAGACCGTTGTCTTCCACGGTGATCCAGCCGTTGTAGCCAACGTCATCCAGCGCTTGGCGCATTTTGGGCCAGTCGATGCTGCCATCACGCGGATGCACAAATTTGCCGCTCTGGTTGTCCGGCGCGAGTGCGTAGTCCTTGATGTGGATCTTCTTGATGAGGCTGCCCAGCGTGTGGATCCAGTCATGCACCGGCACCAGATACTTCACATGATTGCCCACATCGTAATAGGCTTTCACAAGCGGGTGGGCGAATGAGGCGACAAAGTTTTGATACAGGTCCGGCCGCACCCAGAGGTTATTCCACACGTTCTCCAGTCCAATGATCACATTGAGCTTCTCGGCCAATGGAATGAGCTTTTTCACCTGTTCCTTCGACGTGTCAGTCGATTTGTTTTGTAGCGCGAT
>JANOBP010000407.1:0-6237 GCA_031411715.1 Verrucomicrobiaceae bacterium | reverse complement strand
GGTGGCATCACCAGCACGGCGCTTTACTTCGAGGCGGAAGAGAACCGCATCAAAGCAGAGCAAAACGAAGAGAAAGCCCGCCAATCCGACAGTCAGGGAGATCAGCAGATGGCGCGGCAATTTGCTGAGCGTGGCCAGTTTCAAGATGCCACCGCTTATCTTGCGCGCTCCCTCCGCACTGAGCCGCGCAACGAGCTCGCCTCGACGAATCTGCTCTCACTCCTCGCCAACGTGCATCTCATCCGCCCCATGACGGGTCGCCTGGATCTGCCAGAGCACGCGCAGGAGGCACGCCTCACGGCCATCAGCCGCAGCGCAGGCATGGCGCTCGCCGTGAGCAGCATCATGTCGGAGAAGCTCCAAGCGCCGCTGCCGCCGATCCGCCTCCACACACATGACGTCATCAGCATCTGGGATATGCAAAAAGGTAAGCGCCTCGACAGCCCACTGCCTGAGGGCATCTTCGTCACCTGTCTCGAAGTCACGCGTGATGGGCAGCAAGCCGTCATCGCCAAGGACGACGGCACCATGGAACTCTGGAATCTCAAGGACGGCAAGCGCCGCATGTTGCAGCCGCAACTGCCCTTCGCCGTGCTCAGCATCGCCTTCTCTGGTGACGGCCACACACTCATCGCCGGCAGCGAGGCCGTCGCAGCCCAAAACGGTCAGGGCTTCTGCCACGTTTGGGATTTACGTGAGCCGCAGAAGCCCGCGCGCACCTTCGCTCACCCCAAAGCCATCCTCTGTGTCGATATTGACCGCACAGGCGAGCTCGCCGTCGTCGCCAGCCCCGAGGGCGTCGCGCAGGTCTGGGATCTCGCCGCATTGAAACCAGTCGGCGACGTCATTGAGGTCGATGAAGGCCTGGCCAACATCGCCTTGAATCGCAAACGCCAAATCGTCGCCATCGGCATGAACAACGGCACCGTCTTCATCGGCAGTTATGTGTCCGATCAAGAACCCATCGCGCTTACCCATCCATCCTCCGTGCGCTCACTGCATCTCAGTGAAGATGGCTACACGCTCAACGTCGGCGACAGCGGCGGCTTCATGCATTGCTGGAATCTTGGCAACTACCAGCCGCGCCACCCCCCGCAGCAGCTCGATGGCGAAATTATCCGCACCGCCGTCGCTGGTTCATCTGGCCTCGTCGCCAGCGTCTCGAAAATTGGCGAAGTCCTCGTGTGGAATCCGCAAACCAACGAGCGCCACACCCAGCGCCTGCAAAACAGCGTCTCCGCCGTCAATTTCACCGATGACGGCACCATGCTCATGCTCGCCCCGAATAATCAGGCCTTTGTCCAAGCCTGGAGCATTCATGAAAACATGACCGCGCGGCATTTCATCGACGCACCGGACAAAGAGCTCATCATACGGCCTGATCCGCCCGCGAAATCACCAACCTTTGTCCGCACCTCCGAAGCCGCCAGTTGGAACCGCAGTACCACTCACATCATCGCCGCAGACAACGATGGACTCGTCGCCGTCTTTGATGGCAAAACCGTTGCGCAACTCGGCACCGACTTCCGTCACCCGCCAGCTGTCGGGGCCACGGCACTCACGGCGGACGCCAGCATTGCTGTCACCTCCGGTCGTGATCAAGTCGTACGCGTGTGGGATGTCAAAACCGGAGCCAGCATCGCTGCCCTTCGCCACAGTTCTTTCGTCTTAACCATCGCTCTGACACCCGATGATCAGCGCGTCGTCACCTTCACCGAAAGCGGCGAGATGCGCGTCTGGAACATCCACACGGGTGATTGCCTCACGCCTGCCATCCGCTTCGGCGGTGACATCTTACAGGCCCGCGTTGCCGACGATGGTGCCACCGTTCTATTCCGCCTCGCCAAGCTAGGCTGGTTCACGCTGCCCATGCCTCCAGCCTACACGCAGCTTCCCGAGTGGTTCCTCCATCTCTCAGACACCATCGCAGGCCGCCGCCAAACCGCTGACCGTCGCAGTGAAGACCTCACCCTCGCCGACTTCCAGGCCGCTAGCGCTGCCGTTCCTTCCGGAGCCGACACCACTGCCGCACGCTACGCCCACTGGCTCCTCGCTGATCCCACCAACCGCCCACTCTCCCCAGTCGAAGATGAACCACTGGCCGATTACTTGAAGTCGCTCGAAAAAAACGGCAGCCCCTTCGCCAAACAGGAACTGCTGCGCTATCAGCCAGCGGCCAAGTAGCTCACTTCATCATCTCAAACCACGCCAGCAGATCCAGAATCTGCTCTGCCTTCAGCGAATTGAGCAACCCAGCCGGCATCGGCGAGATTTCCGACACGCTTCGCTCCTTGATCATCGCCTTGGCGATCTCGCTCGTCTCCGCAGCCAGTGGATTCGGTTTCAGCACCACACGCTCGTCGTCCTCGCTTTCCAAACTGCCCGTGATCGTCTTCCCATCACTCGTTTTCACCGTCACCGAGCGGAATTTCTCGTCGATGAACTTCGACGGATTCAAAATGTGATCCAGCAAGTCACGGCGATTGAAGCGCGCCGACACCTGCACCAGATCCGGCCCCAACACACCCGCAGGCAACGTCGCATCCGTGCTCACGCGGTGGCAGAACACACACTGCGTCCGCACCAGCGCATCCCGCCCGCTGTCACGGCTGCGCGTCTTCGCATCCATCTTCGCCAACAGCGGCTCAAGATCCTCCATCTTCCAATTCTTGAAGGTATGACCCGGCAGTGCATGCGGTGACAACGCCGCGGGTTTCGGCGGATGAATCACCGCAGCCAACGCCAGCGCCTCCTCCGGCATCAAAGCCGCAGCCAGCTCACTGCGCGTGTCCGCGATCGCTTTGAAGAAAGTCGAAGCCCCGTTCATCTTCTCCGCCTTGTTCAGCGCCTCGAACACCACCTTCCGCTGCTCCAGCGTCCAGCCGTCCTTGAGATAGCGCAGCATGAACGGGTAAAACAACAGGTCTTCCGAAGTCGTGGCTGCCTTGAGCAATGGCATTGTCTTCTCGATGACCGTGGGTGACTTCAAATAGACAAGCAAGCGGCAGAGTTCGCGGTTGAGGAAGGTTTCGTTGGCTGGATAGGAGGCCCAAGTGTGCAACTTGTCTTTTTGAGCGGGCTCGCCGTGGCGGGCAATCGCGACGGAGATGACGCGGAGGGCATCGAGCGTTGGTTTCGTGGCAGATTTCAGCACCGCGTCGAGGATCGGGTCGAGGTCTGTCTTGGCACCGACTCGGGCAAGGGCGAGCAAGGCGTGAAGATTTCTAGAATCCAGCGCCCTTCTCCTCCACTCAGCCACGGCAGTCCGTTCCAGATCGTTGCGGGCTGCCTGTTTTAAAAAGTGATCATCAGAGGCAAGAAACGGCCAAGTGAAGCTGAGATCCGGTTTCCAGTAGTCAGGATTTCTGTCCCGCAACCCGCGAACCCGCAACGGGTCTCCGGACATATGTAAGGACACCCGGCCCCGTATGCCAGAAGGGGAGGGCTTTTCGAGTGAACTCACCCGATACAGCCCGCTCTGCGTGCCACGCCCTCCAGTGATGAACCACATCGCACCATCGGGGCCGATGCAACCATCCGTGACGTTGAGCGGTCTTCCGGTGACGAAGTCCTCCTGCTCTGCCACATAACTCACACCGGTGCGGCTTAAATGCACGGCAATGATGCGCCCGTAGCTCCAATCGAGGATGTAGAGCGCGAAGCGGTATTGGTTTGGGAAGTCGGCGTCGATTCCAAAAAAGATCCCCGTCGGCGAAGACAGCCCAATGTCGATCACGCTCGGCAGCGTGTCCGCATACCACGCCGGATAACGCCCCGTACCTCGACGCCAGCCGAAGTCGGCTCCAGGAACGACGTGGAGCACGCGCGTCGGCATGTACCACGGTGTGCCGACATCGCGCTCCATATCGGCGTCGAAGGTAAAGAGGTCACCGCGCTCGTTGAATGCGATGTCGAGCGGGTTGCGCAGGCCGCCGGCGAGCAGTGTGATTTTGCTGCCGTCAGGCTTCACGCGGAGGATGTGGCCGGCGGGGAGCTCGACGTTGCCGTCGAACATGCTGCTGTCCCAGGGATTCGGGATGAGCTGGTCGTTGGCGTAGTTTTTGAGAGGCGAGTCCGGTGCGATGTTCTTTGGCAGCAGGACGTTGTTGCCGTGGGCGACGTAGATGTCGCCATCGGGGCCGAGTTTGATGTGATTGCGGCCATGACCCACGCCGCCTTCCGTGCGCATGAGTTCTTTCCGCTCTTCGAAGATGCCGTCACCGTCTTTGTCGGTGAGGCGGACAAGCGCCTTGGTGTTGTTAGCGTTGGCGAAGAGAGAACCATGCGCATAGAGCAACCCGCGGCACTCCAGCAACTCGTCGTCGATGGTTTCCATCTTCTGATCGCCACTGCCGCTGAGGGTGAGCCGCAGGAGGCCCTTTTTCTCCTTCCCGAGCGTGATGCGACCCTGCGGATCGAAGGCCATCGACACCCACGAGTCTTCACCGGGCTGTGAGGAGCGGATCAACTCGGCCTTGAAGCCAGGAAGCAGGGTCAGCGAGGCCGGATCGGTGGCCTGCTGCTGCGCGCCCGGTTTGGCTAGCTGCCAGGAATTGTAGGCGTCGAAGGCTTTCTTCAAATCAAACGGGTTGGTGGCCGGATCAGCATCCGTGGAGCCCAAAACCTGCGCATTCTTCCACGCAGCATCCGTCACAATCCAGCGCACGGCAGCGAGATCACCATTCAGCTCGAGCAAGGCAGCCGTTTTAGCCTTGGTCTTTAAACGCAAGCCAAGTTGATGCGATTTGCCGTCACCGAGTTGCATTGTGAGATCCGTTCCCGTCGCCGTTTCAGCCACAGCAACCGTCGCAATGACCTTTCCATCGACCAAGACTTCCACAGCCGCATCGCCACTGGTGAGAAGCACCGCCTTCAGCAATTTACCCTCATGCCGAACCTCGGTACTAAGCGCTTGCTCTGAAGAAACCGCACTCAGCCACATCGGCACCGGTGGACGATTCGCAAGCTGTGCAGAAACAGCAGTGACCGTGAGAAGAAAAAATAAAGCACGCAGCATCCCCTTCAAACGCGCGCAACAGCCCATAGCTTGAAAAGAAACTGACATAGCTGCCGCCATCGCTCAATTGCCTCCCAACAGCCGCTTCAATGCGAGAACGTGCTCGCCAGCCTACCTTTGAAAGTTATCCGCACCGCTGCGGCCTCACACACCTGCCCATACCGCGGTGAAACCGTGCCCGTCACGATCTCACACTCATGAATCATCTCGCCGCTAACGTAGAGTCGTGCGCATGAGCCATCTCGATGCTTCAAAGCATACATGCCTTCCTTTTCCATCGTTACCGCCCACTCCGGAGCCAGTTGCCACGTCACCACATGCGCCGTGCGGCCACAAACTTCGTCTTCGATCGTCACCGCGCCATTCACCTTCACACGCCGCCGCATAAACGGACCATCACAAGCGAAGCGCACCACACACGCATCCTCTTCGATCTCCATCTTCGGCACATCATGATGATCCGTCCAAAGAAACGGCCCTGCACGCACCGGCACACTCCGTCCACACACCGGCACAGGTCCATTGTGTGCCTCCCAAGCCGCCAGTTTTGCCCGCAGCGCCACATCGCCATAATAAGCACCCGTTCCAGGATCAACGACCAGCGGCGCACCCTTCGACCACAGTGAAACATGCATCGCATCCAGGTGCCCATGCGCTGCCAGATTGCCAAAACCCAGCGGAGAAGCATCCACACGTGCTACCCAGGCCTCAGAGCGCCAAATCGCGTACCCACTCTCCGCATGCGTGATCCACGTCTCATCTTGCGCACGCACACCACGCGGCGCATCGCCCAGCCAAAAGGCCAAAGCGGCACCACCAGCCTCTCCCAGCATCCACGCACGCCATTCACCTTCCGCATTCCGACGATCCATCGTCAGCGGTGTGATCTGCGCATCATCGTTATCGCCAAAATCCCATTCACCCAGGCTCAAATCGCAGAAAAACTGCGCCGCATCACGTAGCCGTTTCAAAACCGGCCCGTGCAGCCCATCCATCACGCGCCCAGCCTGCCACGCCATTTCCCACGCGAAGAGATGGTAATGAAGTGCCTGCTCTTTGTTCCCCCCATCATTCTCAAACTGCCGCAACACTTCCGCCTCCAACATCGGCCACAATCTCTCAGGACAGCAGATCAATTTCGCCAGCGAAGGCCAACGCTTCGTCACCATCACCAACGCAGCCAATTCTCCGATGAGATGATTGTTCGCCGAAGAACCAAA
>JANOBP010000406.1:0-6816 GCA_031411715.1 Verrucomicrobiaceae bacterium | reverse complement strand
CGATAGATGGCCACATTCACGCCGACGATCTGGCCAAAAATGTTCACCAATGGCCCACCAGAGTTGCCTGGATTGATCACCGTATCCGTTTGCAGGTAGTCCATCTTGCTATCGCTGAGCTGACGATCGCGTGCGCTGATGATGCCCTGTGTCACCGTGCCACTCAGGCCAAACGGATTCCCCACCGCCATCACGAGCTGTCCCACGCGCACTTCATCCGAATTCGCAAAGCTCAGCGCCGGGTAGTCCGTCCGCGTACTCTCGATCCTGAGCAGCGCGATGTCCCGCTGCGGATCAGCGCCCAGCACGACGGCAGGATACTTGGTGTTATCATTCGTCGTCACAATGATCTCACTGACATCTTTGATCACGTGAAAATTAGTGACCACCAAGCCATCACGGCTGATGATGGCACCCGATCCCAGTCCAGGAATGATTTGCGCACGCTGGCCGATGAGGCCCGCGAAAGGGTCCCACACCACACGCCCAGGCCGCACGGTCTTCGTATTCACACTCACGACGGAGGGCAGCACCGCAGCGGAGAGCTTGGAAAACTCGTCACTCATCCGGCGCATCACCTGGATGTCATCTAGGTCCAGCTTTCCGGTGGCTTGGATAGGTAAAGACGTCTCCAGGGGCGCTTTTTCACCCTTGAGCAGGTTTGGCAGGCCGTAGCCATCTTTCTCTCCACGCGACAGCGAGTACATCCACCCGGCAATGGTGAGCATGATGAGGGCAAAGATGATTCGGCGAGTCAATTCCATGCGCTTAACCTGCTAGCAACACCCCACCGCTTCAAGGCGCAAAGTCTGCTCCTTTGTCCCTGATCAAACCGGCCACGGAACCCCAAATTGCGACCATTCACGCATCTGCGAATCAGTACCTACACTGGACAAAAAGTGTTCCAGGTAGGTTGGTACGGGCTGCTTTCATCGCATGACCGCTGCTTCGGCTACTCCAGCTTTCTACATGCCTCCCGTGCCACGCACTCGGGTCTCATTGCTGTACTTGCTGATGCTCTTTTTGGTGGCCATCGCCATGATCGTGCTCACGCTCGCTTATGTCTGCATGGTGGCCGGAATCGGCTATCTGGCATGGTGGTATGCCTCGTCGATCTCTCTGGATATTTCAGGCGTGCACAGTGCCAAGAGAATGATCGGCGCGCTCATTCTCTACCTCATTCCCTACATCATCCTCGGACTGGTGGCGTTGTTCATGGTAAAGCCGTTTTTCTACACGCCAGCACACTACCCGCGGCCTTTCAGCGTCGATCCGCAGAATGAGCCAGACCTCTTTGCCCTCATTTACAGCATCTGTGACGCCATCGGCGCACCACGGCCGCGTGAGGTGTGGCTCGACTGCCGCGTGAATGCCTCTGCCAGTCTCCGGCGTGGTTGGTTGAGCCTGTTTAGCAACGACCTTGCCCTCACCATTGGCATGCCATTGGTTTCAGGACTCACCACACGCCAGCTCGCCGGTGTGCTCGCACATGAGTTCGGCCATTTCGCACAGGGAGCAGGCATGCGCCTGAGTTACATCATCCGCAGCATCAATGGCTGGTTTCAGGACGTCGCGCTCATGCGGGATCACTGGGACGAAAAGCTCGATCGTTGGGCCAATGATGACGAGGGCATGGGTTGGTCTGTTTATGTCTTCAAGGCCGCCCAAGGCTGCATCTGGTGCGTGCGCCGCATTTTCCTCGGTTTCATGTCCTGTGGTGAATCCCTCAGTGCCCTGATGTCACGCCACATGGAATACGACGCGGACAGCTACGAGGCCAAGATTGCCGGCAGCACGCACTTTGCCCTCACCACCGAGCGCATCCGGCAACTCGCCACCGCCTTTCAGGCAGCCATGGACGACGCTGAAAAAGCCTCCCGCAGTCACACGCTGCCAGATGACCTGCCAGAGCTCACCGCCTGGCGTGACCGCGTGATGCCAGAGCATGTCCGCCAGCGTCTGCGTAAGGAATCTCGCAATCAGACCCCACGCTGGTGGCACACCCATCCATGTGATGCCAACCGCATTGCTGCAGCCTTGAAATGGCAGGCCGAAGGTGTTTGCGAGGACGAGCGACCTGCCAAAAACGTCTTCCGAAACTACGGCAGTCTCTGCCATTCGGTGACCATGTATTACTTTGAGGCCGACATGAGCCTCAACCTCGACTCCATCGAGTTCCGCAACATCACGGCCATTACTGGTGAGCGCCAAGCCGTTGAAGCCGCCGGAAAATCGCTCGATGGTTTCTTCGGTGCCTTTTTCCCAATCAGTCGCTCGCGTCCGCTGCCCAATGCCTCCCCGCAGGAGTGGCCAGCCGCACACGCCGCCATGATGCGCGTCCGCACCGACTATGCTGAAACCTGCAAGCGCTACATCAACACCCGCGATAAATATCTGCGGCAGTTCATCGGCCTGGAGCTGCTCATGGCGCGCTATCCAGTCGAGAATCCCGGTCTCTTCTGCCTGCCTGAGAGCGGCATCATGCCATCGCAGAAAGCACTCTCCGCCACCGCAGCCACCTGCGCTGAGATTGAGCTCTCCATGCTCGCCTATGACGAGGCCGCCCATCGCCGCATGTCCTGCGTCCTGGCTTGGCTCGATACTCAGCACGAAGCCGTCGGTAGTCAGCAGATCCGCCATCTCCTTGTCTTTGCCCAGCGCCAGCTCGCTGCCAGCGTTCCGCAGATCGAGCAATCCACACGTCACATCGCCGCCCTGCGTGAAGCACTCCAGCACGCCGACCTCAATCCAGAGCCCCACATCCTCGATCGCCAGTGCTCAGCCCTCGCCATACGCGCCCAAGCCGCCCAAGACCTTGTCTTTGCCCAACTTCGCGGCATTCACCATCCTTATCTCGACAATTACCCCACCATTCTCGACACCCTGAAATTTCTCCCTGCCGAAGCACCTCAATACGCACGCCTCATGCACGGCGATAGCGTGTGCACTGGCGTTCTGCTCCCCCTCCTCGAGCGCATCCTTGGCGATCTCAGCTCCATCACTCTCGATGCCGAAAAGTGCCTCTCCACCGCCCTCGAACAGCCCATCGAGCTCGCCCCCACCATCCCCATGCTCTCCACCAGCTGGATCACCCCTTCCTTGGGTGCCACCTGAGCATATGCTGAAGCACCCGCTGCCACTCCGGCACAAAAACCTTGCGCCCTGCCGGGTAGCGGCTATTCTCCGCGCCCTTTTTCAGACCCACCCCTTAGCCCCACTTCACACACCATGTCCCAACATAGCAGCCTCAAGACCTCCGGTTCCGTCGGCACCAAGCGCAGTGTTTTGAAGCGCGGAGAGCGCATCAAGCTCCTCAAGTCCCGTGGCCTCTGGAAAGAAGGCCGTCTGCCTACAGGCCTGCCTAAAACCAAGTCGGAATAGTCCTCCGCGCCGGCTTTTGGCGGCGCAGTTGACTCCGCCACCCTCATTTACCCGTGCGTTTAAACCGTTATCTCAGTCAGTGCGGGGTTGCCTCGCGTCGTGGTGCCGAGCAGATCATCCTCGAAGGCCGTGTCTCCATCAACGGGCACATCATCAAGGAGCTCGCCACCCAAGTCTCCGCAGAAGACAAAGTCGTCGTCGATGGCTCGCCCGTCCGCGCTGAGACGCCCATCGTCATCGCGCTCCACAAGCCCAAAGGCTATCTTTGCTCACGCGGTGACACACATGACCGCATGACGATCTACGATCTCCTGCCGCTCAAACTGCAGAACCTCCATCACGTCGGCCGGCTCGACAAAGAGAGCGAAGGCCTCATCTTGATGACCAATCGTGGGGATCTCTCGCACCGTATCATTCATCCCAGCCAGGGAGCAGAGAAGGAATATGAAGTCGTCACTGACAAGCCCATGACGCAGGAAACCATGGCCAAGCTGATCAAAGGCATGATCACCGAGGAAGGCCATGCTAAAGTGGAGCGCGCCTGGCTCACCACTGGCTACCGCGCCAATCTCGTGCTCAAGCAGGGCCTCAAGCGTCAGATTCGACTCATGCTCTACCAGCTTGGCTTCGAAGTCGAGCGGCTCACCCGCATCCGCATTGGCTGGCTGCAACTGCGCGGCCTAGCCAAAGGTGCCCACAAAGAACTCACGCCCACCGAGGTCGAGCGCTTCTTCAAAGACACGCCGGAAAAGCCACGCCTCGATCGCAAGCGGCCCGCTGCCAAGTCCGCCGCCAATTCACGTCACGACGATGCTCCCGAAGAACGCCCAGCGCGAAGCTTCAAACCCACACGCGGCAAGAAACCTGGCCCAGCACGCTTCAGCGAAGAAGGACCTTCTCGTTTCAAAGCCAAGCGCTCATTCAAATCGCCACGCTCAGGCGAAAAGGCGCGGGATGAAAAGCCAAGGGGGCGCTCAGGTCCGCCAGCTCGCCGTCCAGCTCCACGGGGGCCGCGCGGAGGGCCTAAGTCTCGGTGAGTCGTGTTATGATCATTGACGCAGTGCGTCATTCAGCCACTGCTTGACGATTCGCATCCAGTCTGGGAACGAAATTTCGCTTTCATGAAGTTGAACTTTCTCCAGCATGATTGGCATTCTTTCGGAGAACCTTCGGTAAGCTTTGGCGATCACTTTGCCTCCCGGTAGCGTGATAGAGGCGTCCACACCATTGAGCCACTCCCGAGTGACACTGATCGCGGTGCTCGGATCATTGCGGTGAGCCTTGAGGTCCTGTCCGGCAATGTCGGAGATGAACTTCTGGTAACGATAGCGTTCTAGGTCCAAAATGAGCGTGCGCTTCTGTCGCTGTGTCTTGTTGCCGAAATGCCAAGCACCAAGAAAAAGGCCCAGTTCCAGCGGCATGTTGAAGCGCGGCAGGTTCTGCGCATCAAGCTCCGTGCGGGAAATGTCATGTAGGCCAAGCTGGCAGTCGCGGATCAGGCGCAGGATTTTGGTCAGGCGTATCTCGCCAGCGTCCATCACTTCCAGCGCACAGCGCGGCTCAAAGCCGCAGAATGAAATCGTGAATGTGATCGCACGAAGTAGTGGCAGATATTCGTCATCAAACGGGCAGTTGATAAACACATTCCTGCTGGAGCTTGGCGTTGTCTGCCGATTCATGCAGCAGACTTTCGCATTTTTTCAGCTTTTTCTTCGGCTAGCGCGGCGCGCACCGCTTTCCTGATCAGCGCGATGGGGATACGCCCTTTACCACGCGCTGGCCAGATGGGGATTTCGATTCCTTCAGAAACAAAGGTGGGAACTCCCCATTTTGAACGAGTGATTTTCTTTTTCGCAGGCATGCGCAGACGATAGGCGCACGTTTTAAATTCTCAAGCCGCACCTTCAAATCGCCACGCTCAAGCGAAAAGGCGCGGGATGAAAAGCCAAGGGGCCGCTCAGGTCCGCCAGCTCGCCGTCCAGCTCCACGGGGGCCTCGCCGCGGTCCGAAGTCACGGTAAAATGACTCGCTTGGATGTAATCGAGGTACTCACACTCCTTGAAGCCATCCAGCAACATGCCGCGCAGCAGTTGGATGAACTCCATGCCGCCAAGTCCGCGGAAGATGATCAAATCAAGCAATCCATCCGTGTTCGACGCATGACGAAAAAGCGGAAACGGCCCGCCATAGTGCTTCCCATTGCCAATGAGCACCACCGTGCCCAGCAACGGTGATCTACCCTCAATATGCACACTCAGCATCGGCGGCGTCTGCATGAGGACATTCACCGCGCTCATGACGTAACTCAGCGGGCCATATTTTTTCTTCTGCTCCAACGACGTCTCCTGCACGATCTGCGCATCCAGCCCCACACCGCCCAGTTGCACAAAATAGTGATCATTCACCATCCACAGGTCGATCTCACTCCGCACGCCCTGCGTGATCCTGCTCCAGCACGCTTCGATGTCTTTGCCTGGCAAACTCAATTCAACGGAAAAGACATTCATCGTTCCCAGTGGCAGGACGCCCATCGCCGCGTGCTTCTCACCCGGTTTGCGGCGCGCATTCGCCCGGCAGATGCCCTGCAGCACCTCATTCATCGTGCCATCACCGCCGGCGGAGACCACCAGCTCGTGCCCTTCGGTCACCAGCCACTCGGCGATCACCGCAGCGTCGCCAGGAGACTTCGTCAGATACACTTCCGGCTTTGGCGAAAGCTGGCGGACGACTTGTTCGAGAGCGGCAGCCTTCGTACTGCGTGCGGCAGGGTTTAAAATGACCGGGATCGGCATGGGGCGGCATTCATGGCATGCCTCAGCCACTTCGCAAAGCCTCATGCCGACGAGCTTGTGAAAGTTTTCACAAAATCGGGTTGCCGCTATCCCTGCGGCTCCGATAATCGCATTCCCTTTCCCCATTTTCTGCACATGCCTGCCCCCGCTGAAGCTCCCGCTCCTCCCGCCCCACCACCGCCCGCCGATCTGGTGAATGTGCAGATCGATGGCGTCTGGCTCAAATTCCCCAAAGGCACTCGCATGATCGAAGCATGCAAGCAGGCCAAGAAGGAAGTCCCACACTACTGTTACCACCCGAAACTCAGCTCTCCTGGCAACTGCCGCATGTGCCTTGTCGAGATGGGCATGCCGCCGCGCCCCGCGCCCGGCACCGAGCCCGAGAAAGACGAGCACGGTATGCCAAAGATCGGCTGGATGCCACGTGCCGTCATCGCTTGCGCCAATACCGTCGCTGAAGGCATGGGTATCCGCACCGACTCGCTGCTCACGCAGGAATGCCGCAAAGGCGTGATGGAATTCCTGCTCATCAATCACCCGCTCGACTGCCCCATCTGCGACCTGGCCGGCGAGTGCCGCCTTCAAGAATTCAGCGTCGAGCTCGGCAAAGGCGAGAGCCGCTTCCGCGAAGACAAGGTCAAGA
>JANOBP010000405.1:0-6846 GCA_031411715.1 Verrucomicrobiaceae bacterium | reverse complement strand
CTATGACGACTACTGGAAGGATGAAGACGCATCTCTGCACTTTGATAAAATGAATCTGCCATGTTTCACCATTGGGAGTTGGTTTGATTTCATGTGCCAGGGCAGTGTGGCGAGCTTCATCGGACGCAATCAACACGGCGGTGAAAACTCACGCGGAAAGCAGCAACTCATCATCGGCCCGTGGCTGCACGGCGGCTACCCGAAGTCGAACAAGATCGGCGAACTCGTGTTCCCTGAAAACGCGTTTTTCGACGTGTATCCGCACATGACGAAGTGGTTCAATCACTACCTCAAAGGCGAGGACAACGGCGTCGAAAAGGATACGCCTGTGAAATACTATGTGATGGGCGCGACGGGTGAGGCAGGTGCGCCCGGCAATGTCTGGCGTGAGACCAAAGACTTCCCGCCTGCGAGCACTGCGGCAGATTGGTTCCTGCAAGCCGACGGCACACTGGCTGCCAGCAAGCCCACCGCGAAAAACGCGAGCACCTCATATGCGAGCGACCCTGCGCATCCGATGATCCTCAATGCAGTCGGCTTCCCAGGTGCAAGAGACGCGCGCGGCTTTGAAGAGCAGGCCGAAGTACGCACTTGGACGAGCGCTGTGCTCACACAGCCGCTCGAAGTCACCGGACGCATCAAAGCCGAGGTCTTTGTTTCATCCACCGCCAAGGATACGGACTTCGTCCTGCGTGTGACGGATGTGTATCCTGATGGACGCTCCATCCTGTTGGTGGATTACCCGCTGCGCGCTCGCTATCACGAAGGCTTCGATCATCAAAAACTACTCGTCCCAGGCGCAGTCATCAAGCTCGCGTGGGACATCGGTTGGACGAGCATCATCTTCAACAAGGGCCACCGCGTGCGCATCACCATTGCCAGCACCGGGGCACCATATTATGAACCAAACACGCAAACAGGCAGCCCCATCACGCACTTTGTCACGGAGCTCGGCCAGGCGGCGATCAATACGATCTGGCATGATGCCACGCACGCCTCACGGGTCATCTTGCCAACGGTGAAGTAAGTCATTGAGACAAAGCCCTACGCCCGTAGTCATGCAGCCTGTTGAAACCTTTCCTCCAACTCGCCCAAGCACGCACACCTGATGGTGCGGAACTGACTCTGCATGCGCATGACACGCATTTCTACCTGAGGGTCAATCGACAGCCGCTCATGGGCACCAATGCCTCTGAATCGGAAAAAATGCTGGCACAGCTCGCCTGTGCGCGTGTCGGCGGTCAGGCAAAGGTGCGCGTGCTCATCGGTGGGCTTGGCTTTGGCTTCACCCTGCGGCGCGTGTTGGAACTCGTCGATGCTGATGCCAGTGTGCAAGTGGCTGAGCTATTGCCCGAGGTCGTGACTTGGAACCGGGAATTCCTCAGCTCGGTGAATGGCCTGCTTCTCGATGATCCACGGGTCGAAATCTTCGTCGAGGATGTGTTTCAAGTCATCAGCCGTGCTCCAGCCGGTTATTACGACGCCATCCTGCTTGATGTGGACAACGGCCCCATCGCCATGGTGCAAGATGGCAACGCAAGGCTCTATCAGGCTCAAGGATTCGCCGCGATCACTCGCGCACTCAAACCCGGCGGTCGTGTGACCTTCTGGTCCGCAAGTCACGACCATGCGTTTATCAAACGGCTGACCAAAGCTGGCTTTCAAGTCAGCGTCACCGCTGTGAAAGCCTACCCACAGGCAAAGCGCAACTCGCACACGATCTTCGTTGCGGAACGGAAAAGCTAGCCTCACGCACGCTTCATCTCCAAGCCCGTCAGCGTCCCGGTGCTCGTGCCGAACTTGTCGGTCTCGATGCCGAGGCGCTGGAGCATGTTGACGTAAAGATTGCACAGCGGTGGTGGGTTGTTGGCATCGAACGGGAGATGCTGGCCGTGCTGGAAACCACCTCCCGCGAGGAGCACGGGCAGGTTCTTGGTGGAGTGGCTGCTGCCATCGCCAAGATTGCTACCGAGGAAGACGGTGGTGCGGTCGAGCAGATTGGAATCACCTTCTTGAGATTGCTTGAGCTTGGACAGCAGGTCGCGCACGGTCCTCATGGTTTCCTCTTCGACAATCTTGAGCTGCGCGAGCTTGCTGGGGTCTTTGCCATGATGTGAGAGGTCGTGATGGCCGAGTGACACACCCTTGATCGGCGGCGCAAAGGTGGAACCGGCGAGCATGATCGTGATCAGCCGTGTGGAGTCAGTTTGCAGTGCGAGATGGCTGAGATCAAAGAGCAGTCGAGTGCGGCCGATGAGGTCAGCGGCGTTGGGAATGTCTTTCGGTGGCTCGACATTGACCTTGGGCTTCGGTTTCTTGGCCCAGCTTTCATCGTTGACCATGCGCTGCTCCAGCTCGCGGACACTGGTGAGATATTCGTCGAGCTTGTCGCGGTCTTCACTGCCGAGATTGGTGCGCAGCGATTTTGCTTGAGCAGTGACATCATCGAGAATGCTGCGGCCATCTTCGAGGCGGTTCAGTTGGTTCTGAACATCGTCCGATTGGCCTTTGAGGAACAAACGGGCGAAAACTCGGGAAGGCGAATTGTCGGCGGCGATCAAAGCCCCGGTGCGAGTCCACGACAGGCCGCCAGAGCCTTCACCGGACAGCGCTAGACTGGGAAAACGTGTCTGCGTGCCGATGTGATCAGCGGCGAGCTGATCGAGCGAGATCGCATTGCGAAAGCCAGGCCTCCCGGCACCCGGCGCACCCGTGAGGAAGCTGGCTGAGGCCTGATGGGCAAAGCTGGAACCCATGCCAGCATGAGCCAGACCTGAGATGACCGTGAACTCATCGCGAAAGTCCTTGAGGATGCCGAGGTAAGGCGAGAGCGCGTAATCCTTGCCGGATTGCGTCGGAAAAAAGTTGTCCGGATGCAGTCCGAGCGGCGCACATACGCAGATCATACGACGCGGCAGTTGCTTCGTCTTTGATTTGTCATCGGCGGCAAAGATGTCGAGCCAAGGCAAGGCAAGCGAGATGCCGGAGGAGCGGATGAAGAGGCGGCGAGAAATTGGCTTCATGGTCAATGTGATCTCTACGCCACCAGCAGCGTGTTTATTGATTCAATCCAACGGTGGGATGGAGGCACGCAATTCGTCGAGCAACGTTCGTGTGCCGTGTTGCTCGCACCATGGGTGGATGTAGTCCCAATCGAGAACGTCGTCACCTTGTACGGCGATGATGTTCCTCACATCGTCGCTATCCTTGCCCCGTTTGGCGATTTTTGCCCAACGCAGTTTAGTAATGATCACGTCTTCAGCAGTGGGAACAAAGATGTCACGTCCGACCAGCTCGTCACGGACACGCCGACGGCGGGCGAACCGAGATTGGTCATGGGCATCCTGGCTCAAGTGAAAGATCTCGATGTCGAAAGGCAAGGCGGGCACATGGACCTTTTCGCGGTAGGTGCCCGTGACTGTTTCAAACGAAGGCTGCTGATCAAAGACGAACTCGGAGCCCAACTCGCGCTCCAGCGCAGCGATCTTTCCGCCCAGCACCGCAACAAAATCCGCGTCCTTGGTCGAACGCGGAATGCCATAGAAATTTGATGAGAAAGAACCTGCAAGCAGATACTCCACTCCCAGCTTGTCCAAGGCATCCACCATGCGTGCTGCGACGTCGTTGCCGTTTCTCATGGACGTGCGCTAGGTTGATAAATGCCATGCTCATCCAGCTTGCGCAGACGGTCGAGCCGCTTTGCCAGAAGGGTCTTCACTTCGATCGGACTCAAAACCGGAAACTGCGCACGAATGCCATCAGACATCCGCTGACACGCCTCGGCAAACAACTCCGCACCCCAGCCCATTTTCTGCGTCGCAGGCGCAGCCCGCGCACGTCGCACCTTGTCGGCGTAAATCGCGTCAGCCATGGGCTTGATGTCAGCATCGTTCATGGAGCCAGCATAGAAGACCCAAAGAGCATCTTCCAGCGAAGCTTTGAGCCATTTTCATTCTTGAGTGCCTATTCCGAAACCCAGGCAGCGCTACATTACTTCCAGCGAAATACCTCACTCTACACGACTTCGTGGATCAACGTTTTGAAGCCGTAACTCTTGTCGCGGAGCTTGCTGACGATGGATTCGATCTGGAGCTTGTCGGCGTGTGTGGGGGCTGCGCCGGTTCCGTAGGTGAGGAGTTTTTCGGTGAGGTTGCGGGCGAGTTGGTCTTTGTCTTCGAGGATGAGCTTCTTGTAGTCGTCGATGTCGCGGAAAGGGCGTCCGTCGAGCAGTGCGTCGCTGGGATCAACGGCGGGGCCGCGTTTCACGCGACGACCTGAGGCATCCTTTTCGCCGCCGTTGGTGAGGGCGCGGTAGTGGTCACGCCAGCCGCCGATGACATCAAAGCTTTCGAGCGCGAAGCCGGGTGGATCGATCTTGCGATGGCAGGTGGCACAGCTTTCGACGTTGCGATGCTTGGCAAGTTGCTCACGGATCGTGGTGGCTCCGCGGATGTCGGGCTCGATGGCTTCGACATCGGCAGGCGGCTTCGGCGGTGGCGTGCCAAGGATGCGCTCCAGCACCCACGAGCCGCGAATGATGGGCGATGTCGTGGTGCCATTGGCGGTGACTTTGAGCACGCTGCCCATGGTGAGCAGTCCACCACGATGACTGTCGGCTGGCAGTGTGACTTTGCGCATGTCCATGCCTTCGATGCCGGGGATGCCGTAGTGCTTGGCAAGGCGTGCATTGAGGAAGGAGAAGTCGGAACTGACGAAATGGGTCAAGGGCAGGTCGTTTTTCAGCACTTCGTCGAAAAACAGCGATGTTTCCTTGAGCATCGATGTCTTCAGGATGTCGTCATACTCGGGGTAGAGCGTGCGGTCAGGCAAAGTAGCATCAATGGCGCGAAGACTGAGCCATTGGCCGGTGAAGTTGGTGTTGAAGGCCTTGGCCTTGGGGTCACTGAGCAAGCGCTCGACTTGCTGACGAAGCACCTCCGCTTCATGCAGCTTGTTCGCTGCGGCGAGTTTGAAGAGCGCCTCATCGGGCATCGAACTCCAGAGGAAATACGAAAGGCGGCTGGCGAGAGCGAAGTCATCGAGCTTCGGCCCTTTTTCGCGAAGGAAGAGGAAGTCGGGCGAAACGAGAATGCCTTTGAGTCCAACGCGCATCGCCTGCTCAAAGGTGGACTTTTGGTCCAGCTTCGACTTCACGCGTGCGAGGAAGGGCTGGATGTCCTCATCGCTGACGTTTCGGCGAAACGCACGACGAGCGAACTCGCGAAGGATGCGCTCGGCATCGATCATCGGTTTCTGTGAGGTGATCTCGTAGCGTTCGGGCGAGATGCGAGTCTGCTTGAGATCGCCAAAGATCGCCTTGTGACTCGGTGGTGGCCAAGACTCCAGAATGGGGCCTTCCACATCGACCCACTGGATCACGAGTCCGGGGCCGGTGTATTTGTCAGCGCCGATTTTCTCAACAGCGGGCGGCAACGCGGGCAGGCCTTCAGCGAGGATGCGGATGCGGTTCTCGGGCTCGAGTTGCTCGGTGAACTCGATCACCGTCGGCTTATCGGCAGGAACGGCAAAGTAGTCGATGAGATGCTCTTCGGTCACTTCTTTGAGCGTGCCCGCGGTGACGCGGAAGGTGATGGGTTTGCCTTCGCTTTGGAAACCGTAGCCGGAGATGCGGAAGCGATACTTGCCGCGCACATGGCTGCGGAAATTCCACATCGTCACGCGGATGTTCGCCGACTCCCACGTCGCAAAAATGGCCACGCCGTCGTCGGTGTGCCGGTAAACGCTGCCCTTGGCTTTGACGGACCTCTCTTCCCTGATGTCGAAGCGCTTCTTCAAGATCCAAGGCTCCGGTTCGTTGGCGATGGCTTCATCAAGCACGCGATCCGCCGCATCAAGGTAGTTGCGCATCAGGTGGGACGAGGTGTGCAGCAACTCGGCGTTGTTATCGAAGCCGTTGGTCGAGGTGTCGGGCGGCAGCAGGTCGGATAAATCTACCTCGACGCCGAGTAGGTCGCGCACGGTGTTGGCATACTCCGCGCGATTCAGCCTGCGCATCACCACGCGGCCTTCCGTCTCGCGCTGAGCGGTCTCTGCTTGGCCAGCGCGTGCGCTGATCCACTCCGTCACGTTTTGCACGTCCTTCGCCGGCGGACGTGGTTTCTCCTTTGGGGGCATGTCGCCGCTCTTGAGTTGCTCGAGCACCGTCAGCCAATGCTCGCGGTTCTTCTTGTCGGAGAAGTCATCGCTCAGACTCGAAACGGCAAAATGGCCTTTCGGTTTGGCACCCGAGTGGCACTTCTCGCAATGCTGCGCGAGCAACTGCTTTGCGGGTGCCTCTGCTGCCATCACGACCGATGTGCCGAAAGAGATTCCCACGAGACACAACATCATCCATAGCCTGCCATCAGGCCGGCTTTTCGAGAAACGACGATGGATCATGCTCGGGGTCATGGGTGCGTGATCCAATACGGATTCATGGCTTCAAGTTATCGAGCACTACTTCTTGGCGGGATGGGCCGTGAGTTGTGCCGCCGCCTGCTTGAGCTTCTCTTGCTCGGCGGGATCAGCAGGCAAAGGTTCCGCACGAAAAGCTGGCAGGATTTTGCTCCACACCAGGTCCAACTCGGTCTGCATCTGCCCTGTCTGAGCGGTGATGGCGATCACGGCATCGTGTTCCGGCATCACGAGGCAAATCTGTCCATCACGTCCATCGCCGCGATAGGCGTTGTGCTGGCAGCGCCAGAATTGAAAGCCGTAACCTTGCTGCCAGTCCGAGGTGGCGACACCGGGCGATCAGATCCCGCCCGCCGAGCAGCACCTCGCGTTCCATCCCCTCCACGTCCACCTTGATGAGCTTGCACCGGGACAACCGGAAGGAATCGAGCG
>JANOBP010000404.1:0-1891 GCA_031411715.1 Verrucomicrobiaceae bacterium | reverse complement strand
CCGTCTTTGAGCTGGATCGGCCCATGCGGGCTGTTCACGATGGTTGGAATGCGATTCGACCAAGATTTGCCACCATCCGTGGAGCGGATGACCCACTCGCCGAGTTCGGCTTTGCGCTCTTCATTATTGAGCCGTGCCTGCGCCGCCTTCCATTTGGCAAGTTGCTCTGATGGCATGCCTTTGGTCGTCCAGCCCTTGTCGGTGTGTTCGGCAAAGGCCGTGGCCTTCGCGAGGTGATCCTCATAGGCGAGTGAAGTGAAGGTGGTAACAAGCAGTGTGCCATTTGCCGTCTCCAAAACGCCGGAGTCGCGGTCATCGGTGGCAGTATCGAGCAGCACGCGCGGAAAAGACCACGTCGCGCCGTTGTCGCGCGATGTCATGGCATGCACCTGGCCAAACGGGCATACATGCGACTCACGTCCGCCCGACCATGACAGCCAGAGTTCACCATTCGCCCGCCGCACCACCGTGGGCCAGCCGTGATAATATTCCGGCTGCTGTGAAATGACTTTCGTTTCGAGGATCTTCGCTCCCGAAGCAACTCCACGGGCGATGAAAGGAAACGCAAGAGCGGTGGTGGTGATGAATTGGCGGCGGTTGGTCATCAACGAGATACGCTGGCATCATACCCGATCTGCCATGTTATCACGGCTTGAGCGGCGGCAGCGTTTTGATCTTCGCCGTGAGTTCACTCACGACCTCAGCGTGCTTGGCGAAGACGTTATGCAGTTCTTCGGGATCGGCGACGTGATCGTAGAGTTCGGTCTGGCCGTCGCTCCAGAGATTGAAGCGCCAGCGTGAGGTGCGGATGCTTTGAGCGTAAAGTTTCGGTCCACGCGTGACGAGGGTGAAGGCGGCGTCCTTCAGGCTGGTAAAGGGTTTTTGTAAAATGGGCTTCAAACTGACACCGGCAGCCGCATGTGGCATCGAGAGGCCGCAGAACTCGGCGATGGTGGGATAGACATCGACGAACTCGACGAGGGAGCGAGTGGTTTGCCCGCCCTTCATTCCAGGTGCGGCGATGATGAGCGGTGCGCGGCAACTGCGCTCGAAGAGCGTGTTCTTGTTCCACCAACTGCGCTCGCCGGTGTGGTAGCCGTGATCGCCGACGAAGATGACGATCGTCTTGTCCCAGAGGTTGTTTTTATCGAGCGCATCGAGCACGCGACCGAGTTGAGCGTCCATGAAGCTGGTGCCAGCGCAGTAAGCGCGGAACAGCTCGCGCCATTCCAGGTCGGTGAACTTCGCGAATGCCTCACCGTATCCGCCAAAGCCAACGCTGTCTTTGCGGACAGCTTCCATCTCCACAGGGTCACGCCACGGCTTCATGGACTCCAGCGGATAGAGATCGAAGTATTTCTTTTGCGCGATGAAGGGATCATGCGGCTTCATGAAACCGCAGCCGATGAACCAAGGTGCATCGCCTTGCTTCTCGATCATTGCCACGGTGGCTGCGGCGATCTGACCATCAGGCTGATCCTCGTCAGTCCCATCGGCCGCACCCCATTGGCACCAGTTGAGTGCACCGCCGGTCACATTGCGGCCTTCGATCATTTTCTTGCCAGTCTTGGTGGCTTCAAAGGCCTGCGCGGTGTGCCAGGACTTGCCCACATCCATCCAGGCTTGCTTCGCTTCGACGTTTTTGCCGCCGCCAAGGTGGTAGAGCTTCCCAAATGCATGCGACTGCCATCCAGCTTCTTTGCAAAGCTGCGGCAGCGTGATGATGTCCGGCATTTTTTCGCGGAACTTCGTGTCATTGCCGGTGATGCCGGTCTGCTCGGCGCGCAGGCCCGTCATCATGCTGCTGCGGCTCGGATTGCACACGGGATACTGCACGTAGGCTCGTTCAAAAGTGGTGCCGTGTGCTCGAAGCCGATCCAGGTTCGGCGTT
>JANOBP010000403.1:0-11695 GCA_031411715.1 Verrucomicrobiaceae bacterium | reverse complement strand
GTGATGTCGCCGGTGAGTTTGGGGTCGATGCAGCTCAGGCAGCCGAGGCCTTCGCCGTGCTCGGGGTCCTGGCCGATGGGGACGTAGATGAGGCCGTCAGCAACGGTGGGCGTGGCGATGATTTCGCTGGGGCCGTCGTATTCGACGTACTTGATGGGCTCGCCTTTGTCGTTCTTGCGATACTCGGGGGGATTGGCGTCGTAGCGCCAGTGCTCAACGAGGATGTCGAGGTCTTCGGCGTTCTTTTTGGCCTCGGGGGCCATGGAATAGACCCATCCGTCACCGGCGGCGAAGATGACCTGTTTTTTGCCGCCGACTTCGAGGTAGTTGGGGGAGGACCAGGAGCAGTGGAGCACGCGCTCGGAGGCGACGTGGTCTTGCTCGCCGAGGAGGGTGCCTTTTTCGGCGTCGAGCATGATGAAGCTGGGGGCCTGCGGGGCGGGGATGTTGGTGTGGGTCCAATCGACGCCGTTGCAGGTGGGGACGAAGACTTTACCATCGACGACGAGCGGGTAACCAGCGGTGGCGTTGTGCTGGAAGACGCCGAGTTCTTTGTACATGTCATACACCCAGAGGATGTCGGCGTCGGTGGCTCCTGGTGTGATGGCGGCGGTGGGCTTGCCGTCTTTGTCGAGCGGGGCCATGAAGGCGCCTTCGTCCTGCATGCCTTGGTTACCATCGGCGAGGCCTTTGGTGTCAAAGCAGATGATCTGGCAGCGGTTGCCGGGGACGTAGGCTTTGTCACCGATGATGGTGGGGCTGGCGCAGATGCCGAGGTATTCCCAGTCGTTGACTTTGCCGCTGCCCATTTTGGGGCTTACGAGCTGATACTGGAATGCGCCAGATTTTTCGTCGAAGACCATGACGATGCCACGGTCGCCGATGTGCTTGGTGTCACGCGGGGATTCGTTGTTGGTGCCGACGTACACTTTGCCATTGGCGATCATCGGCGTGCCATAGGTCTGTGAGCCGAGCTTGGCGACCCAGAGGCACTCTTTGGTGGTGCTCATGTCGATGTCTTCAGCGCCAGGGCCTTTGTTGGCTTCCTGCGCATCAGGACGGAGGCGTCCGGCTTCTTTGGGTGCGGCTTTGGGGCCGTATTTTTTGCCTGGGTCGAAGTCGGTGGGCAGGCCTTTTTCGTCGGAGACCATGTTGCGGGTGTTACCGCCGCCCCATTGAGCGTAGTCTTTGCCGGTGGATGCAGTAGCAGGAACTGGTGCGGCAGGAGTCGGCGGAGTTGGAGCAGCAGGTGTTGTCGCTGCGGCTGCTGGCGTGGCGGACTTGGCTGGCTCGGATTCAGTTTTCTTACCGCATGAGGTAATCAAGAGCGGTGCTGAGGCGACGAGTGCCGCAGCGAGGAGGAGGGTGGGTTTGGTGGTCATGAAATGGAGTAAGGGTTAACGTTTGATTAGGTGGTCATATTCGCTGTGATGGCCGATCCAGAACCAGACGAAATCGTTTTCATCTTGGACTGAGATGGCACGGTAGTGGTCACCGACGCGCACGGACCAGAAGCGTCCGACGCATTTGAAATGAAGCGATGGGTGGCGTGGATTGGATTTAAGGAGTTCGGAGTTGTCATTGGCTAGCGATTGGATTTTGGCGGGCAGTTGGTCGAAGTGTTGCCAGAATTTGGGTGAGGCACGGTGCTTCATAGGTCGCGGCAACGTCCAGCACGAAGGTCTGCGAGAGCCTCGTCAGCAAGTGCGTCCAGACGACCACCCTTCACGTCTTCTTCGAACTGAGTATCCCAAGCCCCGGCATCAAAGCGTGAAAACCATTCACGAAAGGCCGTGAGATCACCGCGGGTGAGCTGCGACACGGCGCTCTCGATTTCAGGCAAGGGGAGACTTTGAACTGTGGCGACCATGGCGGAAACTACTCAACAAGTTCGGCGAATCAATTCGGCGTCACACTCAGATTATCCAAATAGACACGCTTCTGATTCAGCGGTGTGAAGCCGAAGATGCCGGGGGAGCCGTTTTTGTGGGCGCGGGGGACTTTGACTTCGATGGTCCATGCAGCGGGCTCTGACTGGCTGCGGTCCCACACTTTGGCCAGTACGGTGCCGCTTCCGTCGGCTGCGACATCGACGCGGGTCTTGAGCGTGTACCAGGTGTTGGCGGTGACTTTGAAGACGGCTTCCTGCTTGAGGCGCTCCAGGTTGGAGCTGACTTCGAGTTTGCCGGCATTTCCGCGCAGGCAAATGAGGTAGCGCTGATTGATGAGGCCGATGTCGGACTTCGAGCGGGCGCTGCCGTCGGTCATGACGTCGGCCTGCATGGTGTAGTTGGAGAGATTCGATGGGGCGACGAAAACGGTGCCGCGTTGGAAGAGCAGGCGGTCGAAGGTCTTGGCGAAGACTTTTTGGCCACCGACTTCACGGACGTCGAATTTGAAGCGCGCACCGATCCATGGCAGAGGCGGGTAGGCGAACTTCACGCCTTCGGTGGGCTGGTCGTCCGTGAGGGTGTAGCCGTCGAAGTTCTCGACGAGTGGCAGGTTGCGCAAGCCTCGGCCACGGATGGTGCCGAAGGTTCCGTCAGGTGCGGTGCCTTTGAAAGCGCCAGCACTGGCTTTGGCATCGGCTGCGACTTCGAGTTCGCCTGCGTCGTTGAATTTGGCGTCCATGGTGGCTTTCACTTTGGCGGTGGGCGGGATGAAGGATTCCCACTTCACACCGGTGACGTTGTCGCTGACGATGAAGCCGTTGGCGTCGATGCTGCGGATGCGGAAGGCCTGTTTGTTGCCGGTCATGATGACGGTTTCAGCGGGGACGATTTGGAGGGCGACGGCTTTGCCTGCGGCGGGGATTCCAGGGACGGGGGCGGTGTCCACCTTGATGCCTGTGTTTGGGATGGCGAAGGCGTAGAGGTGCTTGGTAGTGGTGATGTAGAGTTGGCCATCGCAGACGCTGGGTGCGCCGAGGCAGTCGCCGTCGAGTTTGATTTCCTGAACGATCTCGGCGTCTTTTTCACCGGGTTTCACGATGACGAGCTTACCTTCCATCATCGGGCAATAGAGCAGGCCATCGACATAGAGTGGCGAGGAGTGCAGGTTGGCGTTGCTGAGCTTTTTCTTCCACATCTCGGCACCGGTGTTGGCGTTGATGGCGTAGAGTTCAGCGCCGTCGGTGAGCTGATAAAGGACATCGCCGACAAGCACGGGCGAGCTGCTGGTGGCACCCAGCGGATGGCGCCAAAGCTCGACGCTAGGCTCCAAGGTGGTGGTTTCGGCCGGTGGGACGGCAGCGGCGAGCTTTTCCGGCAGCTTGATGCAGACCATGCGGCCTTTCTCGGAGGTATCGACGTTTTCATCGCCATGCACGGCGATCAGGTTGCCTTTGTGCAGCACGACTGAGGGATTCACGCCATTTTTGCAGATGGGCATCTTCCAGTAGGCTTTGCCGCTGCGTGCATTGACGCAGACGATGTGGCCGCAGCCGGTGGTGAAGTAAGCGACGCGTTTGCCATCGCGAGTTTCCAGCACGGGCGTGGAGAAAGAGCTATCCACAGGCGGGGAGACGCCCGGGAGTGTCCACCAAACGAGTTCGCCGGTTTTTTTGTCGAAACCATACGCACGGTCAGCGGCAGGGCCGTCAGCGCCCCAGTTGGAGAAGATGAAGTGGATGATGACGAGATCGCCCTCAATGACCGGACTGCCCACGCGGCTGTTCGGGAAGGTCATGCGGCCCAAATCTTCCATCAGCGGCATTTCGAAGACTTTTTTGCCATCCAGCTCGAAGCAGAAGAACACGCCCGCATTGCTGACGAGATAGATGCGCTTCGTTTCAGGGTCCACCGTCGGCGCGCCGATGGAGTAACGGTTGTAGATGGAGTCGCTGAGGTAATCAGGGATTTCGTGTTCCCAGAGCTTGTTGCCCGTCTTGGCGTCAAAGCAGGTCAGCAACTCGATAAGGTCGGTCGTTTCACCTTTGTAGCCCCAGAGGATGACTTTGCCATCGACGATGACCGGTGTGCCACGGCTGCGTATGTCAGCAGACCACGTCGGAGTGTCAGCGAGCTTTCCAGCTCCCGTGTAGTGCTCAAGGCTCACGCCGGTTTGCAACGGGCCACGCCAGTTGGTCCAGTCATTGGCGGCAAGGGATGAGCCGAGTGCTAAAAAGGCGGCGAATGCGAGTGTGGTGGGTGTTTGCATGATTGGAAGGGGGCGGGTGTGAAAGTCGGGAGGCTGGGCAATGCTTCAATGCGTTTTTAATCCCATCGGGAGCCAAGATCTCCCATGAATGGCGGGATGCGGAAAACGAGCGGCGGTGTGGTTCTCTTTCGTTCCGAACAAGTCGAGGGCGCAACATCACAAAAACGGCGTCCCCGGTGAAGGGACGCCGCTTTGGGGGAGATGCTTCCTGGGCTGCTAGACAGCCTGTTCTTCGATTTTGACGACCTTATAGCCACCGATGCTCTTGAAGTAGAGCAGCAGGAGCAGATAGATCGCCGCCATGGTAGCAGGGAGGTATGAATCGAACTTTAGTGTTTTTCGATCACCAATCCGGTCAGCTGCAACGACGGCTTTTTGGTTATCGGTTGCTGCGTCCTTGGCATCTTTGGCCGCGGCGAGTTTTGTGCCATCAAAGCCATATGTAGCGGTGGAATTAATGTTGAGGAACATGCTGGGCTGAGCGGCTTTGTATTCTTCAAAGACTGCGGCATTTTTAGCCTTCAACTCTTCGCCGGCGAAACGATCTTTCAGATAGCCAAGGCCAGAACCACCAATGGTGCCAACTGAAAGCATGCCGATGCCACCCATGATTGAGATGGCCACGGCTCCGCTACGCGGAAAGCGGTCAGAGGCTACAGCCAGCATCGTGGGCCAGAAGAAAGTTTTGCCGACGGCATAGATGCCAAGTGCGATAAGCGCCGTAGTGAAGGTATCCATCGTGGAGGCCAGAGTAAGACCTCCGCAAGCGAGAACTGAACAGACGAGGAGCAGGCCCACGGGGGATAGTTTGAGAGTGTTTTCAATCCAGTGACCACAGAAGCGGAGGCCAAACATGATGGCCGAGGTCCAAAGGAAGAGGTATTTGCCTTGCTCTGATGTGAACAGGTTCCCGGTGATGAACTGAATCCACTGATCAGTACCCAGTTCCACTGAGCCGATAATGGCGTGTGTGATAAATAATACGAAAAGAAGGATCGAACCGATCGAAAAACGGGTAAGAACGCCAACTGCAAGAACGACAAGGCCACCCACGACATAACCAACGATCTTGGCCGTATCGGCATCGACTTTGAATAGCTTGAGGAAATCCGCAAAAAAGAGTGAAAGCAGAGCACCAACGATGAGCGCACCAAGTATGCCCACATCTTTGAGCATTTCACCGAGGCTGGCCCCTTTCTCAGCAGCCTCTGAGCGTGGGAATTTCTGTCCCATGAACATGAGGCCGTAAATGGCAGTTGGGATAAGATAGAGTGCCAATTGATATTTCCAACCCAGCCCCATCTTATCATCTAGGACCCAACCAAGAGCAGTGCCGAGGATCATGCCGGCTGGCCAGCTTGCGTGCAGAAGGTTGAGATAATGTGTCCGGTTTTCGGGGAACAGTGTTGCGACCAGGGGATTGGCCACGGCTTCTAGAGTGCCATTGGCGAAGGCAAAGATGAACATCCCACCAAATAAATAATTATAGGCCAGTGTTTGCGCGGCCACACCTCCATCACCAGGTACAGCTGCGAACGTGACGAACGCTGAAATGATATGGAGAAGGAATGCGGTGATCACGAGCTTACCGTAGCCAACCTTATCACAGATCACCCCGCCGATTATGATACCGAAACAAAAGCCAGATAATCCTGCTGCGCCAATCGCACCAAGCTGCGCACCAGTGAAGCCGAATTCTTTTGCCCAGTTGTCAAAAATGCCGCCACGAATGGCAAAGCCGACGCCCGCGGCAAGGATGGCCATAAATCCGGCCCATAGGAGTCTCATTCGATTCGTTTCGCTGCTCATAGTGTCAATGGAGTGTTGGTTTGGTTGTGGAGTGATATCGGGGAAAGCGTGCGTGTTTTAGTTTGCAGGCATCAATGCGACAAGAGAAAAATCATCTCATTAGTGAGATGAAGCCAGATCGACGGGCTTGTAGCCGCCCTTGGCCTTGAAGTAGCCGAACATGAGCAGGTAACATAGCAGCATGAAGCTGGGCAGAATGGCGATGGTGGTGAAGACACTGCGCTTGCTGGCAGCTTGGACGGTTTCGAGCTGCTTGGCGGCCTCAGGAGCGAGCGCTTTGATTTTCTCCTGATCGAGTGCGGCAGCGCTGCCAAAGATGGTGGGTTTGGGCTCGCTTTTGATCTGCTGGTAAAGTGCCGTGTTTTCTGTGGTGCTGAGGCGCTTCTCCATGTCGAGGTCTTGCTTGTAGCCGATGTAGGGGCTGCCTAGGACGCCGAGGAAGAGGACGCCGACTGCAGAGACGCCGTTGAGAGTGAGTGCACCGCCCTTGGGGAACTGCTCGGCGGTAAGTCCAAGTGTGGTGCTCCAAAGGAAAGTCTTGCCGAGAGCGTAAACGGTGGCTGCAGCAAGAATGGTCCAACCCGTGGCACTGGACAGGTAGAAGAGTCCACCGATGGCGATGGCAGCACTTAAAACCAGCAGGCCAATGGGTGAGAAACGGTGCACGATGGGGCCGGCGAAGAAGCGCAGTACCGTCATGATGACAGAGATATAGACAAAGATCCAGGTCGCGAAGTTAGGGAAGTCTGGGCCGCTCAGTTTGAGCAATTCAGGCATCCAGCCGTCCGTGCCCAGCTCTGTGGTGGCAAGAGGGCCGATGGTGATGAGGACGAAGAGGAAGAGCCAGTTACCCAGCGAGCGCGTGTAAATAAAGGCAGCGACTGCCACCACGGCTGCAATGGTGAAAATCAGCGACCAAGCAGCCTCCTGATTCATCATTTGAGACACTGCAGGCACTGTGAAGACGGCTAAGATAAAGAAGCCGATCGCTCCCACTTCACGCAACATGTCACGGTAGCTCACGCCTGCGGCCACACGCTCCTGCACGGGGAATTTGCAGGGTATGATCAGCAGGGCATAAAGAATGACCGGAATGATGCACAACGCGAAACGGAACTGCCAGACGGCATTGAAAAAGAGCTTAGTGTCAGGCAGCAGGCCACAGAACAGGGCACCGAGCGCAAGCCCGGCAGGCCATCCAGCATGCAGGATGTTCAGCCATTTTGACTTCTCCTTGTTAAATAGCGTGGCAACGACCGGATTGATGAATGACTCCACCGTGCCGTTCGCAACCGCGACGAGCAGCGTGCTCCAATAAAAGTCTTGGTAGCCACTAGCCCGTAGCGTGAGCACAAGGGAAACGATGTGACAGGTGACTGCGAAGAAAGCGACGGTCTTGTAGCCAATTCGGTCGATAATCAGACTGAAAAAGATAATGCTGAGCGCGAACGGCCACATGCCGGCACCGTTGATGGCCCCTTTTTGCTGTTCTGATAGATTAAAGCCGTCCTGCAGCAGTCCAATGGTGTTGGCGCGCACGCCAAAGACAAAGGACGTGGCGACGAGGGCAATAAAGCAGGCCCAGAAGAGCCGCATTCGGGAGGCGGTAGTGTTGGTGTCAGCGTTCATGGTGGAGAGCGGCGGGATTACAGGGGAGGCTATGCAAATGGGCAATGTTTTTTTTCACACCGCCAATCTGGGCTCAAAGCAGTAGGAATGCGCCTTGACGCTTGGGGAGTCACTTCTACTATCGCCGCTCCCCACTTTCCCCCATGAATATCCACGAGTATCAAGCCAAGCAACTGTTTGAAAAATTCGGCGTCGCCAGCCCCAAGGGCATCGTCGCTAGCACGGCGGCGGAGGCGGGCGCTGCGGCGCGTGAGATCGGCGGCGCGGGTCTTGTGGTCAAAGCTCAGGTGCACGCGGGTGGCCGTGGCAAGGGGACTTTCAAAAACGGATTCAAAGGTGGTGTGCATGTGGTGGACACGCCTGAACAGGCAGAGGACATCGCGGGCAAGATGCTGGGCCAGACGCTCGTCACACACCAGACTGGGCCTGAGGGCAAGCTGGTGAGTAAGGTTCTCATCGCCAAGTCCGTGGACATCTCCAAGGAATACTACTTTGCCATCCTGTTTGATCGCGGCAGCAGCAGCCACGCCATCATTGCCAGCACCGAAGGCGGCATGAACATCGAGGAAGTCGCCGAAAAGACGCCGGAGAAGATCACCAAGACCTTTGTGCATCCGACGCTCGGTTTGCAGCCTTACCAGTGCCGTGAGATCGCCGCGTCGCTCGGTTTGCGCGGTACGCTGATGAATCAGTCCGTGAAACTCTTCACCGCGCTGTGGAATCTGTATTTGAAGACGGACTGCTCACTTATCGAGGTGAATCCGCTGGCGGTGACCACGGACAACCAAGTCGTGGCTCTCGACGCCAAGTTCAATTTCGACGACAACGCGCTCTACCGCCAAAAGGACGTGAACGAGATGCGTGACAAGACCGAGGAAGACCCGCGCGAGGTCGCCGCGAGCGAATTCGGCCTCAACTACATCGGCCTCGACGGCAACATCGCCTGCCTCGTCAACGGCGCTGGCCTTGCGATGTCCACGATGGACATCATCAAGTTCCATGGTGGTGAACCAGCCAACTTCCTCGATGTCGGCGGCGGCGCTACCAAAGAACAAGTCACCGCAGCCTTCAAAATCATCCTTGGTGATCCCAAGGTGGAAGGCATCCTTGTGAACATCTTCGGTGGCATCATGGACTGCAACATCATCGCTACCGGTATCATCGCTGCTGCGCAGGAAGTCTCGCTGAACATCCCGCTCGTCGTTCGCCTCGAAGGCAACAACGTCGAAGCCGGCAAAGCCACTCTAGCTGCCAGCGGCCTGAAAATCACCAGTGCTGGTGATTTGACCGATGCAGCGCAGAAGATTGTGGCAGCAGTGAAGGCAGCGTAACGCTGCCCACCTCAATACACATCCCGCCGATAACGCTTCGCATCCTTGAACGCCTGCATGTAGGCCACGGCTTCCTCGCTGGTTTTTCCGCCTTGTTGCTCGACGATGGTGTGAAGAGCCTTATCGACATCTGTGGCCATGCGTGAGGCATCACCGCAGACGTAGAAGATCGCCCCCTGCTCCAGCCACTGCCAGAGTTCGGCTGCATTTTCCAGCATGCGGTGTTGGACGTAGATCTTTTCGGCCTGATCACGACTCCATGCTGTACTCAGCTTTGTTAGAGTGCCATCGGCTAGATAGGTCTCGAACTCATCTTTATAGAAAAAGCATGACTTTGAGCTCACTTCGCCAAAGAACAGCCACGCTTGACCCTTCGCGCTTGTCGCCTTGCGCTCTTCAAGGAAGGCACGAAACGGCGCGATGCCTGTCCCTGGGCCGCACATGATCACAGGAGTCTCTTCCTGAGGCTCTGGCAGGCGGAAACCTTTGCCGTGGTTCACGAACACGGGAATCAACGTCTCTCCCACCGTGACGCGCTCCGCTAGAAAGGTCGAAGCCACACCGCCTCTTGCTCGGCCGTGACTCGTGTAGCGGACTGTCGCCACGGTCAGATGCACTTCTTCTGGATGGGCTTTTTGGCTGCTGCTGATCGAATAAAGCCGAATGTTGAGCTTCTTCTGTGTGAGCATGAATTCCTCGGGCGTGAACCGCGCTGTCGGGTTTTCCAGCAGCAGATCGATCACAAAGCGTCCCCAGAGGTAGTTCTTCAGCTCTTCCTTCTTCTCGGGCGCAATCAAATCCGCCAGTGGCGTGTTGCCGCCGGTTTTATCCACGATGGCTTTGATGAGCTTGTTGTCGATCTCCGTGATGAGTGTCGCTTCGATCAAGGCCTGCCGAATCGGCACCTCACTGCCGTTTTTGGGGTGTTTCACGATTTCATCACCTGAAAATCCAAGTGCCTTCAAGGTGTCGTCCACCAGCGCCGGTTCATTCGTCGGTTGCACGGCCAAAGAATCTCCCGGCGTGTATTCCAAGCCGCTACCAGCGAGATCGATTTCAAAATGTGCCGTATGTTTTGGCGCATCTGGCCCGGAAAGATCAAACCTGCGCTTCACCTTCGCGATGCAGGGATTTTTGACGTTATAAACAGGCTTGCCAGCTTCAGGGGTGCTCATGGTTGAATTGAATAATTAAGGGCCAGACTAGGGAATCGCATCATTTTTGTCAAAAACTGACCAAAGATTGAATCTTTCTGCCGCTGAGTTGTTCTAACCATATAACAACCACCGCAGGCCATGAACGCCAACCTTCATCCACTCTTCAGAGGATGGGGCCGTGCCGAAGAAAGCCACCCGCACGGCTCAGGCGGAGAGAAATTGCCCAGCATCGGCCTGGTGCTCTCCAGTGGCGGCGCGCGCGGCTTGGCTCATGCGGGAGTGATTCAGGTCTTGGAAGAAAACCGCATCCCCATCACTGCCATCGCCGGATGCAGTATGGGGGCTTACGTCGGTGCTCTTTGGGCCTCAGGACTCGATGGGGCGGCACTTGAGGTGCGCGCTCGTGAGATCAAAGACCGCGCTACTTTCAAAGCCCTTCTCGATTTCATCATCCCCCCCTCCGAGGGCCTTATTCGAGGAGGAAAAATCCGCAAACACCTCGAGCGCGATCTTGGCACCAAAACATTCGCCGACCTCGAAAGGCCGTTGCTCGTCATCGCGACCGACCTCGACAGCCTCAGACCGCACATCTTCGACTCCGGCCCCGTTTCGCATGCCGTCCACGCCAGCGCGGCCATTCCCGCCATCTGTGCTCCAGTTCATCTCAATGGACGTCGCTATACGGATGGAGGCACCTCCGAGCCTTTGCCGGTTTCGCTTCTCAAGACGCATTTCAATCTCGATCGCATCATCGCAGTCAACGTCATGCCCATGCCGGGTGAACTTGAAAATAAGACGGACAAAGAAACCAATCATCTCTTTGCCCGCCTCTTTCGCAAAGTGAACCTCCTCGCCGATGGAAACGTCCTCGACACCTTCCGCCGCGCCTTGATGGCTGCGCAGCTTCGCCTCATTGCCAAAGAGGAAGCTGCTGCAGATGTCGTCATCCATCCGCGCTTCGTCGCCTCGACTTGGCACGACTTTGAAAATTTCGGGCACTACCTACAGGCCGGTCGCGCTGCCGCGACCGCAGCACTGCCTGCCATTCGTGCCCTGCTTCAACCTGCACCCCTCGCACGCCATGAAACTCGACTGGAACAACTCGCCGCCTGAAGTCTGGCATCACTGGCAGCTCGCCAAACTGCGCGACTACCTCACACATCGCATCCTGCCCTTCAGCAAACATTACCACGGCCTCTTCGATGCCCGTGACATCCGCTCATGGGAAGATTGGAGCCGCATCCCCTTCACTTCGAAGAAGGATCTCACCAGTCCTCGCGACTTCGTCCTCATGCCAAACGAAGCCGCGTTACGTCACGAACCCGGCATGGTCTTCACCGCACTGCTCCATGGTCGTGCTGCGGCTAAAGAGCGAGCTGAGTTTGAATTCCGCCCCATCCTGCTCACCAGCACCACAGGGCGCAGCGCTGAGCCCGTACCCTTCCTGCTCACCAAGCACGACCTGCACAATCTCGACATCACAGGTGAGCGCTTGATGCTCGCAGGTCGCTCGCAGCGTGAATGGCGGTACATGAATCTCTTTCCGTATGCACCGCATCTCGGCTTCTGGCAGGCGCATCATGCAGGACTCGGCTTTGGCACTTTCATGCT
>JANOBP010000402.1:0-2960 GCA_031411715.1 Verrucomicrobiaceae bacterium | reverse complement strand
CTTGTGCATGGGAGATGACACGGCCCACACCCACATGCTGAGCAGTCCCGTGAGCCTGCCTACATGACGATCTGAAAGCTCCTGCACAAAACTGTAGTAGCAGGGAAACAAAGCCAGCGCGCCCGCACCGACGACGAGGATCGCACCCATGAGCGGCCAACCTTTGGGCAGCCAGAGCACCAGCACGCTGAAGGATGTCAGCACGCAAGCGCCCGCATACACCCAGCGCCGCGATGCATGCGCCGTGAGACCAAACCGACGAGCCAACCACAGCGAAATGATGCCCGCAGCGATACAGCCTATGTCCGTGCCGATGTAGTAGGCGGAGTTGAACTTCAGCGCGATGGCTTCTTCATAACCGCGACCCTCGATCATGAATTTCGGCAACCACACGCGGAAAAGATGCCAGCATGTCTGCGCACCGAAGATCAGTAATGCTAGAGCCCAGAAGCGGCGGCTGCGCAAAATGTCGCACAGGCCATCTGTGGTGGTTTTTTCTTCCACGATCGGCACATCCAGCTCGGTTTTGCGAATCGAAATGAACCACACGAGCACCCAGCCAAGCCCAATGTAGCCGATGACCTGGAAGGCAAAGCGCCAGCTCGAAACATCATCCGTCATGAGCCAGAGCATCATTGGTGGCGTGACGATGGCACCAATGGAGGCACCGCTTTGCAGCACGCTGTTGCCCATGGTGCGATCCTTGGGGTCCAGCAGTGCAAACGTCGTCTTCAGGGCACAAGGCCAGTGCCCCGCCTCAAAAAAGCCCAGCAGCACACGACAGGTCAACAGCGGCCAGTAACCCTCCGTGTGAGCCGATGCGATGCCCATGAGCGACCAACCACTCAACACCACGGGATAAAGCCAAAACACCCGAAAGCGGTCCGCCAGAAAACCAAACACCAGTGAGCCAATCGCAAACGCCCAACCAAATGCGAGCTCAAGATCGCCGTATTGCTCTTGCTTGAGGCTAAACTCCTTCGTCACACGAGTAGCGGCATTCGCCAGCGTCTGACGATCCATATAATTGATCGTCGTGGCCAGCAGCAGCAGGCCGCAGACATACCATTTCCAGATTGAGGAGCGCGAATTGGGCATGGAGTCAGTACGCCATTGCCGCAGCGGTCACACAGAGTTGTTGCCAGAAGTCGGTGACTTGCTAAACACAGCGCTCTCAACCACCAAGGAGGTCGATATGGCAAACAAGAAACACATCCACGAAGAAATCGACGGCTTCTGCTTTTTACGAGCGGAGCAGTAAACGCAGACAAGGGTTCCCAAGCGAGACGCAGGTCAAGCGTGGCATCCGCATCATCGGCAATGGCAAATGGCTGGAGGAAAAACTAGGTCGCAATGACCTGTGCCCATGCGGCTCCAACCGCAAGTTCCGCCACTGCTGCCTGCGCGAGGGCCGCTTTCGATGGCAGCACGCGCGACATCTTTTTTCCGTGAGTGAAGCCATGCAGCGACGACTGCGGCTTGCGATGGCACACGTGCTTTTCAGTATGCGTGCCATCCACCATGCCCACGCCCGCCTTTCACTACCAAGAACTCCTCGAACTCGGCAACGACGACACCGAATACCGCCTGCTGACTAAGGAACACGTCAACGTGCAGACATTTGGCGAGAAGGAAGTGCTCGTCGTGAATCCCGAAGCGCTCACGCTGCTGGCCAATCAGGCCTTCCACGACATCAATTTCTTCCTGCGTCCGAAGCATCTCAAACAAGTCGCCGCCATCCTCGATGACCCTGAAGCGAGCGAGAACGACCGCATGGTGGCGCTGACGATGCTGAAGAATGCCGATGTGGCCTCTGCGGGCCTTCTGCCGTTTTGTCAGGACACGGGCACGTCGATCATCATGGGCAAAAAGGGCCAGCAAGTGTGGACCGGCGGCGGTGACGAGGCCGCGCTCTCGAAGGGCGTCTATCTCGCCTACACCGAGAACAATCTGCGCTACTCGCAGAACGCCGCGCTGGACATGTTCACGGAGAAAAACACGGGCACCAATCTGCCCGCGCAACTCGACCTTTACGCCGCCGACGGCGATGCGTACAAGTTCCTCTTCATCGCCAAAGGCGGCGGCTCGGCGAACAAGGCTTACCTTTATCAGGAGACCCGCGCCGTGCTGAATCCGAAGGGCATCGTGAAGTTCTTGAGCGAGAAAATGGTGTCGCTCGGCACCGCCGCGTGCCCGCCTTATCATCTGACCTTCGTCATTGGCGGCACTTCGGCTGAATCGACGATGAAACACGTCAAACTCGCCTCCACGAAGTATTACGACAACCTCCCCACCACCGGCAACGAGCACGGCCGCGCCTTCCGCGATGTCAAGCTCGAGGCGCAGATGCTCCAGGCCGCTCGCGAGTGCGGCATCGGTGCCCAGTTTGGCGGGAAATACTTCGCACTCGACGTGCGCATCATCCGCCTGCCGCGCCACGGCGCGTCACTGCCCATCGGCATCGGCGTTTCGTGCTCCGCGGATCGTCAGGCCAAGGGCAAGATCACGCGTGACGGCGTCTTCATCGAGAAGCTCGAAACCAACCCGCTGCAATACATCCCCGAGGAGCTGCGCCACCGCAAAGACACCAACGCTGTGCGCATCGACACAAATCGCCCCATGGCCGAGATCCGCGCTGAGTTGAGCAAGTATCCCACCACGACTCGCCTCCTCATCAACGGCCCCATCATTGTCGCCCGCGACATCGCGCACGCGAAGCTTAAGGAGATGCTCGATGCCGGCAAACCGCTGCCCGACTACTTCAAAAATCACCCCGTCTATTACGCCGGCCCCGCCAAAACACCCGCCGGCATGCCCAGCGGCAGCTTCGGCCCCACCACGGCGGGCCGCATGGACAGCTACGTCGATCTCTTCCAAAGCCACGGCGGCAGCATGATCATGATCGCCAAAGGCAATCGCGGCCAGCAGGTCACCGACGCCTGCAAAAAACACGGCGGCTT
>JANOBP010000401.1:0-2446 GCA_031411715.1 Verrucomicrobiaceae bacterium | reverse complement strand
GCGATGTCTCCAAAGGCGGCATTGCCATCGAGTTTGACGAGAGCGGTGCCCAGCGTGCTGTAGGCGAGCTTAAAGCGGCCAATGTTGTGCTGATCGACGGCGGTGTGGATGAGGCGAATGGTGAGCGTGCTGCCAGCGGGGAGTTGTGCTGGAGCATCGAGCACGAACATGGCTTTTTTCGGACTGCGATTCGTCGGGCCATCCACGGCCCAGCCTTTATAGACATCCTTGCCGATCACGTTTTTGATTTCATAGCCCTTTTGCGAATAGCTGGCTTCCGCTTTGGCAAAACGAAGCGCCGTCGGCTTTGCAACGCCCGGAGCCTTCACGTCCGCTTCGATCCTGGTGAGCACAAAATTGCCATTGAAGGCGCGGCCGAGGCTCTTCGCGGGCAAGCTGTCATCCGGCAGGCAATCCAGCAGCAAGGCGCTCAAGGATGTCGGTGCGTCGAGCTTGGTGGTGATGGTGTAAGTGTCCTTGCCGCCATTTTTGCCGCCGACGAGCCATGTGCCGTCATCTTGGGCGGTAAAGGTGGCACCTGCGTCTGACTTGGCCTGCGGTGCGGGGAGTGGCTGCCACATCGTTAGCGTGGTGCTCAATTGCTGAAGCGCGCTGGGTTCCCATGCTGCGAGCTGCTGTGGGAGGTTTTTTTCGAGGTCTTTGACCTTGCTGTCGGCGGTTGCGACGGCGGTGTTTAATTGTGCGAGTTCGGTCTGCTGAGCAGCCGTCGGCACGCGGATGAAAGGATCCTCATTGCCGCCGGACCGGTTCGAAGAGCCCGTGATGGTGCCGCGCTCGTCGATGCTGTTGAAGAAGGCGAACATGGAATAAAAGTCACGCTGGCTGATGGGATCAAACTTGTGATCATGGCAACGGCAGCAGTTCATGGTGAGCGCCAGCCAGGTGCTGCCAGTGGTCTCCACGCGGTCGATGATGGTCTCAATCCGCCATTCTTCAGCGATGATGCCGCCCTCGCCATTGATGCGGTGATTGCGATTGAAGCCCGTCGCCAGCAGTTGGTCTGGTGCCGCATTCGGCAGCAGATCGCCCGCCAATTGCTCGATGCTGAACTGGTCAAAGCGCTTGTTCTCATTGAAGGCGCGGATCACCCAGTCCCGCCACGGCCACATGCTGCGACTGCTGTCCGTCTGATAGCCGTGGCTGTCTGCGTAACGTGCAAAGTCCAGCCACTGCATGGCCATGCGCTCACCGAAATGCGGCGAGGAAAGAAAGTGATCCACCCACTTGGACCAGACTTGAGGACGAGCCTCAGCATTCGCTGCGCGGTGAGCGGAGAGGAAATCGTCCACTTCCTTGAGCGTCGGCGGCAGGCCCGTCAAATCGAGTGCCAGTCGGCGCAGCAGCGTTTCCGGCGCGGATTCAGGTGCGGATGGCAGCTTCTTTTCAGCCAACTCAGCAGCGATGAACGCATCGATGGGATTGGCATTGGCAGTCTGGGCCTTCAAAGCAGGAACCGGTGGTCTCACGGGTGCGATGAATGCCCAATGGCCCTGATACTCCGCGCCTTCGTCGATCCAGCGCTTGAGCAGGTCCTTTTGATCGGCTGTGAGCTTCTTGCCGGTCTTTTCAGGCGGCATGTGATCATCCTCGTGGTCGGTGAGGATGCGGGCGATGAGTTCACTCTGCTTCGCTTTGCCTGAAACAATGGCAGTTGCACCCGACTCGGCAGGTTTGGTTGCCGCGTCTCTGAGATCCAGCCGCAGGCCTCCCTGGCGATCTTTTTCGCCCGGGCCGTGGCATTGGAAGCAGTTGTCCGAGAGGATCGGACGGATGTCGCGATTGAACTGGATGGTGCCAGCCTGAAGCGAGGCGGCAGCGAGAACGGTGGTGACCAAAAGAAGATGCATAGGACAAAAAACGAGCGGGAACTAAACGCGGCGCGACATTAGCATCGTGCAGCCGAAATGGATCCCATGATGCAGCGGAGCATCTACACGGAAATGGTTTAATTAAATCGTTGCCAAGGGGCTGGGGGCAACGCATTTCTGAGCGCGTTGCTTGCATTTTTTGCATGATTGGCAGCGAGTGCGAAAAATATTTCGTTGTTCATTTACCTACGTACATGGGCATTAACTGCTCGGAGTTATGAAAAAAAGATAGCATCTCATTTAATTTTCTGATGAAATGGAAAAGTAAATCAGAACTAATTCATGCGAAACTCTCTCTCATGCCTGATGCAGACTCCTACGCCTAGCGCCGCGTTGCGCATGAGTGGTGGAGGAGCCGACCTAACAGCGCTGACGATTGGTTGGCTGGGTTTTTCAGGCTTCATTGGCAGTGATAAGTTCGTGGGGGAGAGGGGCTGGGAAATGAGGGCTGCGCACACCGGATTCAGGCTGGCAGGCCTCAAGCTCACTTTGGGCATCACGCTCCAGTCATCGGACCGCATGGGCGGATCATCGGTGGGTGCGTACGGATCGTCCGG
>JANOBP010000400.1:0-4137 GCA_031411715.1 Verrucomicrobiaceae bacterium | reverse complement strand
TTGGCGTTTGATTCAGCACGCTCGTAGCTGCTCATGCCATTGGTCACCACAGTGCCCGGCTCAGAATTGGCAGCAACCACGAGGCCTCCGGGGCACATGCAAAAGCTATAGGCACTTCGCTTCCCGCAATGCGCCACGAATTTATATGGTGCCGAGCCAAGCCTCGAATCACCTGCCCAGCGGCCATAAAGCGACTGATCGATCAAGCGCTGCGGATGCTCGATTCGTACGCCGATGGAAAATGGTTTTCGCTCCATCGGTACACCACGTGCGCGCAGCATGGTGAAGGTATCTCTCGAGCTGTGGCCAACGCCGAAGATGATTTGCCCGCCTTCGATGACGCTTCCATCCGCCAGCACCACGCCGCGCATCGTGCCGGCCTCAATGACGACATCCGTAACTTTTGCCCCGAATCGCACTTCGCCGCCCAGTGCAATGATCTCCTCGCGAATATGTCGCACGACCTTGATCAGCCTGTCAGTGCCAATGTGGGGTCTATTTTTGACCAAGATGTCTTCCGGCGCACCCGCACGCACGAGTTCCTTCAATAGCCACGGGATACGATGTTCCCGGTCTCTTATCTGTGTGTACAACTTTCCATCGGAAAATGTTCCGGCACCACCTTCGCCGAATTGCACGTTTGATTCAGCGTCAAAAGCCCAGCCTCGATTCCAAAACCCGGTTACATCCCGCGCTCGGTCGCCCGCCGCCTTTCCGCGCTCCAATAGGAGTGGCTTTAAACCCGCGCGCGCTAGAAGAAGGCCACAAAACAACCCGCACGGACCTGTGCCCACAATGATTGGCCTCCCGAGGCCTGTGGGTGCAGTTGGAGGCAGTACATAGCTTTCATCGGTGGCTGGCTGAACCCTTGGACTCTTTGAAACACGGCTCTCATCCGCCACCGTGACAAGCAGTGTGTAGCTAAACTCGACATGCCCGCGCCGCGCATCAATGGCCCGCTGCTTTAGGGTTAGCGACTTTAAATCGACCGCAGGCACCCCCAACATCTTGATCGCTGCCTCACGCAGATCGGAGTCAGTATGATCGACTGGAAGGAGGATTTGAGAGAGTTGTAGCATGAGTGCATCATGCTCTTAGCTCGCTGCCCTGTAGTGACAAATGCTTACTTTGTGCCACCCAGTTTCTCGGGCGGTGGAGTCGTTGGTGTGGCCCAACCGAAGACTTTATCACCACGGAACAGAGGGTGGTGTTTTGGGGTGATGCCGCCGAAGTCGGCCACCGTGCCTGCTTTTTCCACATTGGTCACGCGTAGGTTGGCATACACATCACCTTCATCATAAAGAACATGCAGGGGATCGTTTTCGCGCAGCTTCACGCCTTGAGTAGGACGTACAATGGCAAATTTCCAAAAATCATTGATGTGGGAAATGGAACCGATCTCGCGAAACACCAATGCTTTGGGGACGTTCGCCAAGTCCACATAGTTTGGGCTGCCTTCCACGCTCATACGCCATGGATCATAGGCTGGGCTGGCCGGGTTGGTGTAGTCGCCAGCATAGAAGCCATTCTGAATTTCCGGGCGCAATTCCGACGGGGATTGCATGGCGGGGAAGCCACGCACGACAGGTTTAGGGTCAACTCGATCGACGATTTTAGGCACAATCCCAAATAACTCACTCGCACGGCCAAAATGATTGAATTGCCAGGAGTCGATCAGCTCCGATGTCGCCACGCGAGTCTTTTTGACCGTCATGCGATGTTCTGGACCAACTGAGAAGAGGTTAAAGGACAACAAGTAATCGAGATCCTTGTCCAGAGTTTTGCCATTCAAGCGGTTCACTCCAGATTGCTTCGGCGACATCAGCATCTGGGTGCCAGTATCGGTTTCCTCGGTCATCAAATTATAAACACGCACCTGACCTCGACGCAGGAGCGCTGTGCTGAGGCTGTCAGCCAGTGCACGTCCAAGGTCTGGCCTGCGTGTTCCATCCACGGTCACATCTTCAGCATAGATCGCCATTTTGGGCTTCTCTGCTGACGCGACGGTATCATCGTCTGCTCGTGCATTGATTGGTATGAAACCAAGTGTCATGGCAGCGACCGAAAAAACTATGCGTGAAGAACATTTCATAAGCGTGGACGTTTTGGAGTCGATCTCGAGGCTATAGGTTCAAATTCTTCTTGGAAAGTAAAAAAATGGAGGTGCTCAAGGCCTCTTAGTTACCTCGATATCCGAAGCTCCACAGCTTTTGCGGGCTCTCTCGGGAGCCTCTGCCGCCACTCGATCAAGCCGGTCTCCTACCAACCTGCGCACCGTGCCCGTTGACAAACATCCCGCCCCCGCCTTTGTAGGCGGCCCCCGATTTACCAGCCCAACACACCTGACCACCTATGGATTTCATTGCTAAAAACATCGCCGAAGTTGCCCCCTCCATGACCCTTTCCATCACTAGCCAGGCGAAGGCTCTCAAGAAGCAAGGCATTGATGTCCTGAACTTCGGCGCTGGTGAGCCTGACTTTGATACCCCAGCCCACATCACCGAGGCTGCTATTGCTGCCTTGAACGCTGGCCAGACTCGTTACACCGAAAGCGCTGGCATCTTGGAACTCCGTGAGGCCCTGGCTGCCAAGTTCCTCACTGAGAACAACCTCCAATACGAGGCCAACCAGATCAGCGTGAACTGCGGTGCCAAGCACTCCTGCTACAACGCCATCCTCGCTGTCGTGAATCCGGGCGATGAAGTCATCATCCCTGCACCTTACTGGACCAGCTATCCTGAAATGGTCCGCATGGTTGGCGGCATCCCCGTGATCGTCGAAACGAAGCTTGAGAACGATTGGAAGATCACTCCTGAGGAGTTTGAGGACGCCATGTCACCGCTGACCAAGATGATCATCATCAACAGCCCCGGCAACCCCACTGGCTCCGTCTATACCAAGGACGAACTCGCCAAAATCGGCGAAATCGCTGCTGCTGAAGACATCATCATCCTGTCCGACGAAATCTACGAGAAGCTTGTCTATGCAGGCAACCAGCACGTCTCCATGGCTTCCATCAGCAAGGATATTTACGACCACACCATCACCATCAATGGCTTCTCCAAAGCTTTTGCCATGACCGGCTGGCGCCTTGGCTACACAGCAGCACCGCGGGCTATCGCTATCGCTATCGATACCATTCAAAGCCACACCACGAGCAATCCCACAACCTTCGCTCAATACGGTGCTGTTGCAGCCCTGCAGGGCAATCCACAGATCGTCTCCGACATGCGTGACGAGTTCGACGTGCGCCGCCAATACATGCTCGGTCGCCTCTCAGCGATCAAAAACATCCGCGTGGTCGAGCCCAAGGGCGCTTTCTACTTCCTCGTCGATATCGAGCCCATCGGCATCAAGTCCGTCAACTTCTGCGAGAAGCTCCTCAGCAAGCAGCGCGTTGCGGCTGTTCCAGGCGTTGCCTTTGGAGCCGAAAGCACCGTGCGCTTCAGCTACGCCACCGGACTGGACATCATCAACTCCGGCATGGACCGCTTCGAAGAATTCTGCGCCAGTCATTGATCACGGCACCAGCCGCACCTTGGAATTTTTGAACCTCGAACCTTGAACTGATATGCCCATCCTCAACAACATCGTCGAAACCGTCGGAAACACACCACTCGTGCGGCTGAACAAAGTCACGGCTGGCCTCAATGCTACCATCGCTCTGAAGTGTGAGTTCTTTAACCCACTCGGTTCCGTCAAAGACCGTATTGGCATGGCCATGATCGAGGACGCTGAGAAGCGTGGTATTTTGACCAAGGACACCGTGATCATCGAACCGACCAGCGGCAACACCGGCATCGCGCTGGCGTTTGTGGCTGCGGCCAAAGGATACAAGCTTATCCTGACCATGCCTGAAACGATGTCGATGGAGCGCCGCACGCTGCTGGCCCTGCTGGGTGCCGAGCTGGTGCTGACGGAAGGCCCCAAGGGCATGAAGGGTGCCATCGCCAAAGCCACGGAGCTCGTCGCCAGTACGCCCAATGCCTGGATGCCCCAGCAGTTTGAAAATCCCGCCAACCCGGCCATCCACATGAAGACCACGGCTGAAGAGATCTGGGCGGATACGGATGGCAAGATCGACATCTTCATCGCTGCCGTCGGCACGGGCGGCACCATCACCGGTTGCGTTGAGGT
>JANOBP010000399.1:0-2696 GCA_031411715.1 Verrucomicrobiaceae bacterium | reverse complement strand
GAAGCTCATGAACAAGGTCATCCCGTTCGTGAAGCAGGGCATCGACGCCAGCATCATCTTCGTCGGCAGCCGCAACTTCAAAGCACCCGGCCCGGGCGCCAGCGCCTACTCATGCAGCAAGGCCGCGCTCACCCAGCTCTGCCGCGTCGCCGCGCTCGAACTCGCCCCGCACAAGATCCGCGTCAACATCGTGCATCCCGACGCCGTCTTCGACACCAAGCTCTGGACCCCCGAAGCCCTGCTCAAGAGCGCCACGCGCTACAACATGACCGTAGAGGAGTACAAGACCAAGAACCTCATGAAGGTCGAGATCAAGAGCAAGGACATCGGCAACATGGTCGCCGCCATGGCCTCCCCGTTGTTCGCCAAAGTCACCGGTGCTCAGATTCCGGTCGATGGCGGGAATGACCGGGTGATCTAGCGATCACTCTTTGGCTTTACCTGCTGGCTTCTGCCCACCCTTGCTGGCTTTGCCCATCATTTGTTCAAAACGCTTCACTTCTTCGGGAGGAATGGGTAGATGCTTTTCCAGCAACTCTTTGAGCTGCATGAAGCTGCCACTCATTTGTTGCCAAGATGCTGTGTCAGGAAACTCGACGTAGTAGTTTCCGCACTTCCAGCACAGGCTGGTCTGAAATATCTGATGACCAGCGCGAAACACTTTGATCCCGTGAATCGGATAATGACATAACACACCGCCTTCTCCTCCCTTTGATGAAAGCGCTGAGGCGACTGCCTCGCTGAACACCTTCAGATCACCTGGTTGAAGCTCCACTTTTTTAACGATTCGCGTGTCCTTCTCATATGGCGCAATCGGAAAGGTTTCAATCCCGGTAACTGACTCGGATTCCACTTCAGGAATGGAAAAGTCGAGAAGGAACACTTCGATTTTGTCTGCCTTGAGAATGAGCTCCGATATTCGCTTTCGGTACTCCCACTCAATCATACTTTTTTCCTGCCAATAGGCCCATCGAACCTTGTCATAAGCACTGACAATTTCCGGGGCTTCTTTCGGGGCTTCTTGTGAGCCGATTCTCAAACACAGGCCGGCAAAAATGATTAATGTGGTCAAACGGCAGTTCATTACCCCACTAGAGGTGGGCTCACTCGCTTCGCAATCGCTGTTCCCCGCTCCCGTTGAACCGGCGTGCCTCGGCGGGGATGGACGGAACCACTACGCTGTTCCGTATGGACGGCGTGAATGACCGGGTGATCTGATTCAGAAGCTGTATTGCTCAACCGCACGCACACGGACCTGATTCAAATCCGAAAACCTTCCAATGGCCCCCTATTTTCCAGAGGTAGTATGTGCCACCGCCAGCAGAGACCTCCACCTGAGCCGGTGTCAGCCACATGATGTCATCGAATTCGAGAATTGTTCTCTGCGGGTCCGAAGCTCGGTCCATGACAGTGTCCTCTGCGGTGGTCCTTGCTTCTGAAATCGATTTGATGGTGATAGCTTTTTGACTCGAAAACCGCTGCATGAACTCCAATGGCGGCTGAATCGGCACCGGTGCTGGCGGCGGGGAAGGCGGTGGCGGCGGGACGAGTGAGGCAGGAAAGCCTGGCCTATTCGCCGCCCGAACGAAACCGGTGCCTTCAGGCTGCGTCTCTTTGCCGGGCCTGTAAAAGCTCAGGTAGCAGGTAAAATCTTCTGGTAGCTTATGAGAAGCCAGTCCGAGAAGTGCCTGCCAGACGACGGCCTCTCGAATGTTCCATTCTTCCAATTCCTTGTTGGAAGTGCGAACGTCGGCTCCTCGAAGTTGAACCCACACGATGTCCGATGACTGTGTTGTCGAAACCTTCTTTACCGATTTTTTTACTGGCCGACACGATGCCGTGAGGCAGCAGCACAGAGCCAGGGTAAGAATAAAAGATCGCTGCATGTTAGGAAGAGCCAACGCCCATCTACAGGCCTGTCGCAAAGCCTGTCGAGTTCGATCACATAACTGAGCGAAACAATTTTGTGACGTCACAGACCTGAGGCGAACCGCTACGCGGTTCCGTAGTGCCTCGGCGGAGATGAATGGAACACCGATGGGGTTCGCCCTTGGCAAAATGGGGCGGGTGATAAAGTTCCCAGGGTTCCGCAAACCCTGGGATGCAAGACGGAAGGCCCTTGGCCTTCGGGGGTGTGGCTAGGAGGAGTGGAGCAATGGGGGAGGCTGCCGTGGCGTGGGTCCAAGGTAGGGTGGCTTGTCCCAAGCCGCCGCGAGGAGGCGCAATGTTGGCGAGTGGCATCGGAGTTTGAGGGGCTGACAAGGCGGGGCGCCGCGTTTGCGGAGCAAGCGCCCGACCTGTGAGGGCCGTGCGGCGCGGAAGTTTGCCTCTAGGCTCAGGCGCAACGGCGGTTGAGCGGGTGTCAGCGCCTTTAAGCATCGCTGCAACGGCTGCTAGGGTCAATGAAACGCCTGGAGAGCAGGCTGTAACGGCTGTTGGACACGCTGCATCGTCCTTTAAGGTCACTGCAACGTCCATAGACATTGCTGCAACGACTTTTAGGGACATTGAAACGTCTTTTGAGGGTGCTGAAACGCCTTTTTGTGGGTCTGTAATCAGGGCTTACGCATCAAAACCATGGAAAATGTGTTGGGTGGATGCCGTCCTGAAAGCGGGGTCGAGGGAGCAGCGCTTGCGTTTGCTGCGGATGGAGCCTTTGACCGGGCTGGTCTTGAGCACTTTGGTGGATAGTTCAC
>JANOBP010000398.1:0-3611 GCA_031411715.1 Verrucomicrobiaceae bacterium | reverse complement strand
GTTGGGAATGAGAGATGGATGCAGAATACGAATTGGAAAATGAAAACTGGCAAACCACCGCCTTCTTCTGGCATCATTCGCTCATGCGTCTCGCCATCCTCCTTTCTGCCTTCTCCATCACCGCCAGCGCTGCGTTACCCGATCTCAAAATCGCCTCCGATCACCGCTACATCGTCTCCAGCGATGGTAAACCGTTCTTCCTGCTCGGCGACACCGCCTGGGAGCTGTTTCATCGCCTCACACGGGAGGAAACCGAGATGTATTTGAAGAACCGGGCCGACAAAGGCTTCAACACCATCCTCGCCGTCGCTTTGGCCGAGTTTGAGTTCGACAAACCGAACGCCTATGGCGAACTGCCGCTCGAGAACAACGATCCTACGAAGCCGCGCGACGCCTACTTCCAGCATGTCGATTGGGTGGTGGACAAAGCGGCCTCGCATGGCCTCTACACGGCCATGCTGCCGACTTGGGGCGACAAGTGGAACAAGAAATGGGGCAAGGGGCCAGAGTTCTTCACGCCAGAAAACGCCGCCTCCTACTGCGAGTGGCTGGCAAAGCGCTACAAAGACAAGCCGATCATCTGGATCCTCGGTGGCGACCGCCCGGTCGAAAACGACACGCATCGCGCCATCATCCGCGCCATGGCCGCCGGTTTGAAGAAAGGCGATGGCGGCAAGCACCTCATCACCTACCACCCCAAAGGCGGCGCAAACTCCTCTGACTACTGGCCCGACGAGCCTTGGCTCGACTTCCACATGTTCCAAAGCGGCCACAGCAAACGCGCCACGGCCAACTACGACATGAATGCCAAAAACCTGGCCCTTTCCGCGCTCAAGCCCACGCTCGACGGTGAACCCTGCTACGAAGACCATCCCGTGCGCAGCCTCATGAAGGACAAGAAGCCCACCGAGTGGTTCGACGACTTCGACGTGCGCCGCGCTGCATGGTGGAGCGTGCTCAGCGGCGCTTGCGGCCACGTTTATGGCACGCACAGCATCTGGCAGTTCCACGATCTCGAAAAACGCACGCAACAGACCGATGCGCGGACACCGTGGCAAAAAGCGCTCGATCTGCCCGGAGCGGCGCAGATGGGCGTGATGAAGAAATTCATTGAAGGCCTCAATTGGACGAAGCTGCGAAGAGATGACAGCTTTCTGATCGGCAAACCGGTCAAACCATTCGAACCCGGCCAGCAAATAATGGCAGCCGTGGCCACCGACGGAAGTTTTGCCGTGGTTTATGTGCCCGACGCGATGGTTGCCCCGGTTGCGCCCGATTTCCAAAAACTGTCCTTCAAACCAGATGAAATGGAAGCCATCAGCATCAATCCAGCCGACGGTAATCCCCTGGGACACATGGCCTTCAGCGCTGGTGTCATCATGTTCACGGCAGGCGTGGAGATGAAAGACGAAAGTGGAAAGGTCATGTCCAGGGCCAAGGACTGGACCTTGCTCCTCAAGCGCAAGCAGCCTTGATGCTCATAGTCCCCACGCCTTCACCACGCCACCCATCTGCCACATCAGCCTGTCCAGTGCGAGGCCAACGCTGTCTTTGCGCCCGTTCAGCAATCCGGCCCAGCACATCCCGTTCGCAGTGTGAACCATGATCGTGCTTGTGCCAGGCAAGGAGCCGCCATGCCACCAGTTCGGTGTCTTGTTCACGTTCCAGCCGCGCGCATAGCTTTCATTCACACCCGCCGTGGTCATCGTGCGGATCGACTCCGGTTTGAGCAGCTTCGGCAGTTGCGATGCGAAGCGCACCAAATCACCCGCCGTGGCGATCCAGCCGCCGTGCGAGTCCATGCGGGCCACATTCATGCCGTAGGCCGCGCCTAGTTTTTTCGTGTGATAAATCACCTCCTTTGCCTGCCTGTCCGCCAACGTGTTTCCAGCGATCTTCATGCTCGTGATGCCGCACTTCGACAGGACTTGCTGCGTGATGAACTTCTCGTAGGGCTGGTTCATCACCTTCTCCAGCACGCGGCCCAGCACGCAGTAGCCGAAGTTCGAATACGCATAGTGCGAGCCCACCGGATGCGTCTGCTTTTGATTGGCGAGCGTCCACGCGATAAGTTCATCGTGCTTCATTGTCGCATTCTTGAACATCGGATCGTCCTTGTCGTTTGCCCAGCCTCCACTGGTGTGCGTGAGCAGATGATCCACCGTGATGGCCGCCAGATCGCCAGCATGCGCGCCACTCAGGATGCCCTGCGGGCCAAAAACCTTATCCTCGAGCTTCAGCAGGCCTTTTTCGACGCACATCATCACTGCCGTGGCCGTGATCGGCTTCGAGATGCTGGCGATGCGGAAGCGATGCTCCGGCGTCACCGGTTCCTTGGCCTCCACATCGGCAAAACCAAAGCCCGACTCGAAATCAATCCTCCCATCACGTCCGTAAGCGATGGCCATGCCCCGGATGTCATGCTCCTTCAAGAAAGCCTCCGCGAGACCGCAGATCGTTTGATGGTCAGACTTCATGGGCGCGGCAGCGAGAGCCGAAAGACTGCTCATTGAGCCAATAAATATGCGGCGTTTCATACACGCATGAAATCACACCAGCCCGCGCCGCACCAGCGATTCTTCCATCGCCTTCTCGATGAGCATCACCGCCAGCGACTGCGTCGCGTCGTCGAGCTTCTGATTGGCTGCCTTTAAAGCCCGCACGTCATGTTCAGCCGCATCCAAAATGCGGCGCACTTCGGCGGCACAGGCGCGGACTTCAGCGGATTCACCGAGTTGGGCCAAGGCGGCATCGACGGCGGGGAGTAGCTCCTCTGCTTTGAGCTTCGCCTCGGTCCAGATGCGCTCGTTCATGTCGTCGAAGGCGTATTCGACGCTCTCGGAGATCATTTGCTCCACGCGCTCGTCTTCCACATCCACGGCGGTGCCGCGAATCTCTAGCGTGGTGTCTTGATTCGTCGCCGTATCTCGTGCCAGCAGGTTTAAGATGCCATCCGCATCCAAACTGAACTGCACACCGACACGTGCGCTGCCCTTTGGCCCGGCGGGAAACGGCACTTCGATCCGGCCAAGCTCCCAGTTGTCCTTCGCCAACTCGCGCTCGCCTTGCAGGATGCGAATGAGCATGGAGTCCTGATTGGCGACGGCATTGGTGAACATCTCGCCCGCCTTGGCCGGAATCGTCGTGTTGCGTGGGATGATGATGTTCATCAATCCGCCGAAAGTCTCGATGCCGAGCGAAAGCGGCGTCACATCGAGCAACAACACCTGCCGCAAACTGCCACTCAAAATACCTGCCTGAATCGTCGCACCGAGTGCAATGGCCTCATCGGGGTTTTGCGAGGTATTTGGCTCCTTGCCGAACAAATCGGCCACAAACTGCCTCACCAACGGCATGCGAGTGCTGCCACCGACCAGGATGACTTCATCGAGTTCCCCCGCTTTCACACCTGCATCACTCAATGCGCGTAAACAATGCATGCGCGTGCGCTCCAGCCATGGTTTGGCGATCTTTTCGAGATCAGTGCGCTGAATCACCAAACCATCGAAAACGGTCGATTCATCCGTGGAGAGCCTCTTTTTGACCGCCTCGGCTCCTTCGAGCACACGAATGTCATGGAGCGGCAAGTTGAGGCCATTGGCGATGAAATC
>JANOBP010000397.1:0-3696 GCA_031411715.1 Verrucomicrobiaceae bacterium | reverse complement strand
GCTTGCAGCTCCAGATGCCGCAGGCGAGTGATTCATCGACCAGGGTGCCATCCTTCTGCGCGACCTTGTGGCCTTTGCGACCATGGCACCAGTAGAGGCGGCCGTTCGGATGCCGGAAGGGACCATGGATGTCGGCGGCATTGCCGGTGTAATCGAAGCCGCCGACGATCATCTCCCGTTGGTCAGCGACGCCGTCGTTATCCGTATCCGTGAGCTTCCAGATGCCAGGAGGTGAGCCAACGTAAAGGCTGCCGTTCAACCAGCACGCACCTTGAGGAAAGGTCATCTTGTCGGCGAAGATGGTGCTCTTGTCGAAGCTGCCGTCCTTGTCGGTGTCTTCGAGCATGAGGACGCGGTTCGGTGGGTTCTCCTCGAGCTGCTTCTTGTTCCAGTTCACGCCCGTGGCATCGCCGACGAAGAGGCGGCCTTTGTCATCGAGGCAGCCCATGATCGGATGCGTGACCAGCGGTGATGCGGCGGCGAGTTCAAGCGTGTAGCCTTCAGGGATGTCGTATTTGGGCAATGGTTGCGAGGACTTGCCAGTGACGACGAGGGGACGTTTGCCACTCGCGGGGATTTCATGGCCTTTGTCCGGTGGGAGGTCGGCGGCGATTGCTGGGACGGCAAGGAGAAGGGAAAGGAAGCAGCGCATGATGACACTCATACGCGTCAGGTGCAGCAGATGTGTCGGCATGGGAGATGATGATTGACCGTCTGATCACTCCGCCGCTAAAGTTGCCCGATGGAAATCAATCCCTACGCCGCCCCACAGTCCCAAGTGCTGCAAAACACACCTCAGGAGGAAGTGGAGCGGATGCAGCACATCAACACGGAGGCGACAATCAAATCAGTGGGGATGCTTTACTACCTGGCCACGTTTGGCTTGCTTGCGGCTGGTGCCGTTACTTTGATGGAAGGTAAGCCAACGGAAGACATTCCTCCCCAGTTGCTTGGTGCGATTCTCATTCTGATGGCACTGGCTTATGGTGTGACGGCTTATGGGCTTCGAAGGCTGAAAGGCTGGGCACGGATACCGACGATTATTTTCTCGTGCATTGGCCTTCTGGGGTTCCCTGTTGGCACGCTGATCAATGCTTATATCCTCGTGAAGGTAATGGGTCAGCAGGGTAAGTTCGTCATGACACCTGAATATCATCGGATCATAGCGGTCACGCCCCATGTGAAGCGCAAATCTTCTATCGTGGCTCTAGTACTACTCGCGCTGCTCCTGATCGTTTTAATTGGCGTCATTGCTGCGGTGGTCATGAAATGATCGAGTTCGTATCTGCTTACTTCCGCCGCACTTCCTGGACTTCGAGCGCGGTCAGTTTCCACTCACCTTGCAGGGGTTCCACCGTGACGCGGGCTTTGTAGCCGTTGTAGCGTGGGTGGGCGTGGCCCCAGTGGCCCACCGTGCCGATGGTGCTCCAGTTGCAGTCAGCGATGAAGCCGCCGCTGCTCGTATGACCGGTGACTTGATCGACGGTGGCTTCGAATTCAGTGATCAGCACGCGTGTGCCCTCACGTCCGTCCAAAGTGAGCGCGGTGATTGTCTCGAGGTAAAGTTTACGCAAGAGCTCTCCCTCGATGCTGCGGTGGAGCACGTCGTAGATGCGGGACTCGGCGCGGTGATCAAAGGCGCGGTAAACGTTGCGTAGCAGCGGTGAGACGATTTTCTGTGCCTCCGTGACATCGGCGATGTTGGGCGCACCCTGGTCGCGCTGGATGGTGATGTTGACCAGCTTGCCGATCAGGATGAGGCAAAAGATGTACACACCGAAGTATGGCAGGCCACCACCTGGGAGACGGTAATTCCGATGCCAGATGTACCAATAGAAGCCAATACCGATGAGTAACCAGAGGATGGCTCCAATGGGAATCTTGATGGGCGGCACGGGATCATAGGTGGGCACTTTGGCCAGCGGAGTTGGGCGCAGGCGTCCTTTGTTGATCCACTGGATTTTCTTGGTGATGTTGTTGATCTCGGAGCGCTCACTTTGGCTCCCGAAGAGCACGGTCACAGGCATGACCTTGGCCCCATTGATCCAGCCCTTCCATGTGGCCTCCACGGTGTCGGGAGTTTCGGTGGCGGCAGAGTTCCACACCAGGCCCAGCATGCATTGATTGCGCGGCAGAGCCTCGTTTTCAGCCATGGGGATGGTGGCACCGGGCTTGCCCTTCACAAAGTGCGCGGTGGGAGCGATGTAGGGTTGGCGGCCCTCATTGGTGGAAACACTGCACCAGTCCGCCGCCAGTTTTTCCGCGTCTCGGATGATGCTCTGTTGGTACTCGACCGAAATCGTGTCGGGCACGTTTTTTTCATCTGGTGTCAGCCATTGGATGATCGAGGTGATGTCAAACAGCGCCTCAATGCGCGTCTGATACGGCTCCACATACACATAGATGTGGCCCACGGTGCCCGTGAGGGCCACTTGCTGGGCCGTGGGCAAGGGTGGGGGCGTGGCTGGCTGTGCGGCTGCCGCAGGCGCTGGCTTACCACCAGGCGTGCTGTCCAAATTAAAGGGCAGGGGACTGATGTTGATCGTCTGCGCCAGTGCCACCGCATGCAGGAAGCACGTGATGGCAGTCAGGGCGACTCCGCGCAGCATGGATGAGGCTTTTTTCACAGTCAGAAGGTGGAGTGGCAGCAAGGATCAGAGCACCCATGGCTTGCGCCATTCTTTCGAGAGCAGCTTGGATGCCGCTGAGTTGTCGGCGATCGTTTCCGTCTTGGGGTCCCACTTCAGGCCACTGCTGCCCGTGCGCAGGGCGATATTGGCCAGATGCGCGATGGTGATGCTGCGGTGGGAGATCTCCACTGGCGTGGCGGTGCGCCGACCATCATAAATGTGTGTGAGGAAGTTATCGGTGTGGTCCTTGCTCTCGTAGAGATGGGTTTCTTCCGGCCGCGCCTTCTCACGCAGCACATCCGGATTGCTCGCGGTGATCTTGCCACGGTTGACGTAGATCCACTGACCCGCATCGCCTTCAAACATCACACCGACGTGGTCAAACGCGCCTTTGCCACCGGCCTTTTGCAGCGCTGCTTCCACTTCCGCCATGTGCTTGTGCTCCGGGCTGGCCACATGCATGACCACACCGTTTTCATACACGCACTCAAAGCTGAAGGCACTCGCCGTATTGTAGAGAGCATTCTTGTCCAGCGTGCCAGTCACAGCGCGCAGCTCCGTCGGCCCGCTCATCTCCGTGCCGATCCCCCATTGCGCGATGTCGATGTGGTGCGCGCCGAAGTCCGTGATCATGCCGCCGCTGAAGTTGAAGTTATGCCGCCAGTTCAGTGGCAGCAGGGCAGGGCGGTAGTCCATCTGCTCTGCAGGGCCGAGCCACATCTCATAGTCAAAGTCAGCCGGCACCGGGGCCACGTTCACCTGATCTGCCATGCCGTTCCAGTTCTTGTGCCCACCGGGCAGGCCCACGCGCACGCGCGTCAGTTTGCCGATGCGGCCATTGCGCACCTGCTCACAGGCCAGGCGGAAGTATTGGTCACTGCGCTGCTGACTGCCCGTCTGCCAGGTGATGCCCGCCTTCGCCACTTCATCCGCCATCAGCCGTCCTTCCGCGATGTTCAGCGCCAGCGGCTTCTGGCCGTAGATGTGCTTGCCCTTGCGTGCCGCATAGACGGCCATGTAGGCGTGCCAATGATCCGGCGTGGAGATTTGCACCGCATCGAGATCT
>JANOBP010000396.1:0-3439 GCA_031411715.1 Verrucomicrobiaceae bacterium | reverse complement strand
GCCAACAAGACTTACCGGGCCGATTTCATCACAACCAATCTTCAAATTCAGACCAACCTCATCCACGCCGCGCATCAGCATGGTGTGAAGAAGCTGCTCTTCATGGCCAGCTCATGCATTTACCCGCGTGAGTGTCCGCAGCCGATGAACGAAGGCCATCTTTGGAGTGGCTACCTCGAGCCGACGAACTCGCCCTACGCTGTGGCCAAGCTGGCGGGCATCGAGATGTGCCGTGCCTATCATGATCAGCATGGCGCGCAGTTCTTTAGCGTCATTCCGTGCAATCTTTACGGCGAGAATGACAACTACCATCCCGAGCACAGCCACGTCATGGCCGCGCTCATTTCCAAAGTCCACCGCGCCAAGACCGAACAAGCTACCAGCGTGCCGCTTTGGGGTACGGGAACACCGCGTCGCGAGCTGCTCTATGTGGATGACCTTGCGGATGCCTCTGTCTGGCTCCTGCAGCACTATACGGAGGCGGCACCGATCAATGTCGGCTACGGCACGGACTCCAGTATTCGCGAACTCATTGAAACCGTCTGCGACGTGCTCGGCTACACTGGCACTCTCGACTTCGACCCCACCAAGCCCGATGGCGTCATGCGCAAGCTCATCGACTCCACCCGCATGCACGCACTCGGCTGGAAGCCCCAGACGAGCCTGCGTGATGGCATTGCTAAGTCGTATGCGGATTATTTGAAGCGGGTGGTTTAACCTGAACGGCGGTCTTCACCGCAGCGGCCCTACCATCTTCTGCGGCACTTTCGGCACGGGCATCGCGTCCTTGATGCGCTTCTCACGCGGCACATTCAGATACATCTCCACATTTTTCAGGTGCTCGACCAAGCCGGGCGTGGAGCGGCCTTTATCATACTCGCTGCGCAGGATGGCGTAGGCCTTCTTCCAAGACTCCGGATCCTGGGCCTTGGCATAGGCAAAGCCGGCAAAGTGCAGCGCATAGTTGGAGCCGCCGAGCTGCACAGACTTCATGTAGGCATCGCCCGCTTTCTTGAACTCGTAACTGCGGCGGTCGTAGATGTCCGCCAGCCGCTCCCAGAGTCGCGAGCTGTCAGGACGAGCCTTAAGGCCTTCCTGAAGGATCTCGATGCCGCGCTGCACGTGCTGGTGATAGTACTCTCCGCGTAGCTCTGGCGTGCGCTTTTGGTCTTGATCACGGTTGAAGAGATAAAAGCCTGCCGCGTTGTAGGCCATGTGCCAGGAGGCTTCATCCCAGTAGCTCTCATTGCGTGGCTGTAGCAGTGTCACCGCCTTATACAGGCTGTCCACTTGAGCCCAATTCACGCGAGTGAACTCCACATGCGCGCGGAGTTGCAGGATGCTCGCGAAAAGACCGCGCAGGCCTCCAAGCACGGCTGCAAGGCCGCTTTGCCCCATGGTGGCCCAGGCACCGGACGAGATCGGCTCCTCCAGCAAGTGCTGCGCGCGTAAATTCTGAGTCACACGCTGCTCCAAAGGTAGTTTCACCACCCCCATGAGCAGCAGCACGGTCAGCGCTTGCAGTTTTCGTTTCATAGCTCCTTCTCCACGAACACGAGATGTGTCATCGTCAGGTAGCCCGCCACATAAAGCAGCGCGATGCCCGTCATGTCAGCCAGCGCAACCCAGGAAACGATCTGTCCACTCACCACGCCATCCACCACGTCAAACTGCGCCAAATCGGGCACCACCAATGACAGCAGCAATGCGGCTCCACGCTCGGCCATTCCAGACAGATGCGGATGGAAGAAAAACTCACGCAGCAAATGCTCGCCATGGCCAATAATCACCACGCAGAATGACACCACGATGGTGAATAGCGTCGAGCTGGCAATGCACGAAAGCAGCAGCGCCACCGTCGTGACCACCGCGGCCTTCAGGAAGATGGCCCAGACTGCCCAGTGCATGTCCCAAGTCAGCCCCTGGCGCGCCACCGCTTCTTCGAGCCCTTGCGTGTTTTGATGGTTCATCTCCAGATAATGCTTGGTCGCCTCCAGCACCTGTCCTTGCCGCAAATAGATGACCAGGCTCAACACGCCATCCAGCACGATCAAGCCACCCGCGATCAACATCAGCACGCCAAACAGCTTCCCCGCCAGGTATTCAAAGCGAGGCACTGGCTTGGACAAAATCGTGTAGAGCGTGCGGTCCTCCAAATCCTTCGGAAGCAGCAGCGCCGTCGAAACAATGCCGATCACGAGACTAAAAACCTGCAGCGCACCTAACGACACTGATTTGATCATGCCGAGTTGTTGCTCTGGATTGATGATCGACGCCGCAAAGCCTGTGGCCACCACCAGGATGCAAAACAACACCGCGAAGGCCATGATCTTCATCCGCATGAGCTGTGTTGCCGTCGCCAACGCCATCGTCCACACACGTCGTGCCCGCATGCTCAGACTCGGTGCTCCATGAATCATCGCGCTCATGCCTTCTCCTCCGTCTCTTGTAAAAACAACCGTTCCAGCGTCGTGCGCGGATGCCCGCTGCTCAGCAGCTTTGCGCCGCCGCCTTCGGTTTCGATCAACCGCTTAATTTTCGCCAGCAGTTCCGGTGAGGCATTCTCCAACGTCATTTCAGTCTGATTCTCCAGCGCGATGAGATCATCGAGCCTGCCTTCACGCACCATGTGGCCATGCGCCATGATGCCGATACGGTCACACACCTCCTGCATCTGCTCCAACAGGTGAGAGGTCACCAGCACCGTCAGGCCACGGCTTTTCATCTCTAAAATCAAATCACGAATCTTGCGGGAGCCGGCAGGATCGACACCGGCTGTCGGTTCATCCAGCACCAGCAACCGCGGTTCATGGATCAACGCCTGCGCGAGACCGAGTCGTTGCAGCATGCCCTTGGAAAATCCGCCCACACGCCTGTCAGCGGCCGATTCCAGTCCCGTCAGCGCCAGCATTTCCTGCGCGCGGGATTTCAGCGCGTTGCCAGTCAAGCCGCAAAGCCGTCCATAAAACAGCAGCGTCTCCATGCCGCTGAGGTGCTTGTAGAAATACGGATTCTCCGGCAGGAAGCCCACATCACGCCGACTGGCCACTTCCGTGCTCGATTTGCCAAAGATGCTCGTCGTGCCCTGTGTCGGAGCCAGCAGGCCCAAAATCACCTTCATCGTCGTCGATTTGCCCGATCCATTCGGCCCGATCAGCCCATAAACCTCTCCCGCCTGCACCTCAAAGCTCACATCCTGCACCGCCACGAAAGCCCCTTTCACCAAGGTGCCTTTAAACACCTTGGTCAGCCCGGAAACCTTCACTGCATGGGTTGATTCGCTCATTCGCTTGGAGAGTGCTACTTTATGAGCGGGAATCCACCGCCGACAACTTCTTCGCTTCGTGATGGCGGTGGGATATTGTTTTTCTGCGGTTGGCAAATCGATCCCAGCGGCCTACTATCGCTTCATGCCAGCCCAGCTTGAACCCCGCCGCCG
>JANOBP010000395.1:0-4518 GCA_031411715.1 Verrucomicrobiaceae bacterium | reverse complement strand
GATTGGGGTAGAATTCAAAACCGGCACGGACGAAGGACCAGCTTGGATCGTCCTTGAGCGCTTGGAAGTCTGCATGCGGGCCTACATAAAGATTCGGATGGATTTGTTTCATTCGGCAAATAGGTGACCACAGAATTTATGTTTGTCTGCTAGGAATCGCTTTTGAAAGAGCCGCTACCGCATCATGGAGCGCGGGGTGAATGCGCGGACGATGAATCTGAACCGCAACACGTCGTGCTTCTCCACTGCAACGATCTGCATGGCTCCGCCGTTATCGTCACACCATGCACCGATCCCCCACCTCACGTCGCCTTTTCCTCGCCAGCTTGTTTGCGGTCTTGCCCACTGTCGTTCTGCGCGCGGACGTGCCGAAGATCGCCGTTGCGGGACAACGCATCTTCTACACCGGGCACAGCTTTCACATGTTCGTGCCGGCGATGATCGATGAGATCGTGAAAACGACGGAGATCCAAGGGCACACGGTAGCGGGACGGCAGGGCATCGGCGGATCGAAGGTGATCCAGCATTGGGAGTTGGCGGACGACAAGAACCAAGCGAAGCCAGCCTTGATCAGCGGGAAGGTGGATGTCTTCACCATGGCACCGCATTTGATGATCCCTGATGAGGGCATCTCCAACTTCGTGAAGCTCGGATTGGAGCACAACGGTGCCATGCGCTTCGTCATCCAAGGCTCATGGTATCCCTATGACGTGGCTGCGCCCCAGCCCGGTGCGCCGGACAAGCGCATCAAGGACAATGCGCAGCGTGACAGCGCGAAGATCGAGGACTTGCAGGCGGCCATCGATGAATGGCGGGCGCGCATGGAGAAGCAGGCGGATGCGCTCAATCAGCAGCACGGCAAGCGCTGCGTGTTCCTCGTGCCGGTGGGCGATGCGGTGGTGAAACTGCGCGCGATGGTGCAGGCCGGGCAATTTCCTGGCATCACGCAGCAGTCCAAGTTGTTCCGTGATCCGATCGGCCACGGGCAGGGGCATGTCATGGCACTGGCTGCCTACTGCGATTTCGTGGCGATCTACCACATGAGTCCGGAAGGCCATTCGGTGTCCGAGCGCAGCATCACGCCGGAGCAGCACAAGATTCTGCAAAAGCTGGCTTGGGATACGGTGTCGAACTATGCCTATGCAGGGGTGAAGCAGTAGGCTGCGACTGAAGCGGACAAGGTTTCTCCATTCTTGCCTCCTTGAGAGGACGCCATGCAGGTCGCGTATAGAAAAAGCTCCACCATGATCACCTCACGCCGTCACTTCATCCAGGCCGCAAGCCTTGCACTGGTTCATTCACAAACGACTGCGAGGGCAGCGGAGATGCCGTTGATCGAGTCGATTGAAAAAGTCGTGCTGCCTGTGCCGCCGTTCGCGAAAAGCGCGTGGTTTGGCCCGAGGGCATGCATGGTGGGAAAGAAAGCACTCATGACGGTGCAGCCGATCATGGGCTCGGATTACTTCGGGCCGGTGCAGTGGGCCACGTCGGATGACTTCGGCAAGACGTGGAGCTCTTTTAAACCAGCGTCACCATTCGGCTGGGTGCCCTTGCCCGATGGCAACAATGAGGCTGTGTGCGATGTGACACCGAGCCTGCACCCAAAGACGGGCAGCGTGCTCGCGCTGGGCCACAACGTGTATTACAAGACCAAGGGCTTCTATCGCGACCAACCGCCGCGTTGGCCGATCTACGCGGTGTGGAAGGATGGTGAGTGGGGACCGCGTCGCAAACTTGCGTGGGATGACCCACGCGGCAGCGCCATCTACTCGAACAACTGCGGCCAGCGCGTCATGCTGCCAGATGGCGATGTGCTCATGAGCTTCACCTTTGGTGCGAAAGACCAAACCCGCATCGTCTGCCCCGTGTTGTGCTCCTTTGACGGCCAGGAGCTCGTCATCAAGAAGACCGGCACCGAGTTCACGATCGATAAAGGCCGCGGCCTGCTGGAGCCCTCGCTCACGCAATTCAAAGGGCGCTTCTACCTCACCATGCGTGCCGAGGATCGGCGCGGCTACATGGCGGTGAGCGATGACGGCATGAACTTTGAGCCGAAGAAGGAATGGACCTGGGACAACGGCGAGCCGCTCATGACGAACAGCACGCAGCAGCATTGGCTGACGCATTCCGACGCGCTCTTCCTCGTCTATACCCGGCGGGATGCCACGAACGAAAAAGTCATCCGCTGGCGTGCGCCGCTGTGGGTGGCGCAGGTCGATCCGCAAACTCTTCGCCTCATCCGCTCCACCGAGCGCGTGGTGCTGCCGCTCATGGGCGATGGTGTGAACGCCGCCGACCTCGTGCCGATCATGGGCAACTTCGGCGTGTGCAACGTCACCCCAACCGAATCCTGGGTCACCGATGCCTCCTGGTGCCCGAAGAACAACGACGGCGAATTCCAGCTCGCCCGCGTGAAGTGGAGCCGGCCGAATGCGCTGCCGATTTGAGGGCACTTTTGCTCCGCGAAGCGCCATCTCGATTGATCAAGTGCTGCCACTCGCTAACGAGCACCCATGACCCTCACGCTTCCCAAGTGGTTCGATCTTCACACGCACTTCCGCCAAGGCCCGGCGATGGATTCGTATGTCCAAGCGCATCTCGATATGGGCTGCGCGGGTGCGTTGGCCATGCCCAACACGCAGCCGCCGGTGTCGCGGATCTCAGGTGCGGCTCAAAGCGATGGCTGGAGCATCGAGAGCTACTCAGCGGAACTGCGAGCAGCTGGTGCGGCGACTTTTGAGCAACTCATCGTCCCGCTTTACCTCACGCGACAGACCACGGCGGCGATGATTCGTGAAGGCGCGGCCTCAGGGCTACTGAGGGCCTGCAAATACTACCCGCCACATGGCACGACGAATTCGGAGCACGGTATGCCGATGGATGATCTCATCGGCGGTGAGGTATTCCGTGCCATGGAGGAATGCGGCATCGTGCTGTGCATTCACGGTGAGCAACACGCGCTCAGCGGGCCGGATTACATTGATGCGCAGCAGAATGCGGAGACGCGATTCTACACGGAGCGCATGCCGCGTCTCCTCGCTGCGCACCCAAAGCTACGCATCGTGTGCGAGCACATCACCACGCGGACGGCAGCGGAGTATGTGGCGAGTGCGCCAGAGCATGTCGGGGCCACGATCACGCCGCAACATCTGCTATACACGCTCGGGCATCTCATTCAGGGGCTGAAGTATCATCTCTACTGCCTTCCCATTGTGAAGTTTCAGGATGATTGCACGGCGCTGCGCGCTGCGGTGACAAAAGCAGGTCAATCGAAGTTCTTCGCCGGCACGGATAGCGCACCACACACGACCAAGGCCACCGCCTGCGGCTGTGCGGCGGGTTGCTTCACCGGGGGCTGTGCGCCGCAGCTTTACGCGATGGCCTTTGAAGAAGCTGGAGTCGATTTGGCCTCTGCGGATGGCAAAGATCTCTTCGAACGCTTCCTCAGCCTCAACGGCCCCGCTTTCTATGGCTTCCCAGCCTCCACGCAGCGTTTCCAGATGGAAAAGGCAGCTTCAAAGTCCGAGTTGCTCAAAACACCTGCTGGCCCCGTGACGCCACTGCCACTGGGCATGGGCATTGAGTTGACATGGCGGATGGTTCGGTGAGCCGTGATGGTGAAAGTGTGGAGTGAAATGCTAGCCCGTTGCTTTGTCGGCGTTCATGATTCAGCGCGAAATCATTCCCTCATGAAACTACCTTCCACACTCCGCCTATCCGTCTTATCACTGCTTGTTGCCTCCAGTTGGCAGGCTCATGCTGCTGATCAACCTCTGCCGCGAAGCACGCCGGAGGCTCAGGGCATCTCCTCGGCGGCGGTCCGTGCTTTTGTCGAGGCCGCTGATAAGGAGGTCAACACCCTGCACAGCTTCATGCTCGTGCGGCATGGTCAGGTGGTGGCGGAGGCTTGGTGGAAGCCGGAGTCGGCGGACAAAAAGCATGTCATGTGGTCACTGAGCAAGAGCTTCACCTCCACGACGGTCGGGCTGGCGGAAGCGGAAGGGAAGCTCAGTCTGGAAGACCCCGTGCTGAAGTTTTTCAAAGACGAGGTGCCTGCGGAACCGAGCGAGAACCTCAAAGCGATGCGCGTCCGCGATCTGCTCTCCATGAGCGGTGGGCATGATGTGGAACCGAAGTTTGTGATTGATCAAGGGCCGTCGGTGAAAGGCTTTCTGGCGCATCCGGTCATGCACAAGCCGGGCACTTGGTTTCGCTACAACACACCGGGCAGCTACATGCTCTCCGCCATCGTCACCAAGGCCACCGGGCAGAGCGTGCTCGACTTCTTGAAGCCGCGCTTGTTTGAGCCGCTCGGCATCGAGAATCCCGACTGGGGCGCTACCGCTGAAGGTTACAGCCTGGGTGGCTACGGACTCTTCATTCGCACCGAGGACATCGCCAAGTTTGGTCAGCTCTATTTGCAGAAGGGCAAGTGGAACGGCAAGCAACTGCTGCCTGAGAAGTGGGTCGAAGCTGCGACCTCGAAGCAAGTGGACAACAGCAAAGCCCCCAGCGCCC
>JANOBP010000394.1:0-1367 GCA_031411715.1 Verrucomicrobiaceae bacterium | reverse complement strand
CACCAAAGTGCTCAAGACCAGCCCGGTCAAAGGCTCCATCCGCAGCAAACGTAAGCGCTGCTCCCTCGACCCCGCTTTCAGGACGGCATCCACCCAACACATTTTCCATGGTTTTGATGCGTAAGCCCTGGCTTCAGCCGGAAAAGCCTGAACCGATTGAAAGCGGGGAGGCCAAAGCCTCGTATGCCTCGCATGAGATCCACTTACGTTCCCGCCATTCAGAAGCCATGCCCGGCGAGTTGGGAGGGCATGCAGGGAGATGAGAAGCGCCGCTTTTGTGAGCACTGCCAGCTTCACGTGCACAATCTCTCGGCCATGACGCCCAAGGAGCAGGTGGCGGTGCTTGAGGAGCCTGGAGACCGCAAATGCATCACCTACACCGCGCCCGCCAATGCCAAGCCAGTCGATCCTAACACCTGGCTCACCCTGCAAACCGCCACCGGCTGGCGCAGAGCCATCGCCGCAATGCTGGCGGCGGGTTTTTCGATGTTCGCGGCCAGTTGCCAGACTCAGCGCACAACCGGTGCTCCGCTGCTAATGACCGATCCGAATTCGAAATTGGGAAAAATGGAGGTGAAGGCCGAAACACCCCGAATGACCGGCGAAACACCCGCCAGCACGAAATCAGGCAAGGCTCCGATGATGCTGGGTGTGATGGCAGAGGAGCGTCCTTGGTGGAAGAAGGTGCTCTTCCTCGACTAGCCCCATGGCTGGATTGGGACACTTCCGCGCTATCAGAAGTTAACTCGCGAGTCGGCACGCACCGCACTTTGTCCGAAACATTTTCCCAGATGGTGCGAATCTGTGGGGTGCCTATGCCTGACCACTTCCCTGATCCCCGAGCCGTGCCACCTTCACTCTTGAACCGCCGCACGCTGCTAAACCGCTTCGGCCTTGGCCTTGGAGGCATGGCATTGAATGAGATGCTGGCCAAAGAAAGCCTCGGCGCTGCTCCAGTGGAGGTGGATCGCGGCGCCTTGGGTGGGACGCATCATTTTGCGAAGGCGAAGCGGATCATTTATCTCTTCATGTCAGGTGGGCCGTCGCATCTGGATCTTTATGACTACAAGCCGTTGCTGAACAAGCGGCATGGAGAGCAGTTGCCGGACTCCGTGCGTGGGGGTCAAAGGCTGACGGGCATGTCGGGCAATCAGTCGTCGATTCCGATGGTGGGATCGCCGTTCAAGTTCACGCAGCATGGGCAGGCGGGGGCTTGGTTTAGCGAGTTGCTGCCGCATACGGCGGGGATCGCGGATGAGATCTGCGTGGCGCGGTCGATGTTCACGGAGAGCGTGAATCACGGGCCAGGGGTGACGTTTTTTCAGACCGGATCACAGATCGCAGGCCGCCCGAGCATGGGAGCGTGG
>JANOBP010000393.1:0-2279 GCA_031411715.1 Verrucomicrobiaceae bacterium | reverse complement strand
GCAGCGACCACGAGCACCAGCACCTGACGGGACCGCATGAAGTCCCACGCATCCGACAAATGCCGCCGCACCGGATGCCAACGCAGGTGCAGCACCATCCCGACCGTCAGGCCGAGCAGTGCCAAAAGCGTGTGGCGGAGGAGGTCGGAGTTCACGCTCACCTCCTTGTCTGGATTTGCATGAGGAGGCAACTCGAGATTGCAGGCTACTGCATCTGCGGGGGAAAATATTGATGACAAAGTAAGCGGAATTGGAGATGATCCACTCCAGTCATCGCCAAAGGCATTACATGAAACAAAAACTCTTTATCCTTTGCCTCGCCGCGATGATGATCTCCTTCATCGGCCCGGGGCCTTCCGACTTTTCGGCAAAGCTTGTGGGTGATTATTCAATCTACCGGACTTCAGGACATCAGATCATGATTTCCCCAGACGTGTGGAGTGATGGCACCCCGCTGATACCGACCAAAGTCATCGAATGCGCTGTGGATCGACACTTGATACTCGCGAAGCGCCAAGGAATGAAACGTCGCAGCCCAAACAACCCAAATGACCCAATGGAAGAACCAGACCCAAAAGTCTTCGACTATTGGATTCTAGACACATCTGTGCCCAAGGTCTTTGGCCCTATGAATCTTGACCAGTTCAAGATCAAGCGGCTGGAGTTCAGTGTCCCAGAGAAAATTACCCTCAAGGACGTCTATGATTACAGACCCAAAACCTGAACGCTTTTGTCAGCGCGGGAAAATTCCACGAATTTTTCGCGCACTTCGTGGCCTGTGCTAATTTGGGCGCTTTCCTGTCCCAACCATGCCTATTCTCTCCGTTCACGGCCTTCAAATCCACTTTCCAGTGCGCACTGGATGGTTGGGTGGGACGACGGATGTGATCAAGGCGGTGGATGATGTGAGCTTCGAGGTGGAGGAGGGCCGCACGGTCGGCTTGGTGGGGGAAAGCGGCAGTGGCAAGTCCACCGTGGCACGGGCGCTGCTGAAGCTGCTGACACCCACGGCAGGCACCATCCAGTTCCGCCAGCATGCCATCCTGAGCATGCCAGAGCATGACTTCCGCCCACTGCGCAAGGAGATGCAGATGGTGTTTCAAGATCCCATCGGCTCCCTGAATCCGCGCATGACGGTGGAGTCCATCCTGGCTGAGCCCCTGCAGATTCATTTCAAAACCATGAGCCGCAGTGACCGCCGTGATAGCTCGGCGGCCATGCTGAAGCGCGTCGGCCTGCCTGAGGATGCCCTGCAGCGTTACCCTCATGAATTCAGCGGTGGCCAGCGCCAGCGCATCGGCATCGCGCGGGCCCTGGCGGTACAGCCGAAGTTCCTCATCTGTGATGAGCCCGTGAGTGCGCTCGACGTGAGTGTGCAGGCTCAGATTTTGAATTTACTCAAAGACTTGCAGGAGGAGTTCAATCTCACGCTGCTGTTCATCGCGCACGACCTCGCCGTGGTGCGACACATGAGCGACCGCATCGTGGTGATGCATCACGGCAAGATCATGGAGCAGGGCGATGCCGATGCGATCTGCGAGAATCCCCAACACGACTACACCAAGAAACTGCTGGCCTCTGTGCCCACGCTGAACTGACCTCATGACACCACTGTTCAAAAAGTTTCTCGGGATGCACTGGTTCATGTTCCTCGTCATGGTCGGCCTCTTGGCGTTCGGGGTTTATGCTATCTTTAATGCCTCGGCGTATAAGATCGACACGGAGCTTGAGGACAAATGGCGGGATCAATTGAAGTGGATCGCTATTGGAACACCGTTCTTTTTCGCGGCCAGCTTGATCGACTATAAATGGGTGCGCTGGGCCTGCTGGCCAATGTACCTGGCTGGTATTGGTGGATTGCTGGCCACACTGGCTTTTGGTGTCGAGATCGGAGGAAACAAAGCATGGATCCGAGTTGCGGGTCAAATGATTCAGCCTTCGCAGTTTGCCATCATGGCTGGCATCATCATGCTTGGAGTGGTCTTTGGTGAGTTGCCACGCATCGTGCCTGCTTTTCGGCGTCATTGGTTGCGAATCATCGCTGCAGGGATGCTGGCGGGCATTCCAGCCGTGCTGGTGATCAAAGAAGACCTTGGCTCAGGCCTCGTCTGGGGGCCGGTGTTTCTCGCCATGATGCTGGTCGGCAGCATTCCGTTTCGCTATCTCATCGTGAAACTGCTGCTCGTGCTCATTGTGGCACCACTGGTCTATGTGCTGGTCTTGAAACCCTACCAGCAGAAGCGCATCGAGACGACTTGGTACATGGTGACCGGTCAGAT
>JANOBP010000392.1:0-6363 GCA_031411715.1 Verrucomicrobiaceae bacterium | reverse complement strand
GCCATTGCAGGCCCTGTGCGGTGGAGAGCGTGCCGTCGTCCCACACCACATGCGCGGCGGTGGCGACGACACGTGCTTTGACGATGAAGCCGCTGCTACTCCCCGCATTGCTGCGGATCTGACCGACGTAGCCATAGGGCTTCGTGGTGTCGGCGGAGACGCTGGCAAAGCTCAGTGGCTGCGGTGGAGTGCCGGTGGTGGTATCTGGCAAAAAGCAGGTGATCGTGGGCGCAGCGGTCTGGCCATCGCTGATGACCACATTCGTGTTCGGTGGTGTCGCGCGGCCGGACACCGGTTTGCACTCGATGAGGTAGCTGCCGGGCACCAGGCCGCTGTAGCTTGCGCCGCTGTCACGCCACTGCGCATCGCTTTCACCAAGCAGCCGCCACTGAGCGCGATCTGGGCCGGTAGTGATGCCCGTTGGCTTCAAAATGACGCTAACTCCGCCACTGCCGCTCGTGGTGGTGTCATAATAGTCGCGGGTGATGTTCGTATCGGCCGCGGCGATGGTTTCACCCGGCGGATGCAGGTGGCCGGGCACGGGACGGAACTCGATCTCGCGGTCCCACGTCGTCAAGCCCGTCGCGGTGGAGCCGGAGGCACGCCAGCTCTGCTCGCCGACGAATCGCCAGCCCGTGAGCAGGCCCACTGGTGTGAGATTGACCGTGAGTGTCCCGGCGGAGGAAGGCGGCGCGGTGGGATACTGCTGCAACAAACCCGAGAGCCGCGAGACTTGGAACGAAGCCGTGAGTCCGCTCGTGCTGCCGCCGCTGCTCACGGCACGCACGCGGTAGTAGTAGGTCGTGCTTTGCTGGAGATTCGTCAGCGTGGCGCTAACGGGCTCCACATTGTCACCACTGACCACCGCTGGCACGGCGCTCACGCTGTTCGGGAATGAGGTGCCGTCCGTGCCGTAGTCAAAGAACACCTGGGTGGTGGCGTTGTGCGCACGCACCGTGCCGCTGACCTGCACGCTCGTGCTGGTGAGCGATGTGCTGGAGCCGGTGACAGCCTCCGGTGGCGGAAAAGCCGTCGTGAAAGTCGAGAGCGCTCCATAGGAAGTGCCGAGGCTGTTTTGCGCGACTAGGCGGTATTGATACGGCGTGCCAGGCAGCAGGTTCTCGATGGAGACGAGCGCGAGCTGTACGGAGTTCGTGTTCCCGGCAGGCGTGGCCACCGTCTGGCTGCCGAGCGCAGTCGTGGTGCCGTATTCACAGCGCAGCGTGGTCGGGCCGCCGTTTGGATTCACGGTGCCGACGACGAGAACTAGATCGACCGACATCACAAAGGCGCTGCCGGAGGTCACGCTCGGCACCGCCGTCGGGGTGATGCCAGTGACGGGGACAAAGCTCACATTGGCACCGGGAGCGGTGCCGCCGGAGTTGCTCGCCACCATGCGGTAATGGTAGGTCACGCCGCTGCTCAGGCCGCTGACCGGCGCGGCGACATCCACGGGCGCGGTGCCTGCGGGGATGTTCTGCACGGCCGTCATGGTGCCATAAGCCGTGCTGGTGCCATACTCGACCCACACCGTCGTGGCGCGGTTCTTGGGCAGGACGGTTCCTGCCAGTGTCGCGCTCGTGCTAGTGATCGCGCTGGGATTTGCCGCGATGACGCCCGGAGGATCGGCCAGGGTGGTGAAGCTGACCACACTGCTCGTGGAGGTGCCCGCGCCGTTTGTGCCGAGCAGGCGGCACTGATAAAGCGTGTTCGGTTGCAAGCCCGTTGCCGTCGCCGTGACACCCACCGTTGCGGAACCGGTGAGCGTACTCGGAATCGCCGGGAGGCTCGTCCAGTTTGAGCCATTCGTGCTGACTTCGAAGGTGCTCATCGTCGCATAGCCATTCGGATTCACCAGACCATTCAGCTTCGCGCTGTCGCTGCCGATCTCCGTCGCCGCCTGGACAGTGACCACGGGTGCCTGTGCGCTGATGGTGACGATGAAAGTGCCATCATCCGTGCGGTTCGTGCCCTCGGCATTGGTGGCACGCAGACGGTAATGATACACGGTGTTCACGGTGAGTCCGGGCAGCACCACGCTCACGCCTTGTGTTGTGGAGCTGTTGTTCGGACTCAAAGTCACGCTGGCGCTGCTGCCGTAGCTGTTGGTGAGTCCATACTCAAACACCGCCGTCGTCGCCAGCCCGCGCGGGTTCACATAGCCGTTGAGAGTCATGTCCACCGTCGAAAAACCCGTTGGCAGGCCCAAAACCACCTCCGGCCCCGTCAGCGGGAACATCTGGGCGATGTAGCCCTGCGCCGCCACGGCGGCCGACTGGCTCGAAACACCCGCCACACCGCCTGTGGTGCCCTCATTCGCATAAACACCCGCCTGCGAGGCCACCCCGCCGCCGCTCACCGTCTCGTTTTGGATTTCATAAGGCCCGCCGCTGCGCACGGCTGCTTGCGCGGAGAGCGTGAAGGCGATGAAGAGCACAAGGAACGAAAGCCAAACCGCCCCCCAACGGTGTTGTTCACCGTTTTTGCTAACGCGGTCCCGCAGGCCCGCGATGGGCAGAAAGCGCGACATGACGTTCAAAGCTTCGTTTCAGGGCTGCTGGAGCGGGAAAGAGCCTCTTCGAGCTTTTGCAGCCGCTGCTCGAGTTCACGCGCACGCTGCTCATGGGCTGCATCACGCGCTTCCAGCTCCTGAAGCCGCTTTTTCATCGTCTCCACCTCCGCATCGCGCTTTTCGGCACGCTGGTGGTCTTTGAGGAACTCATTGAGCAGCATCGCGTTCACCTGCTCGTAGCGCACCGACTGGATGCCGCCGTTTTCATCCCGCACGACGAGCAGCGGATCAATCTCCGCCACTTCCTCCGCGATCAGGCCAAACTGCGGCAACTGCGCGGCATCCAGCTCCGTCTTGTAGCGAAACGAAACTGGCCTCAGTCCCAGAATCGCCTCGCTGGACGTTCCCATGTCCACGATGTCATGCTTGAACCGGCGCGACGACGTCGTTGTGCCGAGCTGTCCGGACGAATTGACAAACACCTGCGCTCCGCCGCTGCTGGTGATTCCAGATACACCCGCGATAAAGGCCCGCGTCTGTGTTCCCTGTGTGCCTATGCGAGTGGTTGAAGCTTCTGCCGCCACTCCACTGTGGCCGATGACGATGTTGTTGCTGCCCGTGGTTTGATTACTACCAGCATTGCCTCCGATGGCGATGTTGTTGCTGCCGACCGTATTTGCCCGGAGAGCGTTGGTGCCGATAGCGACATTGTTATCTCCCGTGGTATTTGAAAACAAAGTCTCATAACCGAATGCTGCATTGAAGTTGCCAGTGGTGTTGGAATATAAGGAACTGTAACTAAACGCGGCATTACCTGATGCCCCTGCGCTAGAATAAAGGGCTTGGTATCCGTGCGCTGAGTTGTTGGATCCTGTGGTGTTAGAATAAAGGGCAGAACCGCCTACAGCCACGTTTGTGTTTCCGGTGGTGTTCGAGTTGAGAGCTTGAACACCGATCGCAGAGTTGATTTGACCTGAGGTGTTGCTATAGAGCGCTTGACTGCCAACAGCAGTGTTGTTGGCTGCTGTGTTGAACTGAAGTGCCCGATACCCAATGCCGGTGCAGTCACTGCCGGTTTGGTTGGTGTATAAAGCATCGAGACCAAACGCAGTGTTGTTGTTGCCGGTTGTGTTGGAGGCGAGCGCAGAAGCGCCGACGGCGGTGTTCAAGCCGCCGCTGGTGTTACTAAAAAGCGCCTGATAGCCGACTGCAACATTGTTGGCTGTCGTGTTGTTGAAGAGCGCTTGGTAGCCGACCGCCGTGTTGTTGGACGTATTATTCGTGAAGAGAGCGCCCATGCCCACGGCCGTATTCGAGCCGCCCGTGGTGTTGGTATTCATCGCCCAGCGACCAATGGCGATGTTGCTGGCACCGGTGGTGTTGAGTTCGAGGGCGTAGCTGCCGATAGCCGTGTTGTAGTCGCCTGTGCTGTTGGTGAACAAGGCACGCAGGCCAACGGCCACGTTTTGGGTGGCGGTGGTATTGGAATAGAGAGCTGTTTGTCCGACAGCGACGTTGGAGACGCCCGTCGTGTTTGAATAGAGCGCCTGAGTGCCAATGGCTGTGTTCGGAGTGCCCGTGGTATTGCTAAAAAGGGCCATGTTACCGATGGCAAGATTGTTGGCAGCCGTGTTGTTGTTGAGTGCCAGGTTGCCGAAGGCTGTGTTGCTGCTGGCGGTGGTGTTTGAATAGAGCGCCCCTTTGCCTACAGCGGAGTTTTGAGAGCCGGATGAGTTATTGAGCAGCGCCCAGTGCCCGACTGCCGTGTTGCTGTTTCCGGTGGTGTTTCCAATCATCGACGCATAGCCGATGGCTGTGTTCGCCGTGCCCGTCATGGTGAAATTGCCCGCACTGATGCCGGTGAAGGTGTTTCCGCTGCCGTAGGTATGCAGAAGCGATGAGCCGTCCTGCATGATGGCACCGACGCTGGTGCTGGAGGTCGTTGGCAGGCTCAGGCTACCGCTCAAGATGGCCGTGCCACCCAAGGTGAGGCCGCTGGCGAGTTTGGTGCTCGTGATCGCCCCATCGGCGACGCCTGCGGCCATGAGCGCATACCCCACGGAGGTCATGCGCTGGTCCGGGGCGAGTTGCTGCCAGCCGTTGGTGCCGTCATTGAACCACACCCGCAGCCGCACATCCGCATTCGTGAAGACGGAGGCTGGCACGGTGGTCATGTTGGTCAGCGCCGTATCGCCCAGCAGCACTGAATAGACGCCATTGCTCACCGCGAGCGACACGGCCGCCGTCGGCTGCGCTCCGGCACCGCTGGTGCCGTCATTGCTCCAGTAGGTGGTGGTGCCGGTCGTGCTCACCAGCGCGAACTTGAACTGCCCCGCCCCGGTGAAACCGGTGCCGTTCACGGTGACGCGGCCCTGATACGTGAGCATGCCCGGTGCCTGCGCCAGAGCATGGAGCGAGAACAGGCAGCCAATGAGGACGAAAAGGAGCGGTTTCATGATGAGGACGGTCTTGATGAGTAAAGAGGGAGTTTTATAGGCCGAGCTTCGGATTTCGTCACGACGAGAATGCGATGAAGCGGCTTGTTAATCGAGCAATACCCGGACCAATCCCCATTGTTACAACATGACTCCATTTGTCACGGCCCCGTCACCCGGATGCGATAAAACGCCGCATCACCCGGAGTCGCGGCATCGGAAAGTGTCACGGTCGCATCACTGCCCAATGGCCCCTGTGTGGCAACGGTAGTCCATGAGTTCAGCGCCATCGTGGTGCTGCGTTCGAGCAGATAGGTGCGTCCTGCTTTGCCTGCGGTGCTGACGCTGAAGGTGTTGGCGTTGCGTGTGGGATTGGTCGCTTTGAAATAATCACCCGGAGATGTTGGATTGGTGGCTGTAGCGTATTCTTGCGCGTTGGATAGGCCATCTTTATCGAAGTCGAAGGCATCCGATGAGTTGCAACTGAAGATGGTGAACGTTTCCTCCGGCGATGCCGATACAACGGCCCTAATCGTCAAAGTACTTCAGCAATCACCTCACGCAGGATGCGCTCTTGATGTGCAGCCATCTGGCGGGCTTCATCGGCAGCATGGTCGTCCCAGCCAGCGAGATGAAGCAGACCGTGAATAAGGTAGAGGGCGACTTCGTGGTCGAGGGACTGCGCGTGATCGGGGGCCTGACGGGCGGCGGTTTCGGTACTGATGAGGATCTCGCCGTGATGAAAGGTGATGACATCGGTCGGTGTCGGATCGCTGAGGAACTCGCCATGCACGCGGGCGATTTCGGCATCGCTGATGAGGCTGACTTCGATCTCGCTCAGACTGCGCAGCACATTTTCGTCGCCGGGCTTTTCGGCGGCCAAACAAAGTGGCAATGCGGCTTTGGCAATCCGGCGAAGCCACGGCAACGGTAGCTTGTGGGCCTTTTGGCGGTTGAAGAGACTGACCTGGGCCGACTTGGGCATCACGCAGCCGACGATTTCTTGGTATTGCGGCGCTTCATCCTAGCCTCGGTCTCCGGGCCAGCAAAGGTTGCCTCCACCACCTTCATGGACACTCCGGTGGGAATCTCGTCAGGTCCAAGGAGTCGCGGTGAATGCTCATCACGGGTCATATGACCGGTGGGGGAGCTCTCATTGGCCTTTTGATACTTGATGCGGCCATGCATCATGCTGAGCAGAGTTTTGCAGAAGCTGGCCTTCACTTTAGCGAGTTCGGCAATGGTGAGATCACATTCATCAAGCTGCCCATCCAGCATGCGTGCCTGGACAATCTCATCGACCATGGTTTCAATGCGTGAGGCATTGGGCTTCTCCAGCGTGCGGGAGGCGCTCTCGACGGCGTCGGCCAGTGAGATGATGGCTGATTCTTTAAACAACGGCCTCGGTCCCGGATA
>JANOBP010000391.1:0-2429 GCA_031411715.1 Verrucomicrobiaceae bacterium | reverse complement strand
CAAAACCGCCAACCCTGTCAAGCCCGTGATCCCAGTTTATCTGGGGTCGTCGTTTTGACAAAACGCATCGCCCATGCGTGAATAGCGCCGCAGCCGAAGTCGCCACTCCTTCCAGAGTGGTGGCACGGGGGACCCAAACACCCTGAGTCGAAAGACCCAGGGCGGGGCGAAGGAAGGTGGGTAACCACTGACCAGTCCACTTCCAAGGACCAGTCCGACAGCTAACCTCGCAGGCGACATTGGAAGGGCGATCCTCTGCCCGGCGCGAGTGCTCCGGGACCATGGTTTCCCTCACATAACCGCACCCTCGTGCGGACGGGAGACCGTCCACATGGAGGTGCTTCCGAGAACCATACCCATGAACTGCAAAGAATGTCGGAGCCCCATGACTGAGGGCTTTGTCAATGAATCCGTCTGGTGCGCACCGCCGCCACCAGAGTCCCCTCAACTGCGCTGGACCAGCGTGCTGCGCCAGCTCGGCTTCGGCGCACGCGATCTGCGCTTCGTCCACGCCTGGCGCTGCCCCGAGTGCAAGCGCCTCGAACTCCGCGCCGAGTGAAACCCAAATCATCAATCTCCAATCAAAATCATATGACTCATCATCACTTCAAAGCCCCCTGGGGGCGCACATTGGTGCTCATTTCTCTCTTCACGACACTGCTGATGCTTACCATCGCCGTCGGACTCACCCTTGGTCATGCGCAGCCTTGGTTCATCAGTCTGCCGCCGTTTCCTGCGCGCTCGCTTGCCATCGCTTCGGTGCTTCTCGTGCCGCTCGGTGCATTGCCATTCATCATTCGTGGTTATGTCATCACGAAGGACGGCATCCTCATCCGCCGCTTGTGGTGGAATACGGTGCTGCCCTTTGCTGACATCCGCACGGTCGAGGCGGAGCCACTCGCATTGAGCAGCTGCTTCCGCACCTTTGGCAATGGCGGCATGTTTTCCTTCACCGGATACTACTGGAGCAAACAGCTCGGTCACTTCCGTGCATTCGTGACCGATCTGAACCGCACCGTCGTCGTGCGCATGTCAAAACGCACCGCCGTCCTCTCCCCCGACGATCCCGAGACCTTCGCCCGCACCGTCGAATCCTACCTCCACAATTCATAACCACTCACTTCTAACTTTTGACCTCTAACATCATGAAAACCATCTTCCTTTTAGCCTTCCAATACTGGTTCATCACACTCCCAATCCTCGGCATCATCGCGCTCTACTTCATCTCCTGCGTGTACATCCCAGAGAGCAAAGTCGGCATCGTCATCAAGCGCTTCGCCTTCAAAAACCTCCAGCCCGGCGAAATCATCGCTCTCAATGGCGAAGCCGGCTACCAGGCCGACACACTCGCTCCCGGATTGCACTTCGGCTTCTGGATCGTGCAATATCACATCGAGAAAGTGCCCATGATCCGCGTCCCGCAGGGCGAGCTCGCGCTCATCGTCGCCAAAACCGGTGCCGCCATTCCTCCGGGCCGAATTTTGGCCCAAACGGTCGATTGTGATCACTTCCAGGATGCGCGTGCCTTCCTCACCCAAGGCGGCGAAAAAGGTCGTCAGCTCGGTGTCATCACCGCAGGCTCGTATCGCATCAATCCCGCGCTCTTCACCGTCATCACCTCCGAAAACGCGACCCAGAACGGCCTCGACCCACGCTTGCTGCGCATTCAGCACGTCGATCCTGACCTCGTCGGCATCGTTACCACCCAAGATGGCAAACCGATTGATCAAACCGAGATCGCAGGCCCGATCGTCCATGGGCATGACAACTTCCAGAATCCGCAGGCCTTCCTCAATGCGGGTGGCAGTCGTGGTTTGCAGGAGCAAGTCCTCCTCAGCGGCCAGTGGAACATCAATCCCTGGTTCGCGCAGATCGAGGCCGTGCCCATGTTTGAGATTCCCATCGGCCACGTCGGCGTCGTCATTTCCTTCGTCGGCAAAGCCCACCTCGACATCAGCGGCCCCGACTTCAAACACGGCGACCTCGTCGATGTCGGTCACAAAGGCGTCTGGGGCACTCCATTGCTCCCCGGCAAGCATCCCATCAACACCCGCATCATGCGTGTCGAACTCGTGCCCACCACCAACATCGTTCTCAACTGGGCCACACGCACCGAGTCGCATCATTTCGACGCCAAGCTCAGCAGCATCACCGTGCGCTCCCGTGACGGCTTCGCCTTCAATCTCGACGTCTCCCAAATCATCCACATCGGCTCCAATGAGGCCCCCAAAGTTATCTCCCGCGCTGGATCACTGCAAAACCTCATCGATCACGTCCTGCAGCCCATTGTTGGCAATTACTTCCGCAATTCCGCGCAGGACTACACCGTGCTCGATTTCCTCAGCGCCCGCAGTCAGCGTCAAAGCGAGGCCGCACATCACATCGAGACTGCTCTCCATGAATACGACGTCGAAGGCATCGACACCCTC
>JANOBP010000390.1:0-8028 GCA_031411715.1 Verrucomicrobiaceae bacterium | reverse complement strand
ACAGAATGAATGAAGAAGCCCTGTCACGCAGGGCGGTTTCCAGACTCCGGGTCAGTTTGTTGAACATGGCCTCTTCTTAACTTCCGTTCAGGATCCGCCCTTGCTAAAAATGCGATTTATTTGCGAAGACACCGCCTAGTGCGATGAGCTTCGGCTGGAGTTCGGTATAGTTGACCTGTTGCACGGGGATTTTTTCGGTCACGGCCTTGGCGGCGGCGGCGCCCGCAGATTCACCGAGGATCATCCATACGGGCTCCATACGGATGGAGGTCATGGCGATGTGACTGGCGGAGCAGCACACGGGCACGAGCAGGTTGGTGCATTCAGTCTGCTTTGGTGTGATGGCGCGATACGGAATCTTGTAGATGCCCTGATGCGCTTCGTCGAGATAGAGCATGGAGAACTCGCCGCCGTAGAGCGCCACCTTCCCATTGAGCGCGTAAGTTGCATACGGCCAGTCGTCAACCCCATAGGAGGCAAGGCCGATGCTGTCTGCGGAGTCGGTGGCGCCTTCGAGATCTTTTTGCGTGAGCACATACGCGGACTTCATGCGGCGGGCCTCGTGCACATAAAGCTGATGCGGCCAACCATGGGTGTCATCGAAAATGCCGCGTTGGAAGCCGATCTCCGTGGCGAACTGCTTCAACTTTTCCGGCACGCAATCATCGGTCCGCAGGAAGTGGGTCATGCCGCGCATGAATTCTTGATCCGCTTTCCAAATGCGGGCGCGGGTGGTGTAGTCACCGTCAGGATAGCCGGAGTTGCTGCCGTAGTTCGTCGGTGCCAGCAATGCTCGTGCGAGGTTCCCCTGGCCGATGGAATGAATGCGGCCTCCCGCAGGCTCGTAGAAGTTGAGCCTCCCCTTCATGCGGCGGCCCACGTCGATGCCGGCCTTGTTTTTGAACCCGCGACGATACAACTCAAACTGCTTTGGGTCGTAGTTCTCCGGCGGTTCGATCGGGATGCGATCCGCGTCTTTGCTGAACTTCCAGCGGAAGCCGTAGCCCATCGTGAGTCGATCAGCGCTGCCTTCCGGCGCGGGCTTCATGTCTTGCACAAAGGGCAGCAGGCCGCTCCTTGGATCACCCGGCGTTACATACGGGTCGATGTTATACACGGCAAGATCTGGCCGCGCACCAGCGAGGGATTCGCCATATTCATCACGGCTTTCGCGGCCCCAGGTGTAGCTCACGCCCGCTCGCGCCATGACATCGCCTTCATACGAGCAGTCGATGAAAACCTGCGCGCTGATCGTCATCGCATTCGCTTTCGCCGGCGCGGCTACAGGACAGCCAAGCTGATCCGGCGGCGCATGGTCGAGAATAATGCTGCGGATGCCTCCACCCACGCGCTGCACTGAGGCGACGCGATGCTCATGGATCACACGGATGCGATATTTCTTCACCAAGTCGCGGAACACCTCGCGGTACTTCGCGTCGTCGTAGTTTTTCGACAGGATGCTTAACGCCGAGCCGCCCACCGCCTGCTCGCGTCCCCAATCCACATGACTCAAACCACCACCAGTCATGCCGCCGAGCCAGCGGCTTGGTTCCACGAGCACAACTGTGCGGCCTTGTTTCGCCGCTGTGACTGCCGCCATAACACCGCTTGCAGTGCCCCCATAAACGCAGATGTCAGGCGTGTCGCCATCCGCTGCACTGGAGCTGATGCCAGGCAACATCTTGGCGGCGATTGCAGTGATGATGAAACGGCGACGGTTCAGAGTTGCGGTGCTCATGGAGTTGCGTGTAGCCGGAGTGATCATGCGGAAGCCATTGGGGCGAGTTTATCCGCAGACAACAGTCATGCTACCTGGAGGTGGTGTTTTTTGGCGAGGTGTTTTCGAGCGCTTTGATTTGATGCTCGGCGTGAACGGTGAACTCGGCCAGGCTGAGAAGGCCGTCTTTGTCGCTGTCAGCTCCATTGAAGTGCTGATCGCTGTGATGACCCATGCGAGAGATTTTGCGATACTCGGTGGCGTCGAGCTTGCTGTCCTTGTTCAAGTCGAGTCCGGCAAAGCAGCCTTGGGCGCCTTCGGTGAGAATGGCGAACCAGGTTTGCTTGCGCAGTGTGGTGATGATCTCGGCGACATCTAGCGAGCCATCGTTGTTGGCATCCCCTGCTTTGAAGTGCTCCTCGCCGTGGTGTTTGGCCTGCACATCGAGCGGCAGGTATTCAGCCAGGCTGAGAGTGCCATTTTTGTCTTTGTCGGCGGTTTGAAGAACGCGCGGAAGAACCTGCGATGAAGGCAGATCAGCCGCCGAAGCATGAAAAACAAAGGGTAAAAGAAGAACAAAGGCGAGAGGCTTCATGGCTTGAGGGTGAGCACGGGTTTGCCTGCCGTGTCTTTGATCTCTAACTTTTGAATCTGCGTGCTGCCCCCAGGGAAATGGAGGCGCAGATGGATGATCTTGCCGTTGGCGGGTAGAGTGATCTCGTGTGTCTGCCAATCGCTCTCAATACTGACTTTGAAGGCGACTCGGTTGGCGGGGAGGAAGTCTTTGTCGCCATCCATGCGCCAGGCGATGCCGCCTGCACCGGCTGTGTTTGACTTGATGATGAGCGTGGCAGTGAGCGGGCCATTGAGCTTGAGTTGGCTGCGGGTGATGAATGGGGCTTGTTTGCTTTTGTCGGCGGTCAGCTGCAGGACTCCATTCTCCACGCTGAGGGTGCCATTGCGTGCCAACCATCCTTGGATGCCAACCTCAGCTTCTCCTTTGGCAGCCTTGCCGGGCGTGTTTGTGATGGTTTTGCCTTCGAGGTAGTGATCGAAGTAGTCGTTCCAAGTCGGTGCCATGGGGCCGAGTGCCATGCCGGGCGGATTCAACGTGTCGGCCCAGGTTTTGAGCTTGGTGCGGAGGCGTGTGGCGATCTCAGGCTGTTGCGCGGCGAGGTTGTGCTTCTCCTCGCGGTCGGTGCTGAGGTCGTAGAGGTATTCGCGCTCGCCACCGCGCAGGAGTTTCCAGTTTCCTTCGCGAATGGCGCTCTGGGCGCTCCAGCGCCAGTAGAGGGCTTCGTGTGGTGGAGCTTTGTTTTCACCGGTAAGATTGGGGATGAGATTCACGCCATCGAGATCGCCGGGTTTCACTTGCAGGTTCGTGATCGCAGCAGCAGTCGCTGCGACATCGAGAGCACTGACGGGATGCCCGTAGGTTTGACCACCGGGGATCGTGCCGGGCCAGGCGATGAGATACGGCGTGGACATGCCGCCTTCGGCCAGCATGCCTTTTTCGCCGTTGAGCGGGGTGTTGAGGCTGCCGTCCCAACCGCCGGGATCGCCTTGGAGCGGCGAGTCCACCTTGTGGATCTTGAGTGGAGCACCGTTGTCGCCGATGAAGAAGATGAGCGTCTTCTCGGTGAGGCCGTGCTTCTTCAAAGTGCTCGTGATGAGGCCCACGCCGTCATCGATGGCCGAAAGCATCGCCAGCGCGGCGCGGCGGCGCTCAGGCATCTCGCCAGGAAATCGGTCCATATAGCGCTTTGGCGCATCCAGCGGCGTGTGCGGGCCACGATAGGCCACATAGAGGAAGAACGGCTGGTCCTTGTAGCGCTCGATGATCGCCGCCGCGGCCTTCGAGCAGCCATCGAGGTGATACTCGGTCGGCGGCAGATCGCTCATCGGGCGGTCCTTGCCATCGAGTGTGATGTTCGCAGCAAACTTCTGCCCTCCATGCTGCGAATACACATGCTTGAAGCCGTGCCGCGTGATCTCGTTCTGTGGCCCAAGATGCCACTTGCCAAACTGCGCCGTGGTATAGCCCACATTCTGCAATCGCGTGGCGATGGTGGTCTCCTGGTTGAAGCCATCGAGTGCGGAGCCGTTGTTATCGAGATTGAAGCGGCCCTGGAACTTCCCCGTCATGAGTCCACCGCGCGAAGGCACGCACTGCGACGCGGTGCTGTAGCCATGCGTCGCCACCACACCGCTGCGGCCCAGAGCATCGAGATTTGGCGTCTTGATGTCCTTCATCACACCATGGATGCCGAGATCGGCATGACCGTGATCGTCGGTGTAGATGAGGATGATGTTGGGTTTATCGGCAGCCGGAGCGAAACCGCAGATGGCGCAGAGTAGAACAGAGAGGAGGCGTTTCATGGTGTGCGTCGTGAAACGCAGCGCATTCGTCCAAATCTCAGCAAATACTGTGTCGGATTCGGCAGGCTGCCAACACACTGAGTCGCGGAGAAAAACCATTTGCCGGAGAGGTGAAGCGCCAAAGGTTGGCCGACCTTATGCCTCGGATCACCAGCTTGTTGATTTATCCTGTGAAGTCTCTGCGCGCCTGTGCTGTGTCGGCAGCTGAGATGGATGCGCTGGGATTGGTTGGTGACCGGCGCTTTCTAGTGGTGGATGAGCAAGGTGGGTTTCTCACGCAGCGCACGGTTCCGCGCATGGCTTGCGTCTCGACTGCGCTTTCGGCGGATGCGCTGACGTTGTCAGCGGATGGGCTGGGAAGCATCTCCGCGCCGCGTGCTGCTGATTCACGGGCCGAGCTGATGACAGTTAATGTGTGGAAGTCGGCTGGATTGCTTGCTGAAGACTGTGGGGATGGGGTGGCAGCATGGTTGAGTGATTTCCTTCACCTCAAATGCCGACTGGTGCGCATTGGTGATCAATTCTGCCGTCCGGTGCAGAAGGATGCGGCCAGGCTTGGCGATGTGGTTTCGTTCGCCGATGCAGCGCCGCTTCTTGTGATCAGTGAGGCTTCACTGGCGGACCTCAATGACCGCATTCAGCAGAACTGCGGCGGTCCTGTGCCAATGAATCGCTTCCGCCCGAACATGGTCGTGAGTGGGTGTGAGGCGTTTGCAGAAGATGCGTGGGCAAGCCTTCAAATCGGCTCCGTTAATCTGCGAACAGCAGGCAAGAGTGCTCGCTGCATCCTCACGACGACGGATCAAGAGACCGGAGTGCGTGGCAAAGAGCCGCTCAAGACATTGGCGACGTTTCGTCGTGAGTCCGCTGAGTCTTCCTCGGTCTATTTTGGCGCGAACTTCATCAACGAGTCAAAAAGCGGCTCGATTCGTGTGGGTGATGAAATCCTAGTGTCGAGTCCGTGACTTACTTCGCCCCTTCGGCATGCTTCCCAGCAGGGCGTTTATTGGCCTGGATCTCAGCTTCGCGAGTGAGCAGCTCTTGTTTGAGTCGGTTAACGATCTCGGGATTGGCGGCAGCGACGTCTTGGGTTTCGCCGGGGTCGGTCGCGAGGTTGTATAGACTGGGCACGGGGCCGCCTTTCGGGGGCTTGGTTTTTCCCGCAGCTTTCTTGGCTTTCTTGTCGGCAGCATCGCCTTTGAGGAATAGCTTCCAATCGCCTTGGCGAATGGCCGCAGCATTGTTGCCGCCGATGTAGAGATGCGTGTCGCGCACAGGGCCAGCGTTGGCATTGAACATGAGCGGGGTGATGTCACGACCATCGAGGATACGGTCTTTCGATGGCTCGACGCCGACGAGTTTGGCAAAGGTGGGTAGGATATCGATGTTACCAGCGATCTGGTTGCAGGTCGCGCCAGCAGGGATCTTTCCAGGCCAGCGCATGATGCAGGGTTCGCGCACGCCGCCTTCGAAGTTGGTGCCTTTGCTACCACGAAACGGTGGCGCGGCGCGACCACCTGCGGGACCATTGTCAGAGGTGAAAATGACGAGCGTGTTGTCATCGAGCTTGAGATCTTGAAGCGTGGTCATGATCTGACCGACGGACCAGTCGATCTCCTCAATGGCATCACCGATGAGGCCCAATTTGCTCTTGCCTATGAAGGCCTCCGAGGCAGCCAGCGGCCCGTGAATCATCGTGTGCGGCAGATAGATAAAGAACGGCACCTCTTTATGATCGCGGATGAACTTCACAGTTTGTTCGGTGTAGCGGCGGGTGAGTTGGGATTGATCAGGCTGTGTCTCGATGACCTTCTCATCATCATAGAGCGGCAGTGGCGGCATCTCTTTGCGCCCGGCCTGCATGTCATTGCTGTAGGGCAGCCCAAAGTAATGATCGAAGCCCTGACGCAACGGCATGAACTCCGGGTAGTGCCCGAGATGCCATTTGCCGATGGCGCAGGTCGCATAGCCCTTCTGTTTCACGATCTCGGCCAGCGTGACCTCGTCCGAGTGCAAGCCGATGGTATCTCGCGGAAACAGCACACCAGGAATGGAGACGCGAGTGTTATAGCAGCCTGTCATCAGGCAAGCGCGTGACATGGAGCAAACCGGCGTCGCATAGAAGCTCGTGAACTTCATGCCCTCCGTCGCAAACTTATCGAGATGCGGCGTGCGCACCTCTTTGTTACCGAAAGGGCCGATGTCGGCATAGCCCATGTCATCAATGAAGATGAGCACGATGTTCGGCGTGGTTGCCGCCTGAGTGAAGCCGCAGAGGAACAACGAGAGCAGGAGGAGATGTCGCATGGTGGGCTGTGAAACGTTGGGTTTGGGACGAGTTGTCGATAACTTCGCTGGTCTCACTTCTTGAACATTTTGCCCCGCTTATCACCACCCGAAAGGATGTAGGCGAGGAGGTCGGAGACTTCGTCTGGGTTCATTGCGTTGATCATTCCTGGAGGCATCAGCGACGTGGGGGAGGCTTTGCGGGACTTGATCTTGTCGCTGCGCACTTCAGTGATCTCGCCGGGGGCGGCGGGATTGGTGGCGACTTGGAGGAAGCCGCCTTCTTCGCCAGTGATGCGACCGATGATGGTGCTGCCGTTCCTTAGCTCGATGATACTGCTCTCATATTGATCGGAGATGACCTTGCTGGGATCGACGATGTTCTCGACGAGGTCGCGCAGCGTGTAGCGATTGCCTGCGGCGGTGAGATCGGGGCCGACTCCGCCGCCTTCGTTGCCGAGGCGATGACATGCCTGACAAGCAGCCGCGATGAAAAGCTCGCGCCCGCGGTCGAAGCTGCGGCCGCTTTGCACCTGCTTCGCCAAAGCGGTGACTTCATCGACGGTGTAGGCCTTGCCCGGGCCTTTCGGCGGCTTGATCGCCTCCGGCTTGATGGCGATGAATTTCGGTGTGGCGAGCACGGCGAGCTTCTTGCGCTCCTCCGCGTCCGGCACCGAGGTGAGCGCGTCATTGCGGATGGTGTCGATGAAGCCGCGGAACTGATTCCCTCCGAGCCACGGACCCGTTTTGGCAAACCACGCGAAAAACTCGCGGCGCAGCTCGGGCGTCCAGCCGTTCTTCGCAAAGCGCAGGCCGTAGGCGTAGGCGATCTGTTGTTGGTTGGGCCGTGCATCGCCAGCGCAGAGGAAATTCGGGCCGTAGCGGTCGTTGCGGGCCATGCGTTCGATGGAGAGCCACGACACCGGATCATCCTTCGCGGTGCGCATGAGCTGGATCGTCTCCGCGATGACTTCGGAGGAGCCAAGCGCCGCAAGCGTGCGCGACAGCTCGCGATTGAGGTCGTTCGTCTTCGCGGGAAACACCGCGTCGAGTCGTGCAATGGTCTTCGTGAGCGAATCACCTTCCGGCAAGGCATTGCGAGCGACGCTGATTTGATACACACGCACGAGCGCGAGCTGCTGCGCGGCATCGAGCTGTGCAAAGTCGAGTGCATTGAGCATCGAGAGCAGTGCAGCCTGATTTTCTTTTCCGCCCATGCGAGCGAGCGCGACACCGCATTCGATGACGGCCCAGGGTTCGCTTTGCTGCAAAGCACGCGCGGCCCACAGCTTCGCGGGTTGGCGCTCGATGGCCACGCGGGCGGCGTAGCGCACGAGACGATCCGCATGACCTAGATGCGGCCACGCTTTGTCGATGGCCTCGGGGCCGGTGCCTTCCTCGTGCAGGCGCTCCAGCTCGACGCGCAGCTTGTGCTCCGGCGTCTCGACGGGCGCGGCGGCAGGCGCGGTGCTCTCCTTGCCCTCATACGTCACGCGATACAGCGCCGACTGCGTGCGGCGTCCGCCGATGGCGAAATACATCGCGCCGTCCTTGCCGATCACGGCATCGGTGAGCGGCAGCGGCTTGCCATAGATGAACTCCTCCAGCTTCGCGTCGTAGCCCGCGCCCTTCGGCGTGAGCACGAC
>JANOBP010000389.1:0-2104 GCA_031411715.1 Verrucomicrobiaceae bacterium | reverse complement strand
CAGATACAGCACACCCACCGGCACGATCAGCCAAAGCAACGCTCCTACAAATCCACGCAGACCAAGCCAGAAATAAAACGGCAACCGCAAGCCCAATGTGTAGTCCTCAAAGGCACGCAGCACTCCCTGCCAGCCACCAGGAGCACGAAGCCAGCGCAGCAACTTCAAAGGCGCAGGCCATATGAAATGCCACCACCTCCCGCCACGCAGGCATGCCCAAGCGATGTGTCCGACTGTCAGCACCGTCAACACGACCAGCCCCGCATACCAGCCATTCGCAGTCGCACTTCCAGTTGAGATGATTTCAGCATCCTTCCAGAAACCCGACACAATGCGTGCTGGCCACATCACGAGCCATGCGCCAGCCAGCACACGTCCAATCACAGCGGCCTTACGCACTCCTACAAAGCCATCCCGCAGACGCCCCGACCGCGCCACCATCCCACTGACATGGAGCAAATACCCCAGGCTTAAAAAATTCAGTCCCGGAATCACGGCGCACACCGCCACCAATCCCATCACCGCCCCCAATCCAAACATCCACTCCACCCATGAGCCCACGCGCTGCCACCAGCTCACGCGCTCAGTCATTGCAGGTGTTTCAAGAACGTCCATTTGGCACGAAGTCGCTAAGCCGGTGGGATTTCAAGCTCACTTCCACTCCTTGAGTGACGCCAGCGCATCTCGGTTTCTTGGGGCCAGTGCGAGTGAGTCTAGAAGATGCCGTTTCGCCTTTGCTGCATCCTTCTCGCGCAAAAGCCCTGCCAATTTGAAGTGCGTCTGCGCTGCGCCGCTTGGATCGAGAATTAGAACGCGCTCATAAGCCGAGATCGCTTCATCCGGTGCATTCAAAGCTGACGAAGCCTCCGCCAGGGTTTTCTGCGGAGTCACGAGGAAGGGATTGAGCGCCGTTGCTCTCTGCGCGTTCGCCTTGGCCTCGGCCCAGCGCTTAGCTGGAACATCGAGCTCGATCAGTCGCAAAAAAGTGCTCTGCGCGCTCGATGAATTCGCAGCGATCTGCCTTAGCACGGTCGTTTCATCCTCCACTCGCTTCATCTGCCGCAGCGCCAGCGCCTTCAGCGCATAACCGCTCTCACCACTAAAATCTTCTGGCACGAGTTGGACCAATATCTCCGCCGTTTTGATCACCTCCGGCCAGTTCTTCTGCGCCACCATCTCCGCCGCGAATTTCCGCGTCGCAGGCAGGTTCTTCGGATGCTCCTTCAAAAACGTGGCTAACTCCTTTTCATCGAATGGATTCAAATCCTCAGGCTTTGGTTCCTTCCAGTCTGCTTTGGCTCCATAGCTCTTTGCTTTGCCCGTGATGAACTTGGTGAAGCCTTTTTCAATGTCATCGAGCTCCGCTGCATTTGCCGCGATGGCATCATTGATCCGTTTTCCAGCCGCCAGATCACGTAGAATGCCCTGGAACTTCTCCTTCCCATAAGTCGCCAGCAAATACTCCACCACCTGACTCGACTCATAATAGGCAAACATCAGATGATCCTGCGTTTCTGGATTCATAAAGGCACCACTGAGTCGGGAAACCGGTGTCAATGTTTCCTCATCCAGCACCATTTCACGAAAGGTCTCATCCATCGGCATTCCCCACGCGGGGTCACGCTGCCGTTCTTCATAAACACTGATGCCTTCACTCAACCAGCGCGGCATGCGATTCTTCGTCACCGTTAGAGTGATCACATGACAAAATTCATGCCACAGCGTGCTCTCCCAGTTGTTGCGGCCATTCGCCAGGCTGCCAGGGCTATTCATCGTCACCACGGTGCCAAAGCACACACCCAGCATCCCCTGCCCGCCCAGTGCACCAAACGTGCGGATCGCAAAATCCTGCTGCGCGCCAAAGAACTCCACCAGCACCGGCCTCTTCAGATCCAAGCCGTACTTCACGCTCAAAACAGCCTTGGCATCCCGCAGCAGCGTCAACGCACGCTCGCCATAGATCGGCCAGTCGCGCTTTGGCATCTTCAAAATGAAATCCTCGAAGGACTTGGTTACATAGCCGCTCATCTCCTTCTCCAGCAGCCCTAGATTGTGCGCTTGAGTGTTGTAGCCGTCATCTTTGCGGATCAACCCTGCCAGCTTC
>JANOBP010000388.1:0-7445 GCA_031411715.1 Verrucomicrobiaceae bacterium | reverse complement strand
CATGGTAGAGGACATCCGGACCACAAAAAGCACCGAGTCGAGTTTCGGCGCGAAACTAGCGGTGTCATCGGCTACTAGAACCGGGGCGCTATCAAAGATGACGTAGTCATACTCGTCCCCCATTTCGCGAAGCATTTCCTCGGCCGTTTTTGAGAGCAGCATCTCGGAAGTTTGGTCAAATACATCTCCACGAGCCAAAAGGTCGAGATTACGAGTGCTCGTCTCCTGCACAGCATCACGCCAGTGAAGCTTACCACGCAGTGCCTCACTTAGCCCTGGCGTCGAAGGGAGTTTGAAAAGCTCGCTAACGCCGCCACGGCGAAGATCGCAGTCAGCCAGAAGCACGCGGGCTCCGGCAAGTGCCATGGTGACCGCTAAGTTTGATGTCACTGTCGTTTTTCCTTCATTTGGAACAGCACTGGTGATGAGAATGGTCTTCGGCGGCTTGCCCTGCCAGTTTTTGAACAGAATCGAAGAGCGGATATTGCGGAATGCTTCGGCATAGAGATGACGATCATCGTTGGGGCGAAGAAGGGCTACATCACCACGCTGGCGCTGCTCTGGAATCTGTCCGAGGACGGCCTCACCTGGGAAGAGAGCCTGGAACTCGCTGTAGGAGTTCATGCGGTCATCAAGACGGTCAAAAAGGAGCAAGATAATGACACCGGCGCCAAGGCCGACGATTAAGCCGATAATGATGGGCATTTTCCAGTCATCTGTATGCTCGGAAGCAGATGTAGCACGTTCCTGAATGGCCACATAGTCGCTCTGAGTATTAAACATGCTTTGAAATGTTTCCGCACGATCAAACATCTTTTGGTAAGCATCCTTGGTGATTGCAGCTTCGGCTTTAAGCTTTTCATACTCAGCTAATTTTCCACCAAATTCGATGGCCTCTTTCTGTCGATCGGCAATCTGCTGATCGAGGACGGTGATGGTCCGCTGAATGGAATCCAGTTGTGAACGCATTTCATCTTGAATCTGAATTTGGTACTGACCCAGCAATGCCTTCTGGCCAGCGATTTCCTGGGTAATGTCAGCGACTTGTGGATGACTTTCTTTGAAAGTCTCCATGAGGGTTGCCCTCTTGGTGGTTAACATCGTGATCGAGCCTTTGGTTCGCAGATAGTCCATTTCTGCAATAGTCAATCCCGCGCCACCATTTGAAGTTTCCGCAGTTGATGTCTGACTGGAATCGCTGCTACTCTTGCCGGATGAAGACGTGGCTGTAGAACCTGCCGAGGCTTGGCGTTCACGGTTTTGCATAGCCCCTTTGACATCCTCAAGTGCCAATTTGATCTCATTGAGTGCCGTCATATGAGTTTGACGCTGGCCTTTGAGCTGTGAGAGGAAACCTGCAGACTCATTTTGGCCGTTTGTGATGGTCAGGACGTTATTTGCGGAGCAGAACTTGGTGAGGGCCTCACTTTTTTCCTCCATAGCTTTCTGTTTGTTGACGACCTCCTGAAGGAAGGCACTCAGCACTTTACCTTGAGCCTGCTCTCGAATGCTTTGCCGAAAAGCAATGAACTCATCGAGCAATGCATTGAGGAAAATCTGCGAGTATTTGGGCTCAGAGCCAGTCGCCAAGATATTGAAGATGGCGGAACCCTTGGTCTGTGCGACGCGGATTTCGACATCGGAATCCTTCAAGTCAGGAAATAGCGCATGGACACGCTCACGTGCCTTACGGATCATCTCGGCGCTCTCAATGGTCTCGATGATGGTGCCGTAGAAGTCTTGAAGTTGCTCCTGCCATGCCAACTCCCCTGTTGCGACCATTCGTCCACCTGCCACAAGTTTGGCTAGCGAACGGAATACCTGAGGCTTCCCAGTGATCGTCAGTGCTTGTACGCAGACTCCAATACTCGCTGTCAGCAACAAGAACCACCAACGACGGCGGAGCAGAATTTTGTAACGCTGAAATTTGGCTGATGCCTCATGAATACGGCTCAAGGTGCTGGACTGCACTGGCCCGGGTAATGTGAGGTTCTGTTCCATAAAAAAGGGGCGTAGAATTTAAACAATTTGAGCCAGAGCGTGCTTAATTGGAGTAGGTAGTTTAACCGCAACTCGGCCCGACCAGAGAGAGGACCAGACTAAAAGTTGATTTTTTTCTCCGGGATAATGACCACGTCATTCTTGCGGATATAGATGTCTTTCTGGAGATCACCTTTACGCATGATGTCATCCACATTGACAAGAATGCGTTTCTCACCTTGTGGCGTGTTGCGAACGATTTTGACATGCTTGACATCACCAAATTGTGCAAAGCCACCAGCCCGCAAAATAGCTTGGCTGATGCTCAAGTCTTCGTTATACGGCAAATCATATTTGCCCTGTTTCATTACAAAGCCAAACATGGTGTAGGTCTCCACCTCACCTTCATAGCCACCAGGCCCTCTTGGGTTAATAGGAATATCGTCAATGGCGATCACCACTGTGGCAGAGATAAAGAAGCTTTTTTCCAAATCGCGCTTAATGGCAACGGCAAGGTCACGGCACGTGCGCCCAGCTGCTCGAACTAGGCCAACATATGGAACTTGAACTTCACCTGTTACAGCCACTTTCTGCTGTTCAGCTGGCTTACGGTCCTCAAGAATGCGGATACTGATGGTGTATCCCGGTTGGATGGGGCGAGTCGTATCCAAGACATCCATGGATGTCAGACTTGCAGCCCCTGTAATGATCCCTGCACTACTGGCCGTGTTCTGGGCAGGTGCACGAGGAGGAGCCTCTGGGGGACGAAAGCCTGGGTCTTGTGCTTGAGCTCCAAACGACAAGAGGGATGCAAAGATGGTGAGGAGTGTTTTTTTCATGCTGCCTAATGGAGATGGTGAAGATTTGCCAAATGATAAGAACGAGAATCTCACATTTGGAGCCAGTTTGGACACCTAACTTTCGCTACCGTTAGAAATTGTAGTTAATTCCCAAGATGAATCGATGCTGACTGAAATCTTGCGCGATGTTGTATGTGTTGGTCAGGAAGTAACGGTACCCAAGCGACAAGCTGGCCTTTTGGGTGAGGGCTGTGTTAAAATTGACGTTAAAGGCATGCTGGTCGAAGTCCCCGGTAGGGCTCTTGGAGTCTGTGATACCATAGTGATAACCAGCACCCATATTGATTTTTGAGGTTACCTGCTGGCTGTAGTAAATGTCCATGCCATACTGAATGAGGTCTTGCTGCGTCAAACCGAATCCTGGGTTGGACTGGGAAGGCTTTGCGTTCTCAAAGTAGCCCGTCACGGAGAGCTTCCCACCCTTGGCGGTAATCATCGAGATACCATAGTTGACAAAGTCTGCCGTAATAAAGTTGGAAGACAAATTTAACGCGGACTCGTGACCTAGCGTCAAGACATGACTGAGACGATTATTGATTTGGTTGCTAAGGCTGAAATTAAAGTAGAAATCAGACAGGTCTGAATTGTCTCCAGACCCGATTGGAGCTGCGACTGTTGCCTGCTCGAAGTCGAAAATTTGAGCGCCACCTGAAATTTTCAGGAAGCTAGATTTACCCAATGGAGTACGGAAGAAAGCTCCAGCCGTTGACATAACCGCGTCGTTTAAGTTGGGAAGCTCGTAGTTCAGGAAGCTCACACCACCGTCGAGACCCGTGCTCCAAGTCCCCTGCGGACTGAAGGTAAGTGAACCGTTGATCGAATTGATGGTACGGTTGTATTGATTGAAAGTCTTCTGCAGGGATTGCGAAATGGAATTGTTGTAGTTGACCATCAGCGCCCATTTGGAATTCAGAGCCCAGTTTACAGCAACCCCGGCATCGTTCTGGAATACTCCAAACACTGACTGTGCATTTAGTGTAAACTGGCTGTTCACAGCAGGGCGCACTGATACACGGTCATAAAAGGTAATGTAAAGAGGGCCAGCTTTCACATCAAAAGCAAGCGTGCTGCCAGGCAACACGTTCAAAATGTAATTACCGTTTCCGTATGGTGCGAGTTCCGGATGATTGAAGTAGTGATCAAATCCACCTGCTAATGACAAACTCAGAACATTGTTTTGAGTGACACGATAGTTCGCGTTGATCGAAAGCATTGTTGAGGAGATCACGTCCGAAACAGGATTCGTCTTAGAGCGTGTGATGTTGCTATTGTATTCAAAACCTTGGTAGAGACCAAAACCCACATTCACAGGACCAAGTTTCAAATTGCGCTTACCGTTCAAAAACGGATCAGATGTATACGTAGGGGCAAAATAACCAGTAGGAGTGGAATATTGGCCTGCATAATTTGTAAAGTCGCCAACGGAACGCGCAGCAGTTGCAGCGCTGCCGCTGCGAACGGAAGGCTGAGCAACTTCACGAGATTCTCGAAGCAAATCTTCGGGTCGCATCTGCCCTTCTGATTCCGCACCAACGTAGGTACCACTTTCGTAGTCGTAAACAACGTCTCCTGTGCGCACCCCTGCGGCACCTTGTTGCATCTGTGCTGAACGAGAACGGAAATCGTCAAAAAAGTTGCTCGTCTGAGACGGTGACACACCGAACTGTGCTTGGGCTGTCGTTACAGAAAACCAAAAACCAAGCGAAACTGCAACAATGCCTGTTAATTTCGATGTTTGGATGCGGGAAAGTTTCGTCAACATAGGTTGGAGGTAGTAGTTGGGCCTTTAAAATCCGTATAGAAGCAACTTTGCATTCCTTTGTCTATCTTTTAAAACAAGACGTTTTAAAATAACTCACGCACGTACGTATCGGAATCGTCTTTGAAATGTACTGGACAGACTTCCCCCAACTTCCGCCCCCTAGAAAAGATTTCTCCGGCGATCGATTTCCGCATTGGTTCCCCTGAATTCAAACTCCAACTGAATCTCTCTCGTTTTGCCGTCGCTGCACCCACGTATTAATAACGACTCCCTTCTGAGGGGCGAACAAATCAATGAACGTAGCCTGAAAAGCATTTGGGGGAGAGTGCGACGACGGTGACTATTGGCCATGTTTTAATTACTTTAGATGTTTAGTTGAACAGTCTTTCTATAGCTGTTCAAATAAACATACTTGTCAACCAAATGGCGATAATTCTCTATGCTGTTGACCTTTTGTTCCCTTAGCGCTGAGATCACAATTCATGGACGATGCCTATACCACCCGCTCACGCCTTTCTATTTCCGAATACGCCATGGCCCTCGCCCATGTAGCGAGCCTGCGCTCGGAAGATCCCTTTCGCAAAGTCGGGGCGGTCGCCATTGATTTTGATAACCGTGTCATTGGCACCGCTTATAATGGTCTTGCTCCAGGATACGATCCTGATGCCTCATTTTGGGAGGATCGAGATGCCAGGCGCAAATACATGCTCCATGCCGAGGTGAACCTTTGTAGCTTATTCACTCGTGGCAATGTAAAACTCGTCGCTTGCACGACCAAACCTTGCACGAGCTGCATGCAGATGCTTTGCGCCTACGGCATTAAGGAAGTTTATTACCGCGACAACTACCCAGAATCCGAAGCCGATGCCATCGCAGATCGCTATCAGGTCAAACTAATTCAACTCACAGAATACCCCACCATAGTCGCGCAAATCGATACCCAGCCTGTGCCGCGCTGATCAGAGCTTCACTACGGTGCCTAACTTCTGTGACTCCAATGCCGCAGCAAAGATTTCTTGCGTCTCCAGAGCCTCCAACGGTGTCGCGCAGCCAAACCGGCCATTTAGCAGTCCTTCTCGCTCCATCAGAAAAGCGGCCCACATCTGCTGAATCACATCTGCAAAGCCTGGCTCGAAAATCCCACCCGTCACGACCTTGAATGGGGTTCCAAATCCCAAATCGGTACGCTTCCAATACTGCTCCTTTCCGTTCTCAAAAAGCCAGAGTGTCTTTGGCTCCTTGGTGCTATATCTGACCCCTCTTTCCGTTCCCAAAACTTCAACAAACCAAGTATTCGTTTCACCCGGAGCCATCCGCTTCATCTCCAAGCGCATGGGCACCTCATGCCCGCCGATTTCCGTCCAACAATGAAGCATGGCATTATCCCACGTATCGCACTCGGCCATACCACCTTTGCCATCTGGCCTCGTAGCATAGCCCTTCTGTAGCTGCGCAAACAGCCGCGCTGGCTTCCACCCAAGTCGGAGGGGAATATGACACGCGTGCATCCCAAGATCTCCCAAAACGCCTATCTCACCACAGCTTGCTGATTTCCGCTTCCAGTTCGCTGCCTTGGTCGCGTCCAGGTCACTGCTGTGATGGAAGCCACTGACAATCTCCAGAATTCTCCCGAGTTTGCCCTCCTTGACTGCCTGCACGACACGTTGCGCACCTGGCAAAAATGGAAACTCGGAGCTACAACGCACGAAGCGCCCGCTCGCCTGCCCTGCCTCAAAAATCCTCCGTGCAGCACCTAGATCGATCCCGAAAGGCTTCTCTGCGAACAAATCCTTCCCCGCCGCTAGCACATCCAAATAAATCTTCTCGTGAAGATGATGCGGCACCGCCACATACACCACCTCCACCTCCGGATTCGCCAGTAACTCGTAATAATCTGCCACGATCTGTAAGCACGAAGGCACGCGTTGAAACCAATTCCGCACGTCCTCCACCAAATCCGCTACCGCTACCAATTCGGGCGCGACCTCCACATCGGTCAGTGCACACCAGCGAGCAAAGGCACTCGCCATTTCACGGCCCATCAGGCCCCCACCGATGATTCCAACGCCAACTTTTTTCATATCATAGATCCTATTCAATTCGAAATGCCAAAGACTCACCCCAGCGCATTCTTCACCGCCAATTCACGTCGAGCCAGTTCCAGATCCGCATCGATCATGATCTTCACCAACTCCTTGAACTTCACCTTGGGTTCCCAGTCCAGTTTCCGCTTGGCTTTGGCCGGATCGCCGATGAGCAGATCCACCTCCGCGGGCCGCTCATAGCGAGCGTCGTGCTTCACGTACTGCTTCCAGTCCAGATCCAGCAGGCGGAATGACTCTTCTACGAACTCGCGCACACTGTGAGTCTCATTCGTCGCCACCACATAATCATCAGGTTCGTCCTGCTGGAGCATCCGCCACATCATTTCCACATAGTCCTTGGCAAAACCCCAGTCACGCTTCGCATCCATGTTACCCAAAGACAACGACTCTTGAAGCCCCAGCTTGATTCGCGTGGCCGCCCTTGTGATCTTTCTCGTCACAAAGGTCTCCCCTCGGCGAGGCGACTCATGATTGAAGAGGATGCCATTGCTCGCATGCAGACCGTAGCTCTCGCGGTAATTCACCGTCAGCCAGTAGCCATAGACTTTCGCACAGGCATACGGTGAGCGCGGCCAAAATGGCGTCGTCTCCACCTGCGGCACCTCCTGCACCTTGCCATACATTTCTGAGGAGCTCGCTTGATAAAACCGCACCTTTCCCACCAGTCCCACATCACGGATCGCCTCTAAAATGCGCTGAGTCCCCAGTCCCACGATGTCTCCCGTGCTCTCTGGCACA
>JANOBP010000387.1:0-1130 GCA_031411715.1 Verrucomicrobiaceae bacterium | reverse complement strand
CGCTCGATCATTTTGAACAAGCACATCCCGATGGCGAAGAACGAGGACAGCACTAGGCCCATCGCGGCATCTTCTTTGAGCCGTGTCGTCTTGGTAATCGCACTGACGACGAACATGGCGAGGCCGCCGACCAGCGTGGCACCGATCAGAATGGCCACGGGATCTTTTTCCATGTTCCAAAGAAACCCGAGCGCGATCCCCGGCAGCACCGCGTGTGAAAGCGTGTCCCCAACCAGAGACATGCGCCGCACGATGATGAATCCGCCAAGCACACCGCAATTCAGCCCCAGCAACATGCAGCCAAGCAGTGCGAGCCGCAGTGAGGCATCGCCGAAGGTGAAGAATCGGAGGGCTTGCTCCGTGATTGACGTATCGGTAACGTCGCCAATGCGGGCAGCGTGGGCACTTGTCGCGATCAGCAGCAGGAGCAACAGCACCCTTTTCATGTGCCTGCCTCCACCAGCGATGCCTGTTGAGCCACATCGGTAAGGATCGTCAGCCTCCCGCCATACGTCTTTTGTAGTTTCTCTGAGGTGAAGGTTTCCTCCGTTTTACCAAATGCAATCAAACGCATGTTCAAGAGAAGCAGATGATCGAAATACTCCCTCGCAGTCGTGAGGTCGTGATGGACGACGAGGATGGTTTTACCAGCGGCCTTCAGATCCTGGAGCAGCGTGACGATGGCGCGCTCGGTGGTGGCATCGACACCGGCGAAGGGCTCGTCCATCAAGTAGAGATCACTTTGCTGAGCCAGAGCACGTGCCAAGAAAACGCGCTGCTGCTGACCACCGCTGAGGTTGGAGATTTGTCGATTGCGAAAGGGCAGCATGCCGACTTTCTCCAGGCTCTCCTCGGCGATGCGGCGGTCTTCCTTGCTAACACGGCGAAGCCAGCCGAGGCGACCATAGCGGCCCATGAGCACGACATCCATGACATTGACGGGGAAGTCCCAGTCCACCTGCTCGCGCTGCGGCACGTAACCAACGCGGTGGCTGTTTTTTTCAAAGGAATCGCCAAAGACTTTCACCCAACCACTGCTCAGCGGCAACAGACCCATAATCGCACGGATCATGGTGCTCTTGCCCGCCCCATTGGGACCAATGATGCCGACGAGAGCGCCCTGAGGCACT
>JANOBP010000386.1:0-7872 GCA_031411715.1 Verrucomicrobiaceae bacterium | reverse complement strand
GACGGCCTGCTCACCTTTATCCACCACATGAGCCACAGCGGCTTCCTGAAAGCAGAACACGCCGCCTGCGTTCTGGTCGATGTTGATCCCACGAAGCTACTGACCGCCATGGAGGCCTTCCGGCCGCCAGATCTCGGCAAGTGGATCGAAAAACTCGCCGCGGAGTCCCGCTAGCCACAAAAGGGCAAACACTTGCATGATGGGAACGCTTGCGAGTTGACGTATCGTTTCGGCACATTGACAAGTACAGTCCTTTTTCATGTCTGACATAGCCACCCCCGCCAACGTTCCTGACCAGGAAGCCATCGCCAAAGCCGCCTCATGGGTGGTGCCACTTCGAAACGAAATCGGTCGCGTACTGATCGGCCAGACTGGCCTTGTCGATCGCCTCCTCGTCGCCCTGCTCACCAATGGCCACGTCCTGCTCGAAGGTGTTCCCGGCTTGGCGAAGACACTCGCCGTTCGCACCCTGGCGGGCACTTTGAACGCCAAATTCCAGCGCATCCAGTTCACGCCGGATTTGCTGCCCGCTGACGTGATCGGCACCATGGTGTATCATCCCAAAGACGGCAGCTTCACACCGCGCCTTGGACCTATTTTCGCCAATCTCGTCCTAGCCGACGAAATCAACCGTGCGCCGGCCAAAGTGCAGTCAGCTCTGCTAGAGGCCATGCAGGAGCGCCAAGTCACTCTCGGTGAACATACGCACAAACTGCCTGATCCCTTCCTTGTTCTCGCCACGCAGAACCCCATCGACCAAGAAGGCACCTATACGCTCCCTGAGGCTCAGCTTGACCGCTTTTTGCTCAAAATCCGTGTCACTTACCCCACACCCGTCGAAGAGCGCCTCGTGCTCGACGCCATGGCCACTTCCGCGCCTAAACTCGACGTCAACAAGATCACCGACATCAGCGATCTCATCGTGAGCCGCAATGTGGTGAACCAAATCTACATGGATGAAAAAATCCGTGACTACATCGTCGCCATAATCAATGCCAGCCGTCATCCCGACCCCATCGCGCCGCATTTGAAGCTGCTCATCCGCTGCGGTGCCTCACCGCGCGGCACCATCAATCTCGCGCTCGCCAGCAAAGCCTATGCCTTCCTCCAAGGCCGCAATTACGTCACGCCACAAGACATCAAAGACCTCGCCCCCGACATCCTCCGTCACCGTATTCTCCTCAGCTACGAAGCCGAGGCCGAGGGCGTCACCACCGAGGAAGTCGTCAAAACCATCCTCGACAAGCTGCCGGTGCCGTGATGCCCAATGGCTAGCTCTTTACCAGCAAGCCCACTGGCCTAACGATTCGATTTCGTCATTCAGCCTCTTCCACATGCCTGTCGCACCAGAAAACGACGCACGCCTCACGCGCATCCTCAAGCGTGTGCGGCGTATTGAGTTACTCACGCGTGGCATGGTCAAAGAGGTGCTCGGTGGGCAGTATCACTCGCGCTTTAAGGGGCAGGGGATTGAGTTCGATGACTTCCGTGAGTATCAGGTCGGAGATGATGTGCGTTTCATTGACTGGAATGTCACCGCGCGCATGAATGAGCCCTTTGTGCGTAAATACGTGGAGGAGCGCGAGCTTACGGTCATGCTTTGTGTCGATGTCAGCGGCTCTGGTGACTACGGCAGTCAGGAGGACTCGAAACGCGAGCGCGCGGCGGAGGTCGCGGCGGTTTTCGCCTTCAGTGCGGTGCAAAATCAGGACAAAGTCGGCGTCACGCTCTTCTCAGACCAGGTTGAGGAATTTCTGCCGGCACGCAAAGGTGCTTCACATGCGCTGCGCATCCTGCGTGACATTCTGGACTGCACTCCCGAGCACAGCGGCACCGACATCAAGCCTGCGCTTGATCTCGCTCTTCAGCGCATCCCTCACCGTGCTCTTGTTATCATCGTATCCGATTTTCAGTGCAATACGACAGCATGGGAAAAGACTCTGCGCGCCGTTTCATCCAAGCACGACGTTGTCGCTGCACAGATCACGGATCCGCGTGAACTTACGCTTCCCGATGTAGGGCGCGTCGTGTTGCAAGATCCCGAAACCGGTGAGCAAATTCTCGTCAATACTTCACACGGCGATGTGCGCCTGAAATTTGCGGCTCGTGTGCAGGAGCAACAAGAGGCGCTTGTGCAATTGCTGCGGCGCTGTGGCGTTGAGCGTATTGCCATTCGCACTGATGAAGACTACGTGCCTGCCTTGAAGGCCTATTTTCGTTCCCGCAAAAGGAGGAAGCGCGGATGATTCAGTTCATTGCCAGCATCTTGATGGCGCAGATGCCCTCGTTACCCAGCGCGCCGCCACTGCCACACACAGCGCTCCCAGAAGCTCGCGATGTGCCTCCACCGCCAGTTTGGTGGTTGCCGTGGGCCATAGGTCTGCTCGTTATCGTATTACTAGCACTCATCATCTGGCTGCTCATCAAACCAAAAGCGGCTACCGCCATTCCAGCACGTCAGCCTATCAGTTCAGCACTACGTGCCCTTGCGGATCTGCGCGCTCGAGTCACGCTCATCCCGCCAGCTGAGATGAGCCACCGCGTCTCGCAGATTTTGCGTCGCTATCTTTCCGAGCGCTATACGGTGCCGGCGACGGCGCGCACTTCAAAGGAGCTGTTTGAGGGGTTGCGCGAGTTCGCACCCGGCATTCCCATTCCACGTGCTGAGGGGGCTTGGAAGGAGCGCTTTGCGCCCGTAGCAAGGCTGTGTGACGACATTTCCTTCATGCCCACGCTTCACACTTCAGAGGAGTCTCTTGCGCTGATTGATCAAGCCACTGCTCGCATTGAGGAGGAGCGCCTATGATGATTCCTGGCATCAAAGACTTCCAATTCGCCGACCCGTGGTGGCTCTTGCTTCTGCTCGTCATCCCCATCCTGCACATCCTGCGGGGTGGCCGAGGTCGGCATGCTTCGATTCAGTTTCCCAATACTTCGCTGCTGCGTGATCTCGGCACACCTGCCCGCGCTGGTGCTGGCTGGATTTGGTTCAGCCTGCTGCTCATGAGCGTCGCCGTCGCCGCTTTCGCACTCGCACGTCCGCAAAAACTACTCTCCACCGAGGAAGAAAAGTCCGAGGGCATCTCGATCATGCTTACCGTCGATGTTTCGCTTTCGATGCTCATCGAGGACTTCTACATCGGTGGCCAACCTGTGAACCGTCTCACCGCTGCCAAGCGAGTCATGACCGACTTCATTCAAGGGCGGAAATCCGACCGCATTGGCATCGTCGCATTCGCGGGCGAGACCTATTTGCCATGCCCACTGACAATGGATCGTGACTGGCTCATCAATAATCTCGACCGCGTGCAAACTCAGCGCGTCGGTGATGGCACTGCCATCGGCTCTGGTATTGCTTCTGCCGCCAACCGTATCAAAAAAGAAAAAACCCCTAGCAAAGTGATTGTCCTTCTCACGGACGGTGCCAACAACTCCGGGCGCCTTAGCCCGCAGGATGCCGCCAAGCTCGCGGCCACACTCGGTATCAAGATTTATACGATAGCCATCGGCACGCCGGGCATCCATGTCATCCCGGATCCAAGGCGCGGAACCTTCACGCCTGTCGGACAGCAATTGTTTGATGAAAAGACGCTCAAAGAAGTCGCCGCCATCGGCAGCGGCCAGTTTTACATGGCGCAGGATTTGAACACGCTCACCGACGTCTTCGCCACCATCGACAAGCTCGAAAAAGCCAAGATCGAGCGCCGTAAGTTCACGGAGGCGGAAGAACTTTTCCATTACCCACTCTATGCAGCGGCGGCTTTGCTGCTGCTGGCACTGCTTCTCTCCAGCACCCTGCTGCGCACCTCACCTGAAACTCTCACTGCGTGAATACCGTCGCATTTAATCATGATGAACTGCTCTGGCTGATGCTCTTTGCACCCGTTCTGGTGTTGCTGAAGCTGTGGCTGGACTCTCAGGCTTCCGGTGCCGTGACCGCCTTTACTGCGGCACGCCTGCGTCCGGTTTTGATCACCGGTACCTCACGCGTACTATCATGGGTCGTCTATTCACTCTACTTGCTCGCTTTGTGTTGCTTCATCATCGCCATCGCCCGCCCGCGTTGGGGATCTGAAAAAATCGACATACCCGACAGAGGGCGCAACATCTTCATCGCCATCGACACCTCTCGCTCCATGCTGGCCAAGGATGCCAATCCAGACCGGCTCACGCGCTCCAAACTCGCCGCCAACGATCTAATTCGCGAACTGAAGGGTGAGCGCATTGGTTTGCTGGCCTTTGCGGGTCGTGCCTATCTTCAGGCACCACTCACCACCGACCACGAGGCCATTCTTGAGTCACTCCAAGCCTTTGACCACACCGTCATCGAGTGGGGCGGTAGTAATGTTGCCGACCTGCTCGATGTCACCTTGCGGGCCATCAAAGCACTGCCCAAGAGCAACTATGTCCTCATCTTGTTCAGCGATGGTGGCGACGCCGATGTCAATCTCACGGCCCCCATTCAAAAACTCACCGCCGCGCAAGTGAGCGTCATTTCGGTCGGTGTCGGCACTGAAGGAGGCACTTTTATCCCAGATCCCGATATCCCGAATGATTACGTCCGCGATATGAATGGCAACGTCGTGGTGACCAAGCTCGAGAGTGGCGTCCTCCAGCAACTCGCCAGTTCCACGGGAGGACGTTATCTGAAACTCGGCAACCAACCCCTAAGCCGAGATGCCGTCGCGCCGATCATTGCCCGCCTGCGTGAGCAGGAAAATGCCAGCCGGGCCACCACAAAGCCAATCGAGCGTTTTGCGTGGCCGCTGAGTCTGGGTATAGTCTTCATCATGATAGCCTGGATCATCAGCTCACTCTCACGCCGCGTCCCACAGCGCGCTCTCATTGCACTTGCCGTTCTCGCCGCTGGTCAGGATGCGCAGGCCAGTTCCATTGCCTCCATGTTGCGTCAATCTGGGCCGACGCCTGAGCAAGCCAAGTCAGCGCTGCAAGACAAAGACTTCGAGCGAGCTCGGCTTCTCTACGGAAAGTTGCTGGAAGGCGGTCAATACGGTCCAACAGCCCGCCAGGAACTGCTCTACGGCCTCGCCGCTGCTGAGCACAATCTCACCGACTATGACGGCTCGACCAAAAATTTCAGTGAGGTCCTTCACAGCAACGACACGGGCCTGCGCACCCGTGCGCATCGCGGCCTCGGCCACACGCTCTATGATCAAGGTGCCCTAGGTCTTGCCAAGCAGCCTAAGATCACCCTACAGCGCTGGATTGATTCGCTCACACATTTTGACGCCGCGCTTGAGCTTGAGCCCAACAACAAGCATTTGAAGGAAAATCGCGAACACGTTGCACAGATGCTCGAAAACCTTCGCAAGGCCCTCGATGAGATGGAGAAGAAGCAGCAGGGCAACAAAGGTGACAAAGGCGACAAGGGTCAAAAAGGTCAGAAGGGTCAAAAAGGCGAAAAGGGCGAAGGCCAGGAAGGGGAAGAAGGGGAGGGAGAAGGTGAGGACGGCAACGGTGACGGTGACGAGAAAAAGAAGGAAGAACTCAAAGGTGAGCAAAAAGGCGAGGACGACGGTATCGGCGGTAAAGACGCCAAAAACCTTCCTCAAGGCCGACTCCAGGCTGCAGATGAGAAAAAAGGCGAAAAACCCGGCGCTGGCGAAGAGGCTGGTGACGAGAAGAAAGACGGCAAAAAAGGCGAAAACGGCCCCAAACCAGGCGACGGCTCAGGTGGCGATGAAAAAAAGAAGCTAGCAGCCAAAGAGCAGGAAAAAAATGACCGCCGCAACCCAAAGACCGGGTTTACTCCCGGAGAGGCCGAGGGACTGCTTCGTCAATACATGGATGAGTTCATGGGCAACATCTCCAACCGACAGTCCATTCCACCCGCTAACAAAAAGGACTGGTGACACGCATGATACACACGCAATTCCACTTCCGCGCACTGCTGCTCGCCGCGCTCTCATTCATCCTCACTCATGCACTCCACGCCGCCACGGTGCGTGCGTACGTGGAACCCAGCACAGCGCAGACCGGGCAGGTCGTCACTTATGTCGTCACGATTCAAGGCGGCACATTGCAAGCTCAGCCACAGCTCCGCCTGCCGCAGCAGTTGGTCCCGAATTCACCACCGATGATTTTGCAAGAGCGCCGCAACATCAACGGCGTGGTGACTGCTGGCATGCGCATTCAGTGGCAGATCGCTGGTAATGAGCCGGGTGAGTACACCATTCCGCCTCAAGATCTCGTCATTGATGGGCAGCCCGTAAAAACGAACGAGGTTAAGTTCATCGTCACTCAAGCACCACCTCCCGGCGCACCCGACGAGCAGACCACTCCACTATTTGAAATCGAGGTCGGCAAGACGGAAGTCTATCAAGGTGAAGTTGTTCCTCTCAGTGCCAGTCTTTACATCCCGCGCCGGGTTAATCTGCGTCGCGTTGGCTTGATCGACGTCAATAAATCCGATTTCGCGATCTCCCGCTTTCCCCAGCAGGGAGAGCAAACTGAAAAAATCGCCAATGGCATCCCCTATCAAGTCTTCACCTACCGCACTTCACTCTCCCCACTGCATTCTGGCGAGCTCAAAGTCGGTCCAGCCAATGTCGAAATAATCTTCGAGGTTTTTGACAATCGAATGATGCAACCGCAGTTGCCATTTGGCTTTCAGATCGGCGGTGGTGAGGCTCGCAAGCTCACGGTCAAAAGCCAGGAGGTTAAAGTGAAGGTGCTGCCGCTTCCCACCGAGGAAAAACCCGCCAACTTCAGCGGCGCAGTCGGCGATTTTAGCATCACGGCCACAGCCACGCCCACCGAACTCGCGGTCGGTGATCCGCTGGCTGTTGAGGTTATCGTTGAAGGCTCCGGTAGCTTTGAAGCCATCAACGCACCACCGCTCACCCCGCCAGACGGCTGGCGCGCCTACCCATCGCGCCGGTATAATGTCGATGGCCCTCAGGACCCCAATCAAATCGCCAATTTCCAGCCCGGAGCGACTCGCCGCATTGGATTCTCCATGGTGTTCGTGCCTGAAAAAATCCATCCGTCATTGCCATCCTTTGAACTCAGCTTCTTCAGCCCCACGCAGAAAAAATACATCAATGCGCGCACCTCGCCCATCACCCTGAACATCAAACCAGGTGTCGCGCCAGCCATCGACTCCGGTAATTCTGTCGGCAGTGCGACCAACGAGCCGCCGAAGCCCCCGCCCGTCCTCCAGCCTAAACCACAAATCTCCGACATCCTCGTGCGCGTGTCTGAGCAGCCCACATGGCTCTCGGCCGCCACTAGCACGCCAATTCTAGCCAGTCAGCGGTTCTGGGCCGCACAGAGCATCCCAGTTGGAGTTTTGCTCTTCGCTACTCTCATTGCTTTGATTCGCAAAAAGCGCGCGAGTTCCAATCAAGGACGCCGTGGTGAGTTGCAGCAACTTTGGCGTGGACTTGAGGAGTCGAATCTCAGCGACCGCGACTTCCTCCAGCGTGCCGCGCACTTCATCCAGCGTACGCATGAGGGCAAGCCCATCACCGACGACGCCATTCAGCAAATATTGGCTCGTTATGAAACACAATGTTTCACCGCTAGTGCTCCTGCGACTCCCCTAACGCCAACGGATCGTCGCAGCATGCTCGGCACCCTGCGCGGCCTTCTGCAAGCCGCCGCCGTCCTATTTCTCTTCCTATCCGCCGCACAACTGCAGGCGGAAGATCCCGCCAAGCTTTACCAACAGGCGCGCGCGCATCTCGAAAAAGGTGAGTTCACCAAAGCTCAATATTTTGCTGAAAACATAGTTCGTCAAAAGCCCCCGGCACTCAGCGCCGAGGTCTTCAACATCATTGGTCATGCACGCTATCGTCAGGATGACATGGGACGTGCCGCACTTTGGTATCAGCGCGCGCAGCTTCTCAC
>JANOBP010000385.1:0-3202 GCA_031411715.1 Verrucomicrobiaceae bacterium | reverse complement strand
TCTTCCAATTCAAAGCCACCGCCACACCTGAGCAAGTTCAGAGCATCGAGCAGGCCTTCATCGCCCTCGCCAAGAAAGTCGATACCGTGAAGTCTTTTGAGTGGGGCACCAACATCAGCCCGGAAAATCTTAACGACGGCCTCACCCACTGCTTTCTCGTTACCTTTGCTGACAAAGCCGGTCTCGACGTCTATCTCCCGCATCCCGCACATGCTGACTTCGTTTCAAAACTCAAGCCGCTGCTAGAGAAGGCATGCGTTGTGGATTACATCGCCAAGTGATTTCAAGGCGAGCATTCTAGACCACCCCACATGCCTCGCACCGTCCTCCACTGGTTCCGCCGGGATCTGCGCCTCACAGACAACACAGCGCTCCATCACGCAGCCAGAAACGCGGAGCAGGTCATCCCGGTCTATGTCCTCAGTGATTGGAAGGAAAGTCACGACTGGACGGGGCCCAACCGCCAGCAGTTCCTGTGTGGGAATCTCGAATCGCTCGCTAAAAACCTCGAGTCACTCGGCAGTCGTCTCATCATCCGCACTTGCCGTGCGGATGCCGAAATTGAGCGCCTCATCCTCGAGACCGAGGCCAGTGCAGTCTATTTTAATAGAGACTACGACCCCTATGGTCGCGAGATGGAGGCCAAAGTTCGAGAGGTTTGCAAGCGTCTCGGCATCGAATGCCACGGATATCAAGACAGTGTCCTGCATGAGCCTGATGCCGTGCTCACGCTCAATGCGCAGCCCTATCGAGTCTTCACGCCTTACTCCAAGAATTGGCTGAACCTGCCCAAAACCCCGCCGCTTGGCCGCGTGACCTCATTGGGAGCAAAGGCGAATGAAAAAGTAACGAGCCTACCAGTGCCCACACTCGCTCACTGGCAATTGCCCGCCTGCACAGCGCAGATCCCTTTGGCTGGTGAGCGTGCGGCGAGGGAGCGCATGAAGCACTTCCTCGACAGTGGCATTCTCCATCGCTACGGCCAACAGCGAAACATTCCCGCCGGGCAGACGACTTCGCTTCTAAGTCAGGACTTGCGATTCGGATTGATCAGCATCCGTGAGCTTTATGCCCGCTGCGTAGCCGGTGATCAGACCGAATCTGGTGCCACCTACATCAAAGAACTCGCGTGGCGGGAGTTCTACTTCAGCATTCTGTGGTTTTATCCAAATGTCTTCGCTGAGGAATTCAATCCCGACTGGCGTGGCATGCCTTGGCCTGGCAGCGAATCCTCCTTCCAACGTTGGGCGACTGGCACCACTGGCTTTCCCATAGTCGATGCCGGGATGCGGCAACTTTTGCATACGGGCCTGATGCACAACCGCCTGCGCATGATCACCGCCATGTTCCTCACCAAAGATTTGCACTGTCATTGGCGTCTCGGAGAGGCTTTTTTCATGCAGAACCTTGTCGATGGCGAAAACGCCAGCAACAACGGCGGATGGCAATGGTCTGCCGGCACTGGTGCCGACGCCGCCCCCTATTTCCGCATTCAAAATCCATGGTTACAAAGCGTCCGCTTTGATCCAGATGGCCTGTACATTAAAAAGTGGATTCCTGAACTCAAAGACGTGTCCGCGAATCTCCTACACGAGCCACCAAAGCCAGGCCTTCGTCTCGCATCTGGCTATGAACTGCCCATGGTCGATCACCATACGGAGCGCGATCGCTGCCTTGCGATCTTTGCGAAGCACAAAGCCGAGAGGAAATGAGGAGGAAGTTACTCCTAGGCATCAAAATCTTCTCGCGGCTTCACAATGCCGATACCCACCACCTCCAAGAGGCATCTTACTTTCCCTGCTTCAGATACTCATCACGCGAAAGGAAGCCGTCCTTGTCCGTGTCCCACTTGGTGAAACGCTCGCCAGCAGCGGCGGCATCGGATTGGTGGGTGGTGTAGTAGTCGCGGCTGAGTTTACCGGCTTTGTCTTTGTCGAGTTTATCGAAACGGGCACCACGGTCATCGGTGGAGGCGGCAGGGGTTGGAGCAGTGGGCTTGCCTTTGGTTTTGCCTTTCTTGGATTTGGCACCTTCCATTTGAGCATCGGAACCGACGGGAGGCAGATGCTTGGCGAGGGTTTCGAGCAGCTCCTTGTGCTCGGGTTTGCTGGCGAGGCTGACGGTTTCGTTGGGGTCGATTTGTTCGTCGTAGAGTTCGGTGCCGACGACTTGGAAGCCGTTGCGCAGACGATAGAAAGTGGCGCGGTAGCGGTCGTTGCGGATGCTGTAGCCCATGACGGGGCCTTCGGGAGCCTTCTTCGGGTATTGGCTGATGGCCACTTTGGTGGATGGCGCTGCGGGGTTGTCGATGAAGGTCTTCAAGCTGCTGCCGGTGAGACCGGTGGGCTTGGGCAGGCCGCAAAGCTCGGCGAGCGTCGGATACACATCGACAAACTCGACGGTAGCGGCGCACTTCTGGCCAGCGGTCTTCGATCCAGGCACGCTGATGAGCAACGGAGCGCGGGTGGCGAATTCGAAGTTCGTGTGCTTGTGCCAGAGGCCGTGATCACCGAGTTGCCAGCCGTGATCGCCCCAGAGGACGATGATGGTGTTGTCAGCGAGGCCTTCATTTTCGAGCGCATCGAGCACCTTGCCGACTTGGGCGTCCATGTAGCTGATGCAGGCATAGTAGCCGTGACGCAGAGTCTTGGCGAAGTCAGCAGGGATGGGATCTTCTTTCGGCACGCCGGGGTAGTTATGAATCTCGCCGTTCGTGTGTCCGACATACGGCGGTGCGCCTTCGGGCAAATGATCGATCGCTGGCAACGGGATGCTGTTCGGGTCGTAGAGGTCCCAGTATTTCTTCGGCGCGACGAAGGGCAGATGGGGCTTCAAGAAACCGACGGCGAGGAAGAAGGGCTCGCCCTTGGCCTTGAGCGCGGCGAGACGCTTCACGGCTTCATTCGCTGTGGCACCGTCGGGAAGCTCGCTGTCATCTTTGGGGCTGACTTCAAACGCAGGGCCGCCCTTGGCTTCTTTGTCCTTCTTTTTGACCGAGGGGTCATTGGCCTCAGGCGAGGAGTATTCCACAACATTGACGTTGTGTTGCGTGACGATCTGCTTGGTCCAATCCACCAGATCGGTGTCCACGGATCGACCAAAAGGATACCAATGCGGCGCGGTCCATGAGCGACCGTCTTCATGACCTTTGTGATAGATCTTGCTCAGCGCTTCACACTGATAGCCGTTGGCTTTGAAGTGC
>JANOBP010000384.1:0-1931 GCA_031411715.1 Verrucomicrobiaceae bacterium | reverse complement strand
GCGGCTTCGTCTTTGAAGTCCCACAACTTCAGCACGAACGCCCAGTTCTTGGGGTCTCCCTTGCCCTTCCCCTTGCCACCGGGCCAGCTTTTGAAGTCGCACACGGGTGCGTCGGCGTAGATGCAGGAGACTTTGTCGGGGTTGGCTGCCGCCCAATTGTAGCAATACAAACCACCGCGACTGAGGCCGACCAGCGCAGGCTTTTGACTCAGGCCATAGTGCGTGGTGAGCTCTGAATGGCATTGATTCCACAGCGCGACGGCAGCCGGACAGCCGAGCATGTCGTTGATCTTCATGTAAACGATGTGGAAGCCTTTGCCGAGCAAGGCGATGTCCGGCGCTGGCTTGTGGCCGAAGAACTCGCCATGCCAGACCCACGGGCGACCTGCGGCCGCATTTTTCGGTTCGACGATGGTGACGGGCTTGCCTGCGATCATCAGTTCGTGCTTGGCGTAGCCATTCCACTCACCATTGAGGCCGGGGAGTGTGATCTCTTTGGCCATGGCGAGCTTGCGCGCTTCCGCATCGAATTCAGCAGCCTTGGCCAACGCTTCAGGAAGCGGCAGGCCTGCCGCATTACCCGGACGCTTGTGACCCACATGGCTGAGCCATGCTGGCCGGAGCAGCCCTTGTTTCTTTTTGATGGCGGCGAGAATGCCGGCACCGTTGATGTGATCCGGTGTTCCATCAGCCTTTACTTTAAGGCCCCAGGCATCCAGCACGGCCTGCGCCATGATCAGATGACCTTCTGCTCCTGGATGCACGCCATCACGTGAGTATGTGAACTGCGGATCGGTTTTCCGTTTCTCTGCCAAAGCCGCGTTGAAGGGGCCATGAATGTCCAGCACCTCCCAGCCCTCTTTTCGCATGCTTAAAAGCCAGTCGCTATAGAAGTCGAGGACCTCATTGTAGCCCACGTAAGCCTGCGGGTAGGTATCCAGTCCCGCTGGGAGCAAGCGCGCCTTATTTGGCAGCGGATCAAAGACGGGCGGTGTGAGGTGGATGATGCGCGCGCCACTGGCGACGACTTTGGCGTGCAATTTTTTCATACCATCCTGAAAAGCCTTGGTGCGCTGCGCTCCAAGCGGAAAGTAAATGCCGTCATTCATGCCGTAGCATGCGAAGACGAGCTGAGGCTTGGCCTTTTCGAGCGCTCGGTCCAATCGCTCATGCAGATCTGGACGCGGGAATTTGCCACCTGCATGCCCCTCTTCACTCAGCCCACTGACCGTCTCGCTACTCAAGCCGAGCGGGATGATCTCCATCTTCGAATCAGGATGCTGGGCGATGAGCGCGGCCTCGATGATTTCAATGTAAGTGCCGCCTTGAGTGATGCTGTCGCCAAGGAAGACAACGCGTTGTTCTTTTGGCAGGCCCGCTGCCAGAGCAGTGGCCGAGAGGATGAGGGATAGGATGAGGTGACGCATGAGAGAGTTCGCTGATGGTGTTTAGCTTGGAAGCATCAATGCGTCAGGGCGTAGAAGATGATATTGATGCCCAATGGGTAAGCGTACTTTTCGGAGAACTCTTTAAAATACCAAGCATCGGTGCCCTCTTGCTCCCAGCCCTCGCCGGTGTCGGTGTTCCAGCAGATGACCATCATGAGGCGGCGTTTGTCATCGAAAACACCACGGTAATGCACTTGCTCAGAGCCGGGCTTGTCGAACTCATAGGTGATGCCCTGATTGATGACGTACTCAGCAAAGCGGATATGCGGAATCTGGGGCTTCACTTTGAGGGGGAAAACCATGTGGAAGATCTCATGCTCAAGCGGAATCTCTTCGATCTTTCGGTCTGGCCAGATTTGCTTAAGGGCGACTTCAAAGTTTTCCCACTCACGAGTTCCCCAGAAGTCATCGACCATGATGAAGCCGCCGTTGAGCATGTACTCACGCATGGTTTTGGCCTCGTCGTCGGTGAGGTCGATGTCG
>JANOBP010000383.1:0-3577 GCA_031411715.1 Verrucomicrobiaceae bacterium | reverse complement strand
GGCGTCGTCGTCTTCATCGTCAGCTTCATCATCGTGGACAAACTCACGCCCTATGATCTCTGGAAGCAACTCGTCGAAGAAAAGAACATTGCCCTGGCCATTGTCGTGGGTGCTGCGGCACTCGGCATCTGCCTCATCATCGCCAGCGCCATCCACTAGCGTCGCCATTGATACATCCAGCGCTCCGACATTACTGAGGAGCCATTCTTGAGCTCGCACATCAGTTCAAGAAGGTTTGTCGCCTCCGGCACATCCAGCTTGAAGAAGGCACGCCAGCCACCCGTCTCCGCGTTCTTCATCACTCGCTTATCCAGCACCTTCATCGCACCGCCGGTGACCTCCAGGTTGATTTCAGGCACCCAGTCCTTCACATTTGGCACCGGGTCACCACTGGCTGAGAAATCGACCACATAAAGGTGATCATCCGTATCCATGGCGAAGCCGCGACGGGTGTTCAGCACCTTGCTCAGTTTCCCCGGCTCATGCTGATCCAGCCAATTCAGTTTGTAAGCGACCTTGAGTGCCTCGGCAGGTGTCGCGGGCAGTTTTTCTGGCTTCCACATCGCCACGATGTTGTCCCACGTTTCTTCTCCCGTTGAGATCTCCACCAGCGTTACCGCACCTTTTCCAAAACCGCTCACTGGCTCCACCCACACGGCGGGACGTCGATGATAGTTGGCTTCGAGATCCTGGAAGTTGTTGAAATCACGATCCCGCTCCGCCAGCCCAAAGCCCTTCAGCTTATCCGTCTCGAAGATGCTCAACCGCAAATCACGACTCACATCCAGCGCGCGCCAGATCGTTGGCCCACCATCGATCTCGACCTGCAAGCCATCCGAATCATGCACTTCGGGCCGGAAATCATAAGGCTTCGGATGCGAGTTCTCGCCAAACCAAAACATGCTCGAGAACGGCGCGATGCCGAGCATCTTGACTGCCTTGCGCAGATGCAGCGTGGCTTTGATATGCATGCTCGTCGTCTCACCCGGTATGGATTCAAACTCATACGCCCCCGCGATGCTCGGCCCATTCAGCAGCGCCAGCAGTTTAAAGGACTTGTCTCCCACCTTGGGCTGCTGAAACCAGAAATGCGTGAAATCCGGGAACTCCTCGGGATCGCCGCCAATTGTATTCACCGCCACGCCGCGCGCCGAGATGCCGTAGCCAAGTTGAGTCGTCACCGCGCGGAAATAACTCGCCCCCATGAACACCATGAACTCGAAGGGCTTCTTCAACAGTGAATCCGGTGCCAGCACACGGAAGCCTGCATAGCCGAGTGGGTTCTTGGCATCCGCTGGCATTTTGAGGTCACCGTACTCAAAGTTTTTGCGATCAAACGGCACGTCCACCGTTTGCGGCCCCTTCATGTCGTAAAAAATCACCGGTTTCTTGAACATCCAGCCCGGGTGGAAGAACTCCACGCGATACGTGTCGCCTTGATCGGCAAACAAGGCCTTGTCCCTCAGGAAACGAATCTGACGATGTCCGTCGTATTTCAGTCCTTCAAAAAAGGGATCAAGCTGCTGTGTCGGAGCCTGATACGGCAGCAATGCAAGCTGAGCGGCCACTTTTTCCAAATCCGCAAAACCTTTCACGGAATCCAATGCCATCTGCGCGAGGCAGGGCGATGAGAGAATCGATAAGGCAAAAAGCGGAAGGGGTATTTTCATGCGTTGGGGAGGTTGTTAGGATGCAGCACACCGCATGCCAGTCAACCCGCTCGGAGGAAGGTCTTGCCAGAGCAGGTGCCTGTGCGGCATGATTTGGCATATGAATCCGCCCAAACTGCTGCCAGTGATCCTTTTCAATGCCGCTTACATGCTTGCAGCCATCGTGGGTGCTCTGACGCAGAAAAACAGCGAGTTCATCTTCTACATCGTAGTCATGCTGGTGCTTATCTCGGTGATGAGTCTCGTGCATAGCCGCGTCAAGCTCACCACAGGCATGCTTTGGGCCTTTTCGATGTGGGGACTCGTCCACATGGCTGGCGGTTTGATTTCACTGCCGGCTGGCTGGCCCTACCATGGAGATCAAGCCGTCTTCTATAGTTGGTGGATCATCCCCAATCTGCTCAAATACGATCAAGTCGTGCACGCCTACGGCTTCGGCATCACCACCTGGCTATGCTGGCACGTTCTGCGCAATGCCCTCCGCCAACCCGATGGAAAGCCTCTGCGCCCCACCTTCGGTATGCTCACTCTTTGTGCTGCGGCTGGCATGGGCTTTGGGGCACTCAATGAGGTGCTGGAGTTCATCGCCGTGCTCAGCATTCCCAACACCAAAGTCGGCGGCTACGAAAACACGGGCTGGGACATGGTCTCAAACCTCGTCGGCAGCAGCATCGCGGCATTGGTGATTCGCCTAACCGCGAAATCAAACCAGTGAGTTTGGCCGACTCCAACGAATCTTGCCCATCACAAGATCGCCCTTGAAGCCTGCCTTCGGCAGCATCTCGCCATCGGTGACCCATGATTCGTTGGCGGTGACATTGAGGGTCTGAAAATTACCCATCAGCGGCACTTCATCCGCTGCATTGACTCCATCGCCGATCAGCGGCAGCACCACGCGCTCGGTCTCGCGAATGAGGCGCAATGTTTTCAGATCCACCTGCGCCATGAATAGAGGTGAGCGCCAGCGGATGACCTTCTCGTTGGTGGCGTCCTTGTGCGTGTAAACAAGGTGCAGCGCATCGCTGTGCGGCAGCCAGTGTTGCTGCGTGGTGCTCATATCGAGCGGCGTGCCGTCATCCCAGCACCACGGCTGCTTTTCATCAAAATCGAGCCCGTCATCGCTTGCGGCGACGTAGCCGCGATTGTCCTCAGCACGCAGCGTCGCATAAAACTTGCCGCGATACCGCACCAGCGAAGGCTCCAGCAGCCCACGACCGGCGGCATGCTTGATCTCGCGTCCAACTTTCTGAATCGACAGCGTTTCACCATCGAACGAGCAACGAACACCTGCCGCTGAGCGGCTCGTCTGCTTCGCCCCAAAGGACATCACCAACGCGATGATTCCATCCTCCAGCACCTCTCGCTGGCCGCAGTTGTTTGTGTAGATAAAGGCACCACGCGGATCATCCCAAAGCAGGCGCTTCCGCTCTGACCATTTGCCGTCTTTGTAAATGGCATACACCGGGCAGCGCGGCGGTTGCTTGCGGTCAAAGCTCTTGCCCTTGTAAAACACATTGTGTCCCAGCGCCAACACGCTGCCGCTTTGCGGATGAAACTGCGGCACCACATCGCAGACGCTTTCATCGCCGCGATCATCCGTTGCCGGTTTACGGCCCACGGAAGGCACGGGCTTCGGCTCCGTCCTTGTTTTGCCGAAATCACGCGACTCCATCCAATGCACGGGCAGGAAAAAGTCCGAGCCACGAATCTCCTGCATCGTCATGAACACCACTGGCCCGTCCTTCGACGGCACCAAACACGGACGCGGATGAAACCACGACGGCCCGCTGCCATCGCGGCCCTTCTTGAGTGTGATCTTCTCGATGGATGCCACCAAACCGCCCGCCGCTTGACCTGCGGCGGCATTGGCAGCCATCAGACCCGCCGTGGTTTGTTGAATGAAACGA
>JANOBP010000382.1:0-15910 GCA_031411715.1 Verrucomicrobiaceae bacterium | reverse complement strand
GAAGGCGACAACGGCTGCGGTGAGTAATGAAGAGCCAAGGATGAGGCAGATGAGCGCGATGGCCTCGCTCAAGATCTCCACGCCGCCAAAGTGATAGCGTGCGATCATGTAAGGGAGGAGCGAGGCAGCAAGAAGCAGGCTCTGACTCATCAGCGCGGCCCATTTCCCGCGCACAATGCGACCCGACGGAATGGAGGTGAGGATGAGCATGTCGAGCGTGCCGTCCTGGGATTCAATGGTGAGCGTGCTGGAAGCGCGCAGCGGCATGAAAAGCAGGAAAGCCAGTGCTGCGCCGCCCCAAAACATGCCGTGGACCACTTCCTGAGGCACACCGAGCAGCGCACCGCTCATGAGCACGAGCAGCAGCACATGCGTGCCAATCAGGATGCTGGTGAACATGCGTGCCCGCAGGCCGTGGCGCAGTTCTTTGACCACCATGGGTGACAGGCGGTCAGAGAAGTCGCTGAGCAGCGGGAGGGGTGATGTGGGGGGAGTATTGATGATTTATGATTGATGATGGATGATTTGAAGAGCCTCAGCGCGGGAATCACGGGCGCGATAGTGGGCAAGCATCGACTGAAACAGATGCAGCACGGGCCAGATGGAACTGATGGCAACTCCGACAAGGAGGAGCTGGTCTCTATCGACTGTGGAGACGTGACTGGCGGCTTGCATGACCAGTGATGGCAGCACAACGCCGACCCATGATGTGCTCCCAACCGGGAGTGCGAGCATTAGCGTAGTGAGGAGTGCCGTGATGGTATGCAGACAAATGGAAATCATGATGAAGAGCGTGAGGCGGTCACCGCGTGGGTCACGGGAGATGACTTGCATGATGCATGCGATCATCCACAGCGAGCAGGCTGTGAGCCAGATGGTGGCCGCAGCTTCGAGTCCATTGATGGCGTAGGCGATGAGTGCCGTGATGATGGTCAGTATCAGGGAGAAAATATATCCTGAGGCCCAGCCGGGGGTGAAAAACCAGGAGACCAGACGCCCCAACCCACCACGCCGATAAAAGAAGGCATAAACGGATGGAACGTCTCCATTGTGCTCCAGGATGGTATCCGTGACGATGAGATTCAGCATGATGCTGCCGACAAGGATGATGGTGGCACCTGCGCCAGAGAGATAGCCGACTCCAATCACTAACAACAAGGCGAGCAGATGCACGGACCTCTTGAAGACCGGAAATAGAGAGGATGGAGGATCTATGCGCGCGGTGGCGATGCCGAGGACCGCAAAAATGGCCCATGCAAAAAGCGGAATGTGCAGCCAGATGCTGAGATCGAAGAGAGGACCCAAGGATGAGGTGATGCTTGTGCCTGAAGAACCGCCAAAGCTCGAAAGAATACCAAAAATGAAGCTAAAGAACGCCAAGCCGACCAAGGGGAGGCCAACGATCAGCGCGCGCAGCCATTGCTGACGAATCGTGGAGATGCAGACCACGATGGCGGCGATGCCAATGCCGATGAGCCATTTGAGAAAGAGAGCCTTCATCTCACCCGCCAGATCAATGCCACCAAAGACATAGCGCGAAACGACATAGGGCAACAGGCTGAGCGCGACGAGCAACGAGAGCAGCGCTGTGGATGCCCACTTCCCAAGCACAATGCGCCAAGCAGAAAGGCGCGTGAGCACCAGCATGTCGAGCGTGCCGGATTTCATCTCCAGCGAGAGCGCTGAATAACCACGCAGCGGAAAAATAAGACAGAGGGTGAAGCTAACGAGTGTGTCGAAGAGACTCGTGATACCGCTGTCATTCGATGCCGCACCACTCATGAGTGTGAGGAGGATCAATATGATGTGCAGTGTGAGAAACACCCCGCCAAACATGCGCATGCGCAGACCCTGACGCAGTTCCTTCACGACCATCGGGGAAAGATGGTCGGGGAAGTCAGTGAGGGGAAGGACGGGCGACATTTAGTACTGTTGATTGAGGACTTCAGGGGCCGCTGCTTCCTCAATCCTGGCGGCTGGAAGAGGAGGTGGCGTTAGGATGGGAGACTTGGGTCGGTTCAGATCACTCAGCATGTCGATGAAAGCGTCTTCGAGGCGTCGCTCTTCGTGGTGGAAGTCGGTGACGGGGATTTGATCGAGGATCAGGCGCTTGAGGACACCAGAGAGGACCTCATCATCAGCGGAGTCGATGAGAAGCCGGGCACCGCGTTTGGTTTCATCGAGAAGTTTGACGTGAGCGGCCGTGAGAGCCCAGTTTTGCAGGGCGCGCGGATCGCCGGCGACTTGGATGTTGACGATGGTTTCCTCCTTTTGACCGCTGCGCGTGAGCGATGCTGCGTCGCCGTGGTGGACGATTTTTCCTTTGTCGATGAAGAGGAGGGTGTCACACATTTCACCAAGCTCGGTGAGGATGTGGGAGCTGATGAGAATGGTGCGGCCTTCCTGCGAAAGGATGCGGATGAGGTTTTTGAGCTCAATGCGTGCCTTGGGGTCCAACCCGGCCGCAGGCTCGTCCATGATGAGAATTTTGGGATCATGGAGCAATGCGCGGCCGAGACAGAGGCGCTGCGTTTGCCCTTTGGACATTTTGTTGCTCATGCGGTCGGCCAGCGGCGTGAGGTCGGTGAAATCCATGACTTCCTGGATGCGTGCGAGGCGCTCCTGACCGCGATAGCCAAGCGCACGAGCGTAGAAGTCGAGATACTCGAGCACGGTCATGTGCTCATAGGTGCCAAAGCTGTCTGGCATCCAGCCGAGCTGACGGCGGACTTTGGCAGGATGATGGACCACGTTATGACCACCGAGGTGGACGCTGCCGCGGCTGGGATGATCCAGCGTGGCCATGATGCGCATGGTGGTGGTCTTGCCTGCGCCATTGGCACCGACGAAGCCAACGACTTTCCCCGGCTCGATGGTGAAAGAGACACCATCGACGGCCTTGAGCGGGCCGAAGGTGCGGTGGAGATTTTCAACTGCAATGGCTGGCATGACGGGGGAATTTATGATTTACGATTTTTGATTGATGATTTGGCTAAGGAGCCAGCACAGGGCCGAAGAGGGCGATTTGGTCGGCTTGCCAGCGAATGGAGGGCAAGGTGTCGAGTGTGAATGGTGCCGCTGTAGCAGCGTTGGCGAAGAAATGGCCGCGCTGGAGGTTGGCGGTCTGTTCTTCCAGATGTTTTTGCAGTTTGGTGCTGGAACGGGTCACGTTTGTCTTCCAGGTGCTGCGGAGTTCGGACATCTCACACTTGGCGAGGACGGCTTCGGCACCGGTTGCGAGTGGGCCCGCGCTTTTCCATGCGATGCCGTCTTTGTCGATGTAGTAGATCTCCGAGAGGGTACAGCCGAGAGCGGAGATGAGCGTGGGTGTCGATGCGTTGGCTTTGAGTTCAAGACGCGCGCGGGTGGAGATGGCGGCGCGGAGGATTTGGCCCTGCTCGGCACGGCTTTGGAAGTAGTTGCCCGTCCGCAAGGGGCCACTTTGCCTGAGTGCGGCGGCTTGAGATTTGTCGTCAGCCTTGAGCTTGACCCATGGTGTGTCAGGCATGGCGACTGGCTCGACGAGGGCGGGTTGTTTAATCTCAAAGGCACCCGAGAGCAGCACGCCGGTGCGGCTGACCTGCTCCTGCGTGATGTGAGCCGTGGCGGCAGCTGGATCGACCTCAATGGCGATGAATCGTGCTCCCACGCCACCGGTGCCATCTTGAATCAAGATCACGCCAATCATGAGCACGCTGGCGCCGATGGAGAGCAATGGTGTGGTGATAAAGAGTCGATGACGACGTCCTGAAGGTGCGAGAACGAAGAGATTGATGGGTCCAACGAGAATGCCGAACACCAGAAGGAAGAGAATGACCTGCCAGGATGCGAAACTGCGCTCGGTGAGCTGATCAATGAGATCCCAATGATTGGTGCCGACGGCGATGCTGGTGCGGCCTTCAATAAGATCGACTTCACGGCGCGGCTCACCCGAATAGCGGCTCACCGTGCCGGTTATGGCGAGTTCTTTGCCGTCCCACTCGAACATGGATATGCGGCCAAGGCCGATCGGGCGTTTGAGTGTCTCTTCGCCTCCAGTGAGACCGAGAGAGGCGGCTTGGGTGCCTGTGGTGGCATAGAGGTGCAGCTTGCCACCGAAGTGGACCCATTGCTCAATCGCGCGGCGCACACCTGGGCGGAGCTTGGCCCACTCGGTATGGCTTAGCATGATGAAATCGAAACCGGAGAGTCCGAGCCAGTCTTCGGGTAAATCATCGAGTTTAAACTGACTGCCGAATGTTTCTGTGCGTGAGCCGCCGCCTGAACTCCGGCTCTGTACTTCTTTGTTGAGCTTGTTGATGCTGCTATCGGCCAGTGCGGGGCTGATGGCGATGGCTGGGAAGTTTTTCACACGCGGGCGATGCTCCGTGTAATGCCGGTCACCGAAACCGCCAGCGCCGACATGGACAGTCAGGTTACTGCCATACGAGTAGCCGTGGGCGTCACCATACTCTACGGCGACCGGGACCAAAAAGAGCGCTGACTGGGTGCTGTTAGCGGGCACGCCGACTTTGAAGCTGCTGTCCTGGCTGTTTTGCTGGCGATAGTGCTGAGTCTGCGAATGAAAGTCGAAAGTCCAGGTGCTGTCGCGTGAGGAGCCGCTGGTGATGACAGCGCGTACGGGTGCGAAGCCGGTGGGTGGGATGGGATCGAAAACACTGCGCAGCTCGATGCGGGTGCCGCTGGCTTTGTCGAGAAGTTCGTTGGCGAGGCTGAGTTGGGCGTGGGCCGATGGGACTAGAAAAGCGAGTCCGCCAAGGACAAGGCAATAGAGAGGCTTCATGTGGCTTGTTGGAGAGTTTTTGGCTGGGCAAGGTTTTGCACGGGCACTTCGGCGAGGATGGCCCGAACCACGCTGGCGCTGGTGCGGCCGTCGATGCGTGCGGAATAGTCCAGCAGCACGCGGTGGCCGAGCACGGCCTGCGCGAGTGCCTGCACGTCTTCAAAGCTGGCATTGGGCCTGCCATGCATGAGTGCACGTGCTTTGGCGGCAGAGGCGAGGCTCAGCGCAGCACGCGGACTGGCACCGTAACGCACACCGCTGGATGACTGCGACTGGCCAGGGTGTGTGGCATCGACAAGGCGCGCGATGTATTCCGCCACGATGTCAGGAAGGAAGATGCGGCGCGCGGCCTGCTGAATGGAGGCAAAATCCTCGCGCGTGAGCACCACGGGGACCTGTGGCTCCACGCCGAGCTCACGGTGCTTGACGATCTTGGCGAGCGTCTCGGCGGGGTTGCGCAGGACTTCGAGCTTGAAGAGGAATCGGTCCACTTGGGCCTCAGGCAGCGGGTAGGTGCCTTCCAGCTCGATGGGATTCTGCGTGGCCAGAACGAAGAAGGGATCTGGCAGCGTGTGCGTGTGGCCCAGCACAGTCACGCGCCGCTCCTGCATCGCTTCGAGCAGCGCCGACTGTGTTTTGGGCGAGGCACGGTTGATTTCATCGGCCAAGAGTAAGTTGGTGAAGATAGGGCCGGGTTGGAAAACGAACTCGCGTTTGCCATCGACCTCCTGGAGCACGGGATTGCCGGTGATGTCACCGGGCAGCAAGTCTGGGGTGAACTGCACGCGCCGCGTGGTCAGGCCCACCGCCTTGGCCAGGCCTTTGACGAGTTCCGTTTTGCCAAGGCCGGGCAGACCCTCGAGCAAAACGTGACCACGGGCGATGACGCCGCAGATCACGAGATCAATGAGTTCCTCCTGACCAAACAACACCTCCTGCAAAGCACGGCGCAAAGCCTGGATGTGCGTGGATGCCGACTGAATTTCCGATTCCGAAGCGTAGCTGTCTGCCATGCGGCGGACTAAAGCAGAAGAGGCGGCAGTAAGTCGAGATGAATCGTGTGAAGGCGGTGTGAAATCGCGGTGAGTAGCGGACCGCCCACCCAGCCCTCCAGTTTGAGTTCCGGCCTGTTATGCTTTCGGGATCAAATGGGCCTGAACTACTTTCCAAGCAGCTTCTCGTAATAAGCTGCATCGGGACTGGATGTGTAAACGAGTCCGGTTTTCTGGCGCAGCTTCTTCCATTGCTCGTTGGTGGCATCCGCGCCGTAGTCCATGAAGGCGAAGTCACCCAGATGCCACACGCGGACGTAGTCGGCTTTGACGGTTGGGACTCCATCGGCCTCTCCCGTCACCGTGCCGATGATGCGGACCAGTGAGAGACGCTTGATTTGGCCTTTGGAATCGGCAGCGGCCACCCTGAAGTCGCCGACGCCGTGGAGCGATGCCAGTTGCATGTGGAAGTCGTTGAACCCGTCGTAGCGCTTGTGCTCGACGAGAAAGGTGCCGCCCGCCTTGCCCGGTAGGACCCGAACGATGCCAAACCAGGAGATGAACTTGCCGGTCTTGTCCAAGAGTGAGCCCGGCTTCTTGGCATTGAATCCCGTGTCGCCGCCCACATCGAAATCGGGCCTCTTGGCGTCAAAAGTAGCTTCCTTCGGGGTTGGCTCATAACCCACGGTAGCGTCTCGCGTGTGTGGTTTGCGGTGGGCCGACACCTCGATCTGCTGGGCGCTCAGAAACGGGGCGGATAGGGCGAGGAGGCTGAGGACTATTAGTATGTTCATGGGAAGGATCTCGGAATTGGCGCACCACGAAGCAGATTACTCACAAAGCGGTGGGATTGTCAGAAGATTAAATCAATCAGGCCAAGAGTGAAAGCGCATTGGATTGCAGCGCTGGATGAGGCGATAGCTGGGCGGTATCAACGTCGTTTCTTTCGCACCCCCATGAATTTCCCCCATTCCCATCATGCTCCGAACTTGGAGCATGCTTTTCTCACTCGGCGTCAGATGCTGCAACGCGCAGGCATGGGCTTTGGCAGTGTGGCGCTGGGATCGCTGCTGCAAAATGAGGCCGCTGCGGCCACGCTGAACCCACTGACGGTGAAACGGCCGCATTTTGAGCCGAAGGCCAAGCGCGTGGTGCATTTCTTCATGAACGGCGGGCCATCGCAGGTCGATACCTTTGATCCGAAACCGATGTTGGACAAATTCGACGGCAAGCAATTGCCCAACACGCTGAAAACGGAGCGACCGACGGGTGCGGGCTACAAATCGCCCTTCAAGTTCACCAAGCGCGGGCAGTGTGGGTTGGAGGTGAGCGAGATCTTCGAGAAGGTGGGTGCCTTTGCGGATGATCTTTGCGTGATCCGTTCCATGCATGCCGATGTGCCCAATCATGAGCCGTCGCTTGGCCTCATGAATAGCGGTGAGGGGCGGCTCAACCGACCGACGATGGGCTCCTGGCTCACCTACGGACTCGGTAGCGAGAATGCGAACCTGCCAGGCTACATCTCCATGTGCCCTGGCGGTATGCCCACGCGACGGACGAAGAACTGGCAGGCGGCCTTTTTGCCCAGTGCTTACCAAGGTGCGTACATCAATACCGAGGACACGCGCGTGGAGAAGCTGGTTGAGTTCATCCAAAACGGATCGCTCGATCTCAAGCAGCAGCGTCGGCAACTGGATCTTTTGCAGGAGTTGAATCAAAAACACCTGGTGCAGCAGGACCGTGACCAGCAGCTCGAGGCGCGCGTGCAGAGCTATGAGCTAGCCTACCGCATGCAGATGGAGGCCACGGACGCCTTTGACATCATGCGGGAGCCGGAATCCGTGCGGAAGATGTATGGCGACCACGCCTTCGGCCGTCAGTGCCTCATCGCCCGGCGGTTACTGGAGCGCGGTGTGCGTTTCATTCAGCTCTGGACAGGCGCAGGCCAGCCTTGGGACAGTCATGATGAGATCCTGGACCACGCCAAGCTCGGCGCGCAGACAGATGGGGCAATGGCGGCTTTCATGGGTGATCTCAAGCAGCGTGGACTCTGGGACGAGACGCTGATGATGTGGGGCGGTGAATTTGGCCGCACGCCCTCGGTTGAACTGCCGACTCCTGGCTCCAATGCAGGCAAGCAACGTGGTCGTGACCACAATCACTATGGATTCACCATGTGGCTGGCCGGTGGAGGTGCGCGCGGCGGCTACACGCACGGTGCGACGGATGATTTTGGGTTCCAGGCCGTCGAAAAGCCCGTTCACGTCCATGATCTGCACGCCACGATCCTGAAATTGCTGGGCTTTGACCACGAAAAGTTCACCTACCGCTATGCAGGGCTCGATTTCCGTCTCACGGGAGTGAACGAGTGCAAAGTGGTGTCGGAACTGCTGGCCTAGAATTTTTGGCAACTTCTTTCTCAATGGTGAGAGGCCCCCACTTGCAAGGCCGCCGCACACGCTTAGAGTCGCCGCCTCATGCACCGAAAAATCCTCCTCGCCCTAGCCGTGCTGGCGCTCGTGATCACTTGGCTGGCCGCCGTACCGACTCACGCTGTGGCGCAGACCCCCGCTCCAACTGCCGCCGCCACCACAGCCGCACCTGCTGGGGATGATAATCCTTTCGCCAGCTCGCTCACCTTCAGCGGGTTCGTGAAAAGCGCTGGCGTCATGGCCTACCCGCTGATCGCACTCTCGATGGTGGCCTTCTTCATGATCATGCTTTTCACCCTCACTGTGCGCCAAGGCACCGTGGTGAGTGATGCGTTCATGAACTCGGCGGATGCTCTCATTCGCAAGCAAGACTACCTCGGCCTGCTCGCTGTGTGCAATCGCCGCAACGAATGCATCGCGCGCATTACGGCCAAGACATTGGACTTCGCCACGCGCAATCCCAGTGCGAGCTTTGAAGAAGTCAAAGAGGTCACTGAGGCCGAGGGCAATCGTCAGTCAAGTCTGTTGCTGGCACGCATCGCGTATCTGGGTGATGTCGGTGCCGTTGCACCGATGCTGGGCCTCCTCGGCACCACGCTGGGGATGATCTCCACCTTCCATGCGATCTCTGGCAAAGGCGCGGGCGGTTCCAACCAACTCGGTCTGGCTCAGGGCGTGTCTGAAGCGCTGCTCTGCACGGCATCAGGACTGGCCATTGGCATTCCGGCACTGATTTTTTATTCGATCTTCCGCGGTAAGGTCAACCGCCTCATCTCTGAGATGGAAGCTGCGACGACACACCTGATGGCATTGCTCGCCGTGCAGTACAAACGTGCCGCGCGCGCAGTCGCGGGCCAGTAATTCACTTCGATGAACTTCCGCAAACAGCACTCCATCGAACCCACACCCATGCAGCTCGCGCCGCTGGTGGATGTGCTCTTTTTGTTGGTCATTTTCTTCGCCGTGACCTTCCAGTATGCCAAGGATGAGCAGGTCCTCGATGTCAGCGTCCCTGCTGAGGATGCCGGGAAGGAAAAGGATTCCCGCACCGTCGGTGAGATCATCATCAACATCAAAAAAGACGGCGAGATCATCATCAATGGCCAGATCTATACGACTGATGAACTGCTGACCAAGCTCCAGAACATCATCATCATGGCTGGCACGCATGAGCAGGCCGTCATCATTCGTGGTGATGAGATTACCGATTACCAGCACGTCATTCGCGTGATGGGTGCCTGCCAGAAGGCCGGCATCTACAACATCGCCTTCGCCGTCAAGAAACCGGAGGCCGCTCCTGCGCCGCCGAAATAGCCCGACACATGCCTCACGTGCCATCATTTACTGCCTGCGGGCTCACGCTCCTCCTTTTCTCGCTGACCACTGCGCAGGCGCAGCAAGCCCCACCCAAAGCGTTGCCGGTTGAGGACGATGCGCCCATCCCAAAGGCCATTCCCGTCCGCCCACCCACCACACCTCCGTCTGCACCCGCCGCGCCGCGCACCAAAGGACCGGAGGATGACCTTTTCGACTTCGCCAGCCTCGCTTATGACCGTCAGGAGTGGCCCATCGCCGCACAAAACTACGCCAAGTATCTGCAAACTTACCCCAGTGGCAAGCAGGTCCCGCTCGCACTCTTCCGCATCGGAGAGTGCTACATGCAGCAACGTCAGCTCAAGCAAGCATCCTCCTATTATGAAGAGGTCGTGAACCGCTACCCTAGTAGCGAAGGCGCGCCCTCCGCCGCCTACCGCCTCGGTGCCATGACCTTCAATCAGGCCATGAATGAGGTCACCAATGGAAATTCAGCCGCCGCTCAGCCCGCATTCCTCGACGCAGCACGCTATTTCACCTTTAGCGAAGTCCGCACCAAGATCCCTGAGGCAAAGCTCGCCGCGCTCTACAACAAGAGCCGCGTCTATGAACAGCTACGCGACACCAAAAACCAGATTGAGGCGCTGAATGCCATTATTGCCATCAAGGACAAGACCAAGAATCCATACCTCGAAATCTCTCTCCTTACCCTCGGCAATCTTCAACTCGCCGCTGACAAAAAAGAGGAAGCCCTCGCCGCTTTTGACGAACTCGTCAAAAATAGCACTGACAACGCCATCATTGCCGATGCTTCACTCCGTGCAGCTGTGCTGAGTGCCGAGGCTGGGAAGCACGATGAGGCCATCGCCATGTTTCAGAAGGCCCTCGCTCTGAAGGAAACAACTGAAGCCAATCGCGGCATCGCCCTCGTTGGCATCATTCAGTCCCTCAATGGCAAAGGCGACTACGATGGCGTCATCGACTACTACAACCGCAACTCCGAAGTCCTGCCCGCTGGCAACGTCCGCCCCAAGATGCTCTTGCTCGTCGGCCATGCCTACCGCCAGCGCAAAAGCTACGCCCGCGCCGTCGAGGTCTATCTGATCATTGAGCAATACCACACAGACACCGACGAAGCCTTTGAGGCTGGTTACTGGAAGCTCTACTGCTTCTATTTACTCGGCGACAAAGACCTCGGCGAGTTCGCCAACAACTTCATCGCCCGCTACACGCCGACCAAAGGCGACCACGAATTCCTCAACCTCGCCCGCCTCATCCGCGCCGACCACTTCTTCGGCAAAAACGACTACACCCAGGCCTCCCAGAGCTACGCCGATCTCAAAGTCGAAAAACTGCCCGCCAAACTCCGCCCAGGCACCGTCTTCAACATGGGCTGGGCACAAGCCGAAGCCGCACGCCACCAGGATGCCGTCAGCAGCTTCACCAAATTTCTCAACGACTTCCCCGGCCACGAATTCACCGCCAAAGCCCTCGCTCGCCGCGGTCTGGCCAATAAAGACGCGCGTGACTTAAACAAAGCCAAGGCCGACTTCGAGCAAGTCACCAAGGACTTCCCACAAAGTGACGCATGCGAGATTTCCTACCTCCAACTCGGTCTCATCGCCATGGAATTGAAGGATCCCAAGGCCACCATCAACGCCTTCGAGACACTGCTGAAAAAATTCCCCAACTCCGCCGCTGCTGCTCAGTCCTATTACGGCATCGGCCGTGGAAATTTCGACCAGAAACTCTACGACAAAGCCATCCCTGCTCTGCACCGCTCCATCCAGATCGACAGCAAGGTGTACCTCGAAAAAAGCAGCCAGATGCTCATCCTCTGCGACTACGCACGTCAGAACGTCGCCGAGTTGTCCAAAACCATCGACACTTACCTTGGTGCCATGCCAAGCGGCAAAGTCGAAAGCACCATCCTGAAGTGGCTCGGCCTCAAGCTCTTCAACAATGAGGAATACAAAAAAGCCGCCCGCTACCTCGAGCTCGCCTGCACGCCCGATGCGCCTGAAAACACCGAACCTGTCATCTGGATCTATCTCGGCATGGCCCAGCTCAAGAACACCAATCACGACCAAAGCATCCAAGCCATTGATAATTATCTCAAAACCAATCCCGAGCCTTCCTCAAAAGCCCGCGCGCTCCTCACCAAAGGACGCGCTCAGCTTGGCAAGTCCGCCTTTGATGACGCTGATAAAACCGCGCAGGATGCCCTGAGCTTCGTTAAAGACGGCAAGCTCCAAGCCGAGCTCCTGATCCTCGAAGGCGACATCTTCAGTGCCAATGGTGACGAACTCGCCAAAAATTCCGAAGTCGATGCCGCGCGCGTCAAATGGAAGGCCGCCGCCGGCAAATATGCCGTCCCAAGCCAAGTCTTTGAGGACGACGAAGTCACCCCGGAAGCCCTCCACAAAGGCGCGCTCGCTCTCGATAAAATCGGTGACGCTGCACAAGCCCAAAAACTCCGCCAGCAACTCAAACAGCGCTATCCCAAGTGGAAGCCTAAGGAGTAGCACCTCCAGAGGCCTGCTAGTCGATGAACCCCGAGCAACTGCCTTCGCTGTTACATCGCCCCTTGAATTGGTTCATCACCAAGTCATTGCGCAAGCGTGATCTCCACTGCACACGCTGCAAGCAACCTGTCCACGTGCCGCTACCGCTGCCAGCCACGCTGTGGGACACACTCGTCGAGTGCACGCAATGCGGTCACACCATGTCCGTTTTCGAGTTGGGCAGCCACGGCAGTCGAAGCTTGGAAGAAAGCGCCAATGCAGGTGATGAAATCATCGCCAAACCCACGCAGACTACGATCCAAGTTGCCGACTCAGCCACCGAACGCCTGTGGCAAATCCCCGAGAAAGGTGGGTGCCATTTTTTACTCATCTTCGGCACCTTGTGGCTGAGTTTTTGCCTGGTTTTCACGATCATCATGATTCGAGCACCTGGCCACAATCCCATCGGCGCTTTTGGTTTCATTGGCTTGTTCTATCTCGTTGGCCTTGGCGTTATCTATGCCGGATTGCGAATGACTCGCACACGCCACCTCATCAGGCTCACTCCCACTGCCTTCATCCATGAGCGTGTGTTTTTCGGCTCTACCAAACGTCAAACATGGCCTCCAGCATCTGTGCGTAGCGTCGAGCTTGTTGTGTTTTACACGCAGAATTATCAGCCCATCTACGGCATCGAAGTGCGCGGTGATCATGGCAAAATCCGCTTCGGCAGCGCCATGGAGACCCAAGAGAAGGCTTGGCTCTGCCAGGAACTGCGCAACGCACTTGGACTCACCACTGAGGAAACGGAAGCGCCCGTTGCAGAGCCCATCCGCGCAAGCCGGGGTGTCAAAAAGTCGATCCGTATCGAGCAGTCCCCGCAGCATTGCACCATCGCCATGTCGCCAGCCCCCCAAGTTTGGGTTTTAGCTCTTGTAGGAGCCATTTTCGCCGGCATCGGCGGCTTCATGCTGGTGAAAGGCCTGAGCTTCACAGGCGGCAGTCAGGATGGCCTTTTCGGTCTCACCGTGAATCTCTTCAGCCTCATCTGGTGCATCGGACCCTTGATTGCCCTCATACTTGGTTGTGGCCTCATGTGGCTGGGACTCCGCCTTGCCCGCACGCATGAAACACTCATCGCCACGCCTTCGCAGCTCACGCTTCAAACGCGCATCGGATCACAGCAAAACGAAGAAATATGGCAAGCGGAGGCCATTCGGGACATCCGCCTCAGCCGTGGCCTCAGTTCGACGAGCGAGGCCCAACGGCAGCAAACCTCCTATCAACTCGTTGTCGTCCTGAGCGACCGCGTGCGCAGCTTTGGCAGTGGACAGCCCCAAGCGGCCCTCCAAGCAGCCGCTGAAGCCCTGCGCGCGACCTTGGGCCTCTCGGCACCGTCTTGAGAACCCTTTCTCGTAGCGCAAAAACAGCTTGCCGCCGCTTTTGATGCCGCTACTGTCGCGGCCCTTTCGCCGGGCCATTCTGGTGCGGACAAAGGGTCAACTCATTAGCCCGCTCAACCGAATCAGCTCCTCGTGAGCCAGAGCGTTGTCATTCACTTGGCAGCGTGCGGAAGAAAAGGCACCTCAAACACACATGTCATCACCCGTACTCGTTGAACTCGTCGAAGCTGGCGTCCATTTCGGACATCAGACCAAGCGCTGGAACCCAAAGATGAAGAAATTCATCATGGGCACCAAAAATCAGATCCACATCCTCAACATTGAGGAAACCGTCAATCAGATCGACAAGGCAGCCGATTTCCTCGCTGACCTCGCCCGCAAAGGCAAAAAGATCCTCTTCGTCGGCTGCAAACGCCAGGCACAAGAAGCCGTGAAACAGGCCTCCGAAGCTTGCGGCCAGTTCTACGTCAATCATCGTTGGCTCGGCGGCACGCTCACCAACATGGAGACCATCAAGAAGAGCATTGCCCGTCTCAACTACCTCGAAGACATCGAGAACAAGCCTGAGTTCAAGCTCATGTCCAAAAAGGAACTCGCCGGCCTTAACCGCGAGCGCATCAAGCTCGAGCGCAACCTCCGCGGCATCCGTCACATGGGCAAGACCCCTGACGCCGTCGTCATCGTCGATTCCGCCCGTGAGCACATCGCCGTCGCTGAGTCCCGCCGCCTGAAGATCCCAATCGTTGCCCTCGTGGACACCAACGCGGATCCATCCATCATCGACTACCCGATCGCCGCCAACGACGACGCCATCCGCTCCATCCGCATCATTTTGCAGAAGCTGATCGACCCCGTCATCGTCGCCACCGCTGAGTCCAAGAAGTAAACTTTCACCCCACTAACTGAACCATGGCTGAAATCACCGCTAAACTCGTCATGTCCCTGCGTGAAAAAACCAACGCAGGTATGATGGAATGCAAAAAAGCCCTCGCCGAAGCTGATGGCGACTTTGAAAAGGCTGAAACCATCCTCCGCAAGAAAGGCATCACCAAAGCCGAAGGCAAAGGTGACCGCCAAACCAAGGAAGGCATCATCGCCGCTTACATCCACATGGCAGGCCGCATCGGCGTGCTTATCGAAGTGAACTGCGAGACCGACTTCGTCGCTCGCAACGAAAGCTTCCAAGCCCTCGTGCGTGACATCTCCCTCCACATCGCCGCCTCCAGCCCCCGCTGGATCCAGCGCGCTGATGTGCCTGCGGATATCATTGCCAAAGAGCGTGAAATCGGAGCCGAGCAGGTCAAAGGCAAGCCTGCCAACATCGTTGACAAAATCGTCGATGGTAAGGTGGACAAGTTCTATGCCGATAACTGCCTCCTCGAGCAGCCCTTCATCAAGAACACCGACGTCACCATCGGTGACTTCGTCAAAGGCAAGATCACGGAGCTTGGTGAAAACCTCGTCATCCGTCGTTTCACCCGCTACGCAGTCGGTGGAGAAGCCTGATCCTGATCACAGCAAGAGAACCTTCAAAAGGGCGGACGCGAGTCCGCCCTTTTTCGTCTTTCCGCCGGGCACAAAGCTGCGCTAGTTTCTTCGTTCCTGAAACCGCATGTCCTCCAACCGCTTCTACAATTCCTTCGACACGGAAACCCTCGCTGAGCGCAAGGCGTATGATGGGGAGTATCGCAATCCATTCCAGATTGATCGGGACCGCATCATTCACAGCAGTGCGTTCCGGCGTTTGCAGAGCAAGACGCAGGTGTTCTTGTCCGGTGAGTATGACTTCTACCGCACTCGCCTCACGCACAGCATCGAGGTGGCGCAAATTGGGCGCAGCATCTGTGGCTGGCTGGCGCAGCAGAGTGAGGTGGGCATTGACCCGGATCTCGTTGAGAGCGCTTGCTTGAGCCATGATCTGGGTCATCCGCCCTTCGGCCATGCAGGTGAGCGCACGCTGCACCGGTTGATGGAGCCGTATGGCGGCTTTGAGGGCAATGCGCAGACGCTGCGCATCCTCACGCAGACTCTGTTTAGTGAAGGACGTGCGGGCATGAATCCCACGCGTGCCTTTCTGGATGGCATCTTGAAGTACAAAACGCTCCACACCGAAGTCGCCGGAGCCAAGAACCACTATCTCTACGACGATCAAGAGCGCTGGCTGGACTTCGTGCTCGGTGGGCAGGCCTTTCCGGTGGAACTCACGCCAGGGAAGGTGCGCAACGGCTTCCGCAGCATCGAATGCCAGATCATGGATTGGGCGGACGACACCGCTTACTCGCTCAATGACATCGCGGACGGCATCCACGCCGGATTCATCAACGTGACCAAACTGGAGCGTTGGGCGGCAGATCAATCGCTCGATGCCATTCAAACCGAGCACTTGGAGTTCCTGTGCAAAGCCATGCGTGAGGGGCGTGTCGAAGGACGACTCAACCGGCTCATCGGTGAATGCATCCGCGCGACGAAACTCGTGCCCACA
>JANOBP010000381.1:0-18612 GCA_031411715.1 Verrucomicrobiaceae bacterium | reverse complement strand
TATTCCACCGCCATCCGCACCCTTTCCTCTGGCCGCGCTAGTTACTCCATGCAGCCTGCTCGTTTCGAGCAAGTGCCGTCACAGATCGTCGAGACCATCGTCGAGCAGCGTGGTGGTGGTAAACACTAGTCGGAACCCTTTCGCAAACCCCTTTAACCCACGGATTTATAGCCATGACTCAACAACGCATCCGCATCCGCCTCCGCGCGTATGACTACCGCGTGCTCGACAAGAGCACCGCCGACATCGTCGAGACCGCCAAGCGCACAGGTGCCCGCGTCGCCGGCCCAATCCCGCTGCCGACCCGCATCGAGAAGTACACCGTCAACCGCTCCCCGCACGTTGATAAAAAGTCGATGGACCAATTCGAAATCCGCACTCACAAGCGCTTGCTCGACATCGTCGATCCAACTTCCCGCACCGTTGATGAACTGAAGAAGCTCAATCTTCCTTCTGGCGTGGACATCACGATCAAAATCTAACGCGGACGACCACTTACTTTACCCTTGGAGGACACACACATGAGTCTCGGATTGATTGGAAAAAAATTAGGCATGACGAAAGTCTATACGGAAAAAGGCGAAGCTGTCTCCGTGACCGTCGTTGACGTCAGTGGCAATACGCTACTGCAAATCAAGCGCAGTGATGGCAAGGACAAGTACACCGCCGTGCAAGTCGGCTACGGTGATCAACTTAAAGAATCACGCGTCACCAAGCCTCTGCTTGGCCATTTCAAAAAGAATGGCTGCACCGTGGCGAAGCGCATCGTTAAAGAATTCCGCCTCACTGGCGATGACAAACTGCCAGCCGAAGGCTTCACGCTCGACGCTAGCATCTTCAAAGTCGGCCAAGTCGTCGATGTCATCGGCACGACCAAGGGTAAGGGCTTCCAAGGTGTTGTGAAACGCTGGAACTTTGCCGGACAGCCAGCCACGCATGGTCACATGATGCATCGCCGCCCTGGCTCTATCGGTTGCCGCCTCACGCCCGGTCTCGTCTGGAAGAATCAGAAGATGCCCGGTCATGACGGCACCACTCGCTGCACCACGCAGAATCTTGTCGTCATCCAAAGCCGCCCAGAAGAGGGTGTGTTACTCATCAAAGGAGCCATTGCAGGCAATACCGGTAGCATCGTCGTGGTGCGTCCAGGTAAAAAGGCTGGCTTCAAAAAGGTTGTCGTTCAAAGGGTCTCAACCAAAGCAGCTAAGAAATAAATTCTGAGGAACTGAACCATGTCAGCAATCGTACTTTCATCCGACGCCGCCAAAGCGGCCAACATCAATCTCACTGAAGGCCATCAAGGCTCTCAGGCATTGCACGAGACCGTTGTTGCATACCGCAACAATCGTCGCCAAGGCAACGCTCATACCAAGAATCGCTCTGAAGTCTCTGGTTCCGGCAAGAAAATGTGGAATCAAAAGGGCACCGGTAATGCCCGTATGGGTAGCAAGCGTTCACCGATCTGGAAAGGCGGCGGCGTCGTCTTCGGCCCTCGTAACACACGCGTCTATTCGACCAAAGTCCCTAAAGGTGCCAAAAAGCTCGCTCTCCGCGCTGCTTTGACCTCCCGCATCCTTGACGGTGCTGTTTTGACCACGGGTGACTTCGCCATCGCTGATGGTAAGACCAAAAGCTTCATTTCGGCTGTGTCCAAGCTCAGCACAGCGAAAAACGTTTTGGTTATCGGCACCCGCTTCGATGAAATGACCTTCCGCGCTGGTCGCAATGTTCAAAACGTTCAACTCATCGCCGCTAGCGACGTGAATGCGGAAAACCTGCTCCGCTACCAAAGCATCGTCGTCGCTGGTGACGCGCTGCAAACCCTTGCCCAGAGGACCGCCTAATATGAAAGACCTACACAAAGTCATCCAGACCATTCGCCTTAGCGAAAAAGCGACACTGCTCGGCGAGCGCAATAACGAGTACGTCTTCCGTGTCGATCCCCAAGCGACCAAGATCGACATCAAGCAAGCGATCGAGAAGCTCTTCGGCAAAAAAGTCACAGGTGTACGCACATCCAACGTCTTCGGCAAAGCCAAGCGTGAACGTCGCGCCGACTATGGCCGCACCAATCATTGGAAAAAGGCCGTCGTCCGCCTCAAAGCCGGCGAAAAGATCGACCTCGCATAATCCATTCGCCTCACTGGCAACCCTTTAACCTACCGCATCACCATGGCGCTGAAAACATTCAAGCCTAACACCCCAAGCAACCGCTACAAGGAGTGGAATTCGTTCGACGAAATCACGAAGGACACCCCGCAAAAAAGCCTCACCGTGGCCTTGCGAAAATCTGGTGGACGTAACAACACGGGTCGCATCACCTGCCGTCACATCGGCGGCGGTCACGACCGTCGTTACCGTCTCATCGACTTCAAGCGTGTGCGTCGCGACGATGCCGCCAAGGTTGTCGGGATTGAGTACGATCCAAATCGCTCAGCCCGCATTGCACTCGTCGAGTATAAGGACGGAGAGCGTGCCTACATTCTCGCTCCAAACACTCTTCAGGTTGGTGCTTCGATCACGGCTGGTGAAAAAGCTGCGCCTGAAGTTGGCAATGCTCTTCCTCTTCGCAAGATCCCCCTGGGAACGAGCATCCACAATATCGAACTCGTCCCTGGGCGTGGCGGTGTTGTCGCCCGCGCAGCTGGACAGGCTGCTGTGCTGTCCAACCGTGAAGGTGAATATGCTTTGGTGCGTATGCCATCCGGTGAAATCCGCAAGATTCTCGCTGAGTGCTACGCAACGATCGGTCAGGTCGGTAACATTGAGCACATGAATGTGGTCAGTGGTAAAGCTGGCCGCACACGCTGGCAGGGTACTCGCCCGACTGTCCGTGGTATGTGTATGAACCCGATCGACCATCCCAACGGTGGTGGTGAAGGTCGTTCCAAGTCCGGTGGTGGTCGCCAGCATCTTCTTAGCCCATGGGGCCACGCGAAGGGTGAAAAGACTCGCAACAAGAAAAAAGCTACGGGCAAGCTCATCGTCCAGAATCGCAAAGGCAAGTAAACCACTCCATTTCGCACACACATGGCACGCTCCCTCAAAAAAGGCCCATTCGTTCAGCAAGCCCTCCTCGATAAGGTGGACAAGCTCAATGACGCCAAGCAAAAACGCCCTATCAAGACTTGGGCCCGTTCCTCAATGGTCACTCCAGACCTTGTTGGACATACTTTCCTGGTTCATAACGGTAAGGACTTCGTCTCCGTCTATTGCACGGAAAACATGGTCGGTCATCGCCTTGGTGAATTCGCCCTCACACGTCTCTTCAAGTCTCACGGTGCTGTCACCGTCAAGGCTGCCAAGTAATAAGCTGCACTTCACTCAGATGTCTCTCCGCACTCAAATCACAAAAATCACTGCTTCACTGCTTTTTGCAGTGACCGTGGCTGGCGTGCGTGCGGATGATCTCGAACTGCGTGAATTGCACACCACTCTAGCGGTTGCCGCTGCTAAAATTCAGGCGTTGGAAGCCGCAGCGGCTTCAAACAAGGACAAAAACGACGCACTGGCTCAATCGGCTGCTGCTGCGAATAATGAGGCCGCTGACCTCAAGGATCGCTATGAGAAACTTCGTGGCCTTCTCGAAGGTCTTGGCATCACCGCTTTGGAAAATTCCAAAGATCAAGCTCAGGATCGACTTCTTGCCGCGATCAGCGATCTCCGCATCGTTAAAGAGCAACGTGACAACCTCGCGCATTCGCTGATCGAGGTCGCCGAAGCCAGTGTCGCTCTCGCCAAATCAGCCCCCACTGCTGATCCTGTCGCGGCAGACACGCTCAATAAAAAGCTCACTCAAGCCGATGCCGTTCTCAGTAAGCTTGGAAGCACAAATCCAGCCGACACCTCGGTGACAGGCGACCTCCAAAATGCACGAGTCGTTAGCCTCAAAGCAGAACTCGGCATTGCTGTCCTCAGCATTGGCATGAAGGATGGCGTGAAGCCAGGAATGCCCTTCGAAATTTTCCGTGAGGACAAGCCCATTGCCAAAGTGCTCATCACTGAAGTCCGCAACTCTGTTTCTGGTGCCATCGTCCAGGAACTCGCCAATCCCGCTGATCCCGTTCGAGTCGGTGATCGCGGTCGCGCAGACACCACTCTCTAATCTCTAAACACCCGTAGCAGCCCCACCCCCGGTTTATGTCAGCAGTCACCCACGTCCGTTCCGTCATCAAATACGCCCGGATTTCTCCCCAGAAAGCCCGCCAGGTCACCCGCGCCATCACCGGCATGCCAGTCAGCCACGCGCTCAGCGTCCTCGACTTCACTCCGAAAAAGGCCGCTCTCATGATTGGCAAAGCCCTTCGTTCGGCTGTTGCCAATGCCGAAAACAATCACTCTCTCGACGCCACCGACATGATCGTCGTGAGCGCTACCAGCACCACCGGACCATCTCTGAGCCGTATCATGCCACGCGCTCGTGGTTCAGCAGCGCCGATCAAGAAGCGCATGGCTCATCTCACAGTCATCCTTGGTCCAAAGCCCGCCGAAGAGCCTAAGGCCGACAAAAAGAACCTCTCCGCTGCCAAACGCCCTGCGAAGAAAAAGACTGCCACTGCTTCCGAGTAACCAACACGCCACTTCACCGAACAGCATCATTTTATGGGACAAAAAGTAAATCCAATCGGTTTCCGCCTTGCCGTTAGCAAAGACTGGCGCTCCAAGTGGTATGCTCCAAAGAAGGAGTTTGCTGAATCGTTGCACAGCGATCTCGCCATCCGTTCTTTCCTCAAGAACAAGCTCATGCAGGCAGCTTTGTCGAAGATCGTCATTGAGCGCGCTTGGAATCAGGTCCGCGTGACTCTCCATACTGCTCGCCCGGGTCTCGTCATCGGTCGTAAAGGCCAGGAAATCGAAGTGATGAGCCAGAAGATCTCCGAAATGTGCGGCAACCGCCAGGTCAAGATCGATATCTTCGAAATCAAGCAGCCAGAACTCGATGCGCAGCTCGTCGCTGAGGCTGTTACTGTTCAGCTTGAACGTCGTATCTCCTTCCGTCGTGCGATGAAGCGTGCCGTGCAGACCGCCATGGATATGGGCGCTGAAGGCATTCGTATTCGTGTGGCTGGCCGTCTTGGCGGCGCTGATATCGCTCGCGCAGAGTGGTATCGTCTCGGCAAAGTGCCTCTCCAGACTTTGCGTATCCCTATCGACTATGGTTTCGCAGAAGCGCGCACCGTTTACGGTATCATTGGCTGCAAAGTTTGGTTGAATCGTGGCAATGCTCCTGAAGGCAGCCGTCCACAGACTGAACGTCGCCCACGTGGTGACCGCAAGGATAACAACCGTGGCGGCCCTACTGGCCCAGGAAATGTCGGACCACGAGGCGGTGCTCGCCCGCGTCCGAATGATCGCGGTGGCTTTGGTGCGCCTAGCGGACCTGCCCCGACTGCTCCTGAGGCTCCAGCCGCTCAATAAGCCCCTCTGAACCTTTTTAACGTCCACCCTTCGACCCAATGGCCCTTCTTCCCAGCAGAGTAAAATATCGTAAACAGCAGCGCGGTAATCGTGGCGGCATTGCCACCAGTGGCAACAAGCTCGACTTCGGTGACTTCGGTCTGCAGACCCTCGAACGTGGTTGGATCAAAAATAACCACATCGAAGCCTGCCGCGTCGCTATCACCCGCTTCCTCAAGCGTAAAGGTAAGGTCTTCTGCCGCATTTTCCCGCACAAGCCCGTTACTCAGCGCCCACCAGAAGTTCGAATGGGTAAGGGTAAAGGTTCCCCAGAATTTTGGGTCGCAGTTGTCCTTCCAGGTCACATGCTTTTTGAAATCTCTGGTGTTCCAGAAGCCATTGCTCGTGAGGCCTGCCGCCTCGCCGCAACCAAACTCGGCCTCCGCACTCGCTTCGTCAGCCGCGAAAGCCTCCACAAATAAAGTATGAAGATCAAAGAACTCCGTGAATCCACTGTCGAAGAGCTTTCCGCACGCCGTCGCGAGCTCAAGCAGGAAGCCCTTAATCTCCGCATTCAGCAGCAGAGCGGTCAGCTCGAGAATCCCTCGCGTCTGAAGACCATCCGCCGTGAAATCGCCCGGATCGAAACCATCATCACCGAGCGCACCCACGCTGCCGCTGCCAAGAAGGCCGCTTAATTAACCCATTTCACACCAGACCATGAGCGAGGCCACCACAGCAGTAGCACCAGCACCAGCGGCGAAAAAAGCCGTTCAAAAGACACGCGTTGGCGTCGTCACTTCCGACAAGATGAACAAAACCATCGTCGTCGAAGTCGAGCGTCGTGTGCCACATCCGAAGTTCAAAAAGATCGTCCGCAAGACCTCTAAATTCTACGCTCACGACGACAAGGAAGCAGCCAAGGAAGGCGACAAAGTGCTCATCGTCGAAACCACCCCAATCTCCAAGCTCAAGCGCTGGAACTTGGTCGAAGTTCTCAAACACTAACCCATCACCCTCGAGGATCGTCTTATGCTGCAAATGGAATCTGAAATCCCGGTCGCTGACAACACCGGTGCTCGCATGGCCGAAATGATCGGTGTGCTCGGCAAGAAAAATACCCGCTTCGCCTATGTCGGCGATATCATCACTGCGCACGTACGCGTCTCCACGCCGACTGCAGCAGTGAAAAAGGGCGAAGTCGTCCGTGCCGTCGTCGTGCGCACTGCGCATCCGATCCGTCGCAATGATGGCTCCATCCTTCGCTTCGACAAGAATGCGATCGTGATCATCGATAAAGACAACAACCCACGTGGCACCCGCATCTTCGGCCCCGTAGCGCGTGAACTGCGCGACAAAAACTTCATGAAGATCGTCTCCCTCGCACCCGAAGTGCTGTAACACCATGACCCGCGCCAAAACCCACGTCAAAAAGGGCGATACCGTCCTAGTCACCACTGGAGCCTCCAAAGGAGCTCAAGGCACCGTCATCGAAGTGCAGCCCGCGAAAAACCGCGTGCTCGTCGAAGGCATCAACATGATGAAAAAGGCCATCAAGCCTACTCAGCAGAACCAAGCAGGCGGCTTTGCAGAAAAAGAAGCCCCCATTCACATCTCCAATGTGAAGCGTGTGGACGCCCCTGTTAAGGACAAAAAGGCCAAGAAGAAGGCTGCTCCAAAGAAGAAGTAATTTAACTGCGGACGAAAGTCCGTTGTCACCATGGCAGGTCAAAGCCGAGTTGTCCCGCAACTCACTTTAACCTGCCATTTTCCTGTACGGCCTCGTGCACTCAATGTTGCTTGATAACAGTCCAACCGCTAAACCTCACTCCACATGTCCACCATCGTAGTCACACAAAAAAACGGCGTTGCCTGTATTGGCGCGGATACTCTTAGCTGCCTTGGTTCACTCCGTCAGAAGGCTCAGCACGTCGTCAATAAGACCAAGATCACCAAAATCGATGACACCTTCATTGGTCTCACAGGCACCTCTGCCTCGTTGGTCGTTTTGAATAGCTACTTTTCCAATCCAGAGCGTCCGCGCGACTTCTCTTCCTGTGAGACTATCTTTGAGACCTTTCGCATCGCACACGGTTGGCTCAAAGCGGAGTATTTTATGGCTACGATGCCTGACAAGGGAGAGGAGTACGAGACGACACAATTCTACGGTCTTGCTGCCAATGCTCATGGCATCTTCGCGCTCTATTCGTATCGGTCTGCCCAGCAGTTTCATAAGTTTTGGGCCGCAGGGTCGGGACGTGACTACGCCCTCGGAGCTATGCAGTCAGCTTATGAACGCTGTGAAACCGCCGAGGAAATCGCTCGTATTGGACTCGAGGCCGCAGCTGAGTTTGATAGTGCGACCTCCGCGCCTTTTGAAATCCATAAAACACCGCTCCTCAACAGCGATAAACCAGTGGCTAAGGCGAAGGCGCGCAAAGTGAAGTCCAAATAGCCGTCCTATTTTAGCGCGGCTTCGATGGCTGTTAGCAGGTCTGTTGAGTCCGGTTCCACATCGGATCCGAAGCGCTTGATCAACTTGCCATCCTTACCGATCAGGAATTTCTCAAAGTTCCAACCGACATCTCCGTCAGCAGTCAGCGCGCTGAATAACGGATGCTTTGCCGGACCTTTGATGCTGACTTTGGCCGTCATTGGGAAGGTGACTTTGTATTTGTCGGTGCAGAAGGTCTTGATTTCAGTTTCGCTGCCGGGTTCCTGGCCGCCGAAGTCATTGCAAGGTACACCGAGCACGACCAAGCCCTTGGTATTGAGTTTTTCATGTAGGGCCTAAAGTCCAGCATATTGACCCGTGTAGCCACATTCAGAGGCGACGTTCACGATAAGGATCACTTTGCCGGCATGCACCTTGAGCGTGCTGTCCTTGCCGTCGATGTCTTTGATGGCGATGTCGTGAATGCTGTCGGCGGCAATAGCGGCGGTGGTCATGAGGGTGAGAGCGGTAAGGAGGGATTTCATAGGGTTCGCTTGGTAGATGAAAATGAGAGGTTCGTCACTCGTCATTTTTGACCACGCGCCTTACGGTTTGTCCGCCATTCATGAAATCATCCCGCTCAAGGCCGGTGATGCGTGACAAGCCACGGAAGAACCAAAACAGAAGCGCCAACGTCACACCCATGAGTGGGATGCCAATGACGATGAAGCCGCCCCAGTTCATGCGCCCTATGGCTTTGGTGTATTCTTCACTGCCGGGCGTTTTGTCGTTGAGAAGCCACCATGCGAGGGCAAAATTGGCCATGGCGGAGAAAAACATCGTGCCAGCCATTCCCCAGGAAGCTTTGCGCAACAGCGCGGAGAAGTCGTGATGCTTCTCTGGCGTATTGAGTGCTTTATGAACCACGGGTTGGTTGATGATCTGCGGATTCATCAGCATCTCCTTAACCAATGGCTTACCCCAGCGGAAGCTCAGTGGAAAGGCTAGTCCCAGCACGACTGGAAACAGCGCTTCTTTGGCCGCAAACCAAACGGCATTCAGTTGCAGCAAGCCAAGACCACCGGTGACAATCACTGCCGCTAGACCGAGCACGGAAAAGAAATTCAGCCCGCGCTTCTGTAGGACGCACCAGATGCCGTAACCAATGGGTAGGCTCAGCGCCGCCACCAAGGCCCAAAGCGGGCCCAAATATTCTGGCTTGCTCAGTTTCTCCAGCATGATCGACGGAAGGACGATCGTGAGCAGCAAGTCTGCAATAGGGTTGGGTTGTTTTTCAGTCATAGGATGGTGAGGTGGAAGTTCTCTATTTCCGTTTCACCCACTCCCATGATTCCCCAAAGAATCCAGCATCGATCACACCACCGGGGGCCTGACTTGTCTTTGGCTGGCTGACGTCGATGACTGCCCAATCAGGCAACTTGGGCACTTGGCGGGCGTTGTTGAGGTAATCATACTCGCGGTAGGTGAAGCTGCTGTTGAGCACGATGTACTTCGAGGGATTGAGCGGATTGGGGAAGATCAAAATGGGTGCGTGGGTGCTTGCCGCATAGTCTTGGCCATTCACGGTGAGTTTATCCTTCGTCCATTGAATGGTGAGTTTGTCTGCGATCTTCGCGAGCACGGCGTTGCTGGCAGGATCGCCCCAGAGGATGAGGTTGTTGGCGGCGATATCGGCCTCGGTCACGGCGGTATCGTCTTTGATCGGTGCATCGCCACGGAATTGCCTGCGCCACTCGAATTGAGCACGCTCCAACTCCGCTTTGGCCCACGAGTCGGTTTTCTCGTTCCAGCCAGCCTTGGTTGGCTTCACAAACAGGAATGCATCCAAGAATGCATCATCAATCGGGCCACAGACACCATGCTTCTTAATGAGTTTGCCAGCATCTTCGAGCTCAGGGCTCAGCGCCTGCTTCCACGTGCCATTTTTCAGGCGGAAATGGGCTTGCCATGAGCGGTCGGACTTTGGTCGGGAAACTTCAACAACCTGACCTTCGACAGTTACGGTCACTTTTTGCAACGGCGACAGCGTGCAATGCCCAGCAGGCATATCAAAGCTGAATGCCGTGATGTTTTGTAGCTTCACCGCCACTGCGCTGTCACCCATGATACGAGCATGAATGCGACCACGCTCCCAATGCTTCTCCAGGGCATCCACGCGCACCCAGAACATGCTGTTATAGCGTAGTTGCCACGTTGAGAGATGCACATTCGTCGGAGTTGGATCACGCCCGACTAAAGCGATGCTCGCCAAGCGGCGCTCGATCTCGATGAGCGAGTCCGGATGGATTTTATGTCCCGTTTGCGGGCCGATGATGTGTGTCAGCTCGACTTGCTCGCCGCGCAGAGTTTGCTCCATGATGTCGGCTGCTTGCTTTTGTTTATCGATCTCGCCGCTGTAGGCGATCGTTGAGCACATTTCGAGGTTCAGCGCATTGTCGGTGGCATCATACCAGTGCCACAGCTTCTTGTGATACCACGGAGCCTTGGACACATCCTCGCTCTGGAAGCCGCCGAGAAACTCAGCTGTCTCTGCAAAGCCCGCGCCAGGATTGGCCGCGCACCACTTGTCGGCGTAATGCACGGCGAACTGCCAAGCCGCAGCGCCGCCCATGCTGAAGCCGCGCATCATGATGCGGTTTTCATCGATGGCGTAAAACTTACCCGCGTGCTCCAGCGCTTCCAATAAATCGATCTCACCGGCAAATTTGTTCGCGCAGCAATACCGGCCGTAAGGATGCAAAACGAGCGCACCCTTCGGTGAGATGTTTCCAACCGACTTCGCCCGTTGATCGACAAAAGCCAGCTCACTTAACGTCTCACCACGGCCATGGCACCACACATCGAGCCGCACTGGCGCACCGACGTAGCTCTCTGGAATGACCATGCCGTAAGGCTGCACCGACCCATCAATCCTCGACCGATACGCCCTCACCACGAGACCCTTTTGCGTCGTCCACGGAGCCTTGCCTTCTTTGAGAGAAGCCGCGCGTTGCATGCCGGCAGCCAGTGCTTCATCTGCAGTCTTGACCTCCTGCAGTTTGTGAAATTCGCCATACTTCACGGCCCAATCGACGGCCTTGTGATAAATCTCGACATCGGGCAGCAGATCAGACAGTAACGGATTTTTCGCCTGTGACTTGGAAGCTTCTTGGATCGCTACTCGCAACTTTTGTAGCCCGTCATTCAGCCGCGCCTTGTCCGCATCAGGCACCGTGACTCCTGGAGGTGGCACGGGCCGCACATCGGCGATTTGATTGTCCTTCGGGCCATCGGCGAGTGCGGTGGCGGTGAAAAGAGCGGCGAGGAATGAGTGGATGGGCTTCATGGGGCAGGGGAGGTGGCAAGAGGTCAAGGCGGTCAAGAAGGTCAAGAACGGACCGCTTCTCATCTTGACTCATCTAGTCGCGCAAACTTTGCTTCCTGCGCCCGTAACCTTCACACATGCGCTTTTGCCTTCTTTTCACCTTTGCATTCTCCGCTGCGGCGGCGGACAAGCTGCATTTCAATAAAGACATCCGTCCCATCCTTTCTGACAAGTGTTTTCACTGCCATGGACCAGATGCCAAGAAGCGTGAGGCAGATTTGCGGTTGGATGTGCGTGAGTCGGCGCTCAAAGATGGTCACATCACTCCAGGGAGACCCGAGAAGAGCCTGATTCTGGATCACATTCTTAGCCAAGATGAAGATGAGTTGATGCCGCCGCCGAAGTCCAAGCTCGGTAAACTCAGTGACAAAGATGTGGCAACGCTCCGCCAGTGGATCACGGAAGGTGCTGAGTACGAGGCGCATTGGAGCTTTGTGCCGTTGCAAATCAACGGTGCAGGGCTGCCCATTGAGATGGCCGCGAAGCGCGTGGATGAAATTGTCAGCGCAGGCCTCCAGCCACGCGGTTTGAAGATGCAGCCGGTGGCTGCGCCGGAGACGCTGCGGCGGCGGTTGGCGTTTGATCTCACGGGGCTTCCGCCAGCTTTGTCAGACGAGTCTGCCCCGTCTGACCTATCTGACCGCTTACTGGCTTCGCCAGCCTTCGGAGAAAAGTGGGCCTCCGAATGGCTGGATATCTCACGCTACGCAGACAGCTTTGGCTTTCAGGTGGACCGCTCACGGGATGTGTGGATGTGGCGGGATTGGGTGGTGAAGGCGTTGAATGAGAATCTGCCGTTTGATCAGTTTGTGACGTGGCAGATCGCGGGTGACTTGCTGCCACAGACCACGGATGAGCAGATTCTGGCAACGGCGTTCAATCGTCTGCATCAGCAGGAGAGTGAGGGCGGCAGCATTGAGGAGGAGTACCGCGTGGAGTATGTGGCGGACCGTGTGCAGACCTTTGCGACAGCCTTTTTGGGTCTCACGTTCGAGTGCGCACGCTGTCACGATCATAAGTTCGATCCCATCACGCAGAAGGAGTATTACGGACTGTTCTCGATGTTCCAAAACATCGACGAAGCAGGCTTGTATTCATTTTTCACGCCATCGCCACCGACTCCGACGCTGATGCTGCGAGATCAGCCGACGAAGGATAAAATGAGTGCCTTGCAAAAGCAGATCGCTGCTCTGGAGCAGGGACTCGTGCTCAAGCCACTGGCTTCGCCTGATTTGGAGCATGGTCAGATTGCCCGCTTTAGTTTTGATGAGCAGCCACCAGTGAAACTTAAGGGTGAGAACAAACTGGTCCCAGGCCATGAAGGTAGCGCCATCCAGTTCAGCGGCGATGACTCGATGGATACCAGCGTTGGGAATTTTCAGCGGCATGAGCCCTTCAGCGTTTCATTGTGGCTGCAGACGCCGGATGTGAAGGAGCGTGCCGTTGTGTTTCATCGCTCCAGGGCTTGGACAGACGCGGCGAGTCGTGGTTATGAGCTTTTGATTGAGGATGGGCGTCTGAAATGGTCGCTGATTCATTTCTGGCCCGGTAATGCCATCTCCATCAAGGCCAAGGAGCCGCTGCCAATCAAGACGTGGCAGCACATCGTGGTCACCAATGATGGCGGCAGCCGAGCGGCAGGGCTGCGGATCTTTGTGAATGGTCAACTGGCCGCTGTGGATGTGATTCATGATGCGCTGAGTAAAAACATCACTGGCGGTGGTGGTGACAATATCAGTCTGGGGGAGAGATTTCGTGATCGCGGATTCAAAGGTGGGCTGATTGATGATTTCCGTGTTTTTTCACGTGATGTGAGTCTTCCGCATGATTTGGACCTCAAAGCCCTCACTGCCGCGCGCGCGGAGTTCACAGCACTTTCGGATGCGCAGACGGAAATCATGGTCATGCGGGAGATTTCCCAGCCAAAGCCCGCCTACACGCTCCTCCGTGGCGAATATGACAAGCACAGTGAAAAAGTTGGCCCCATGACGCCGGCCTTCCTGCCACCGATGCAGTCTGGACTGCCCAATAACCGACTTGGGCTCGCCAAATGGCTCACGGCACCCAATCATCCGCTGCTCGCACGGGTCACCGTGAATCGCATCTGGATGAGCCTCTTTGGGCGTGGCCTGGTGAAGACGGCGGAGGACTTGGGCAGTCAGGGCGAGCGTCCCTTGTATCCTGAGTTGCTCGACTTCCTTGCGGCTCATTTCATCCAGAGTGGCTGGGATGTGAAGGCGCTAATCAAAACCATCGTCAGCAGTCAAACATACCAGCAACGAAGCCTCGCCGATGCCTCGACGATGGCTGACGATCCCGAGAACCAATGGCTCGCCCGCGGCCCCCGCCATCGTCTCACGGCTGAGATGATCCGCGACAACGCGCTGGCCATCTCAGGCCTGCTCAATGCCAAAGTCGGCGGCCCGCCCGTCAATCCCTATGAAATGACCGAGTCCTTCAAACCCATCGGCCCCAGCGCTGGAGATGCCGTCTATCGCCGCAGTCTTTACACGAATTGGCGCCGCACCAGCCCACCGCCCGCCATGCTTGCCTTTGATGCACCACGCCGTGCTGTCTGCACCGCCAAGCGTGAGCGCACCGACAGCCCTCTCCAGGCCCTCATCCTCCTCAATTCCCCACAATTCCTCGAAGCTGCCCGCGTGCTGGCGCAGAAGCTTGGTGGTGAGACCCAGCAAATGATTGAGCGCGGCTTCCTTCATTGTCTCAGTCGCAAACCTGATGCCAAAGAGTTGGCGATCTGTCAGCAACTCTACACGCAACAGCTTCAACACTTCACCGCGCATCCGAAAGAGGCAGCCACACTGCTTCAGATCGGCTCCGCCAAGCCCACAGCCACTTCACCAGCCCTTGCGGCTGCGACGGTCTTGATTCAGGCGCTGATGAATCACGATGAATGTGTGGTGAAAAGATGAAGCCAGCCCGGCTGCAACAACGCGGCTTTTCATCACACGACAGTCCGGCCGCTCTTCCTCGGTGTCTTTTTGGGATCCTTGTCTGGAATACCTTGGTCCTGCAAGATGGTGTCCTGGAGCAGTGGCTCGGCCTTTTCTTCACCTTTGGCTTCCTGCTCAGTGTAGGGCGTTTGCTTCTGGTAGAGTTTTAAGCGGCTGTTGAACTCATCCTCGAGCTTCTTGCGCTCTTCGGGCGTGAGCTTCTTGTCGTCGGCCAGTAGGGCGAGTGAGCGCTTCTGCCAAAGCTCGGCTTCTTTGAATTCGCCATTGCGGGCAAGTGCAGCAGCCATGGTGTCCACCATCTCATGGGGTTGCTCATCGCTCTGCAAAACTTCAGCCACGAGTTTGAGGGCGCGGCGGGCCATGAGCACGGATTCCTGGCCATTGTGCATGCTCTCATCCGGGCAGGTTGCGAGAAACCAGGCCATATTGTTGGATGACCACGGGTCATTGGAGGTGGCGGCCCGCTCATACCACGCTTTGGCTCGGCGTAAGTCCAGAGGCACGCCCTGACCGGTGTAGTACAAATTGGCCAGCCGTGACATCGCCGGCACGAAGTCCTGTTGTGCTGATTTGAGATACCACAGGGCAGACTTGGCGAGGCTTTTATCCACGCCATCACCGCGCTCGAGCTTGGATGCGTAAGCTGTCTGCGATTCGGGGTTGCCCTGATCCGCAGCTTTCTTGAACCACTCAGCGGCCTTGGCCGGGTCTTTCTTGACGCCAGCACCTTCCTCATAAAGGATCGCCAGACTGTGCTGCGAAATAGCTGAACCTAGCTCAGCCGCCTTGCTAAAATACTCGTGCGTCTTGGCCAAGTTTTTCTCCACACCCACCCCGTCTTCATAGAGAGTCCCCATGACATGCAGTGCCTTGAGATGCTTCTGCTTGGCGGCCTTTTCGATCCAGGTCGCACCGAGTTTCTGATCCTTCTTCATGCCCTCGCCAGTGATGAGACGCGCGCCGAGCTCGAACTGCGCATCTGCATCTCCACGCTCGGCCCAATTCTTCAATTCCCGCTCATCAACCGGCCGAGTCTGCTGGCCGAGAAGGGCAGAGTGAAAACAAACAATCGTGACGGCTAGGAGGGCTAGGATTGGGCGCATATGGGAATGTACGCTGCTTAAAACGCAGACTCAATCATCAAAATGCATTGATTCGCCTCACCGGGCCTCCGCACGCGCTTTGGCGATGGCCTCGCGGATCTTTTCCATGCGGTTTTCCGGGCTGGGGTGGGAGCTCATGAACTCTGGTCCGCCACCGCCGCCTGCTGCGGCCAGGATTTCCATCACGCCGATGAGTTCCTCGGGCCTGTATCCGGCCTGAAGCATGAAGCGCACGCCGAGCGCGTCGGATTCCAGTTCGTCGTCGCGACTGAACTTGGTCACGCGCCATTGCGCGACCATGTTGGCGACTTGTGAGCCGGCATTGCTATGGCCGTCGGAGAGCATCACTCCAATGCCCTGCGCCATGCCGCTCCAAAGACGTGAGTTGGCCATCTGTTCGTTGGAATGCCGACCCACGACGTGGCCCATCTCATGCCCGAGCACACCAGCGAGCTGATCCTCCGACTTTAGCTTACGAAACAGCGCCTCGGTGATGAAAATCTGCCCACCCGGCAGTGCAAAGGCATTGATCGTCTGTGAATCAGCCAGCAGATGGAAATCAAAACGATAGGCCGTCTGCCGAGCCGCTGTGGACTGCAACAACCGCTGCCCCACGGCTCTCACCTTGGCCACGGCAGCCGCATCGCGGGATGGGCCGCCCATTTCACCGATCATCTGCGGAGCCGACTGTAAACCCAGTGCGATCTCCTCCTCCGGTGTGGCGATAGCCAGTCGCTGCTCACGTCCGGTGAACTCATTTTGATACTTCGTGGTGCCAAGCCAGTGATAGGCCAGTGACCCACCGATGATGAGTAGCGCGATGACAATACGTGGATTGCAGCCCGCTCCGCTGCGCTGCTGTCCGTAAGCTGAAAGCACGGGGCCACCTGTGAGAAGTCGTCGAAGAGTCTGCATGATGCCGCTCTCATACTCACGCGCCCCAGCACGCACAACCCCGAAACTGCCGACTTTGAACCTTGAACTTTGTCCCTGACCAGCTATCTCCAAACCGCCATGACAAACAAAACCAGCACACTCCAATCTCTAACACTCATTGCTTGCGCCGCGGCCCTCAGCAGCTGCGCCCCAATTAAGAAGGGCAATTTCTCACCGAGCTTTGATCCGCCGGCCAAGGCCGTCAAAAACCCCGCCAACGTCAGAGTCAAACTCAGCACGGGTGCTCAGCGCGTTTATGTCATGGAAGGCAATGAAGTCCTGCTCGCCACGCCTTGCTCCGTCGGCACAGCCAGCACACCCACTCCGCATGGCAATTTCACCATCTACTCCAAGGTTGCCAATCGTCGCCGTCAGAGTTCCCCTGGTGCCGGTTACCCGATGACTTTCTGGATGGAGTTCAAGTCGGCTTATGGCATGCACTTCGGCTGGGTGAAGCCTTATCCATGCACACACGGTTGCGTGCGCCTCCCAATCAAATCGGCGCAAAAAATCTTCAGCATGGTCCGCACCGGCACACCTCTGAATATCGCGACCTCGCAGCCTGAGGACGCTACCATTGGTCGCACTCTCCCACTCTTGGACGACTCCTCCCTGGCAGATCCTCCAGACAGCTACATGCAGAGCGCCAAGGTCTTTGAGGACGCCGCTCGCGGTAAAATATACAACTACTAGTTCTTAGCCACTCGGCATTCGTCATCCCACCATGTCTGCTCCCGCACCTGCCGCACGCCGTGTCAATGTTCGCACGCCGGAGGTCATGGAGCGTGTGCAGGCAGAGGTGGAGACTCATTACCGAAGCGCCCTCGTTGAAAAAATTCGTGCACAGGGCAGCACACTCACGGTGGGTAACACCACCGTGCGCCTAGCGAAGGATTTTGGCTTCTGCTACGGCGTCGAGCGCGCCATCGATCTCGCTTACGCAGCCCGTAAAGTCTTTGCGGATAAGCGTGTCTTTCTGCTTGGAGAGATCATTCACAATCAAGAGGTCAATCGCCAACTCACTGAGATGGGTGTTGTCTCCATCCCCAATGAGGAGCACGAGGCCACTGTGGCCACCCTGACGCACGAAGACGTTGTCATCGTTCCTGCCTTTGGCACTGTGACTCGCCTGATGAAGCTCATTTCAGAGCGCGGTTGCCTTGTCGTCGATACCACCTGTGGTGACGTCATGAGTGTGTGGAAACGTGTGCGCCAGTACGCCAAGACCGGCTTCACCTCCATCATTCATGGCAAGGCAGTCCACGAGGAGACTCAGGCCACAGCATCACGCGCCATGGGGGATGATGGCATGGGTAACTACCTCATCGTCCTCACCTTGGCCGACGTTGATTTCGTCAGTGACTATATCCGGCATGGCGGAGACAAGGAGACATTCCATCGGCGCTTTCCGATTGGAACCCACTCGGATGGATTTGATCCCGATCTTCACCTCACCCGCATCGGAGTCGCCAATCAGACGACCATGCTCAAATCCGAGACTGAGGAAGTACAACGCCGCCTCAGACAAGCCGTCCTCGACCGCAATGGCCCAGAGTTGGGTGCCACGCACTTTCAAGTCTTTGATACTATATGCGGTGCCACTCAGGAGCGTCAGGACTCTCTCTTTGGCCTGCTTCAAAACACGCTCGACGTTTTATTGGTCGTTGGGGGCTACAACAGTTCCAACACCACTCATCTGGTCGAAATCGGCGAGCAAAAGCTTCCCACCTTTTTTATCCGCACGGCTGATTGCCTCAAGTCGCTCGAGGAAATCGTCCACTTTGACCTCCACCTCAAAGCCGAGAAGCAAAGCTACTCCAACAAGCTCGCTAGTGCGGAGGCAGTTACTCTCGGAATCACCGCCGGAGCCTCCTGTCCCAACAACCTCATCGAGGACACCGTTCTCCGCGTTTTCAAGCTCCGTGGCATTGAAGAGCAAGCCGTCCGTGCTGCTTTGAACTAAATGGACTCGCCCAAAATAACCACAAACGAGGAGGTCATGTTCTTTGACACCGATTGTGGCGGTGTCGTGCATAACATTGCCTACCTGCGCATGATCGAAACCGCACGCACGCGCCTCGCTGCCCTGATGGGCATGCAACTGCGTGAAATGGCCCAGACTCAACTTTATCCCGTCGTCGTCCGCACCGAGATCGACTATAAAAAGCCTGCCAAGCTTGGTGACATTCTCCACATCCACGGTCATCTCGAGAGAGTCGAGCGCGTCCGCTTCTGGTGCGCCTTCGAAGTTCGTCGCGCTGAGGATAACGCGCTTCTCATCACTTGTCGGCAGTCACTTGCGCTCGTCCAGATGCCCCAGGGGAGGCCATGCCGCCTGCCTGATGATTGGAGCGTCAAATACGCTCACTTGGCAGCCAAAGC
>JANOBP010000380.1:0-9314 GCA_031411715.1 Verrucomicrobiaceae bacterium | reverse complement strand
GCAGCTTGCAGATCGGGGAAATCGGAGGCGTCGATGCGCTTGGCGGGTGCAGCCTGAAGGAGTGAACTGCACAAGAAGATCAAAGGAAGACGGCGAAGTAGGGTCATGCAAGACTCTACGTCCTGAAACGCCGAGAGTTCTCAGATGCCGTGGAACACGACCAACCGATAAGTCTCTAGCGCGACTTCACCTGCACCGCCTCAGACTCCGCCGGTGTGTTCTCCAGTAGTTCGGAGCGCTCCTTGAGGAGTGCCAGAGTCATCGTCCCGATCAGGTAGATCAACCCTCCGCCCACGCCTGCACCGATGGCGATCATGCGGCGTTGCCAGACGTTTTCACGGTCGATCGCATACCAGAAGCGCATGCAAAACGCGATCCACAGCAAGCTGGCACCCAGGATGATAAATTTCCATGTCATAGGGCCAGTGTGGCATCAGCGCCTCGTTACTTCAAACTCTTGATGTAAAGAATCAGGCTCTCGATCTGCGAATCATTCAAGATCCCCGCATAGATGGGCATGCCGGTGTCGAACTTCTCAAAGCCCTGCACCACCTTGGCACTCGGATTGGTGATGGATTCACGCAGGTAAGCCTCATCGGCCTTCACTTTGCCCTTCATGCCTTTGGCGATCACGCGCTCACTGCCGAAGAGGCCTTTCCAGCTTGGGCCCACCTTGCCGACGGTGGTGCCATCGGTGCTGTGACAGGCCATGCAGCCAAACATCAAATAGAGACGCTCCCCTTCCACCGCCGTGGCCTTGGCGGTGGCCATGGTGGCGGCAGCACGCGGCGTGAGATCCACCTGGATGTCGCCAAAGCCTTCTTTGGTGGCATCAAATTTGGCCAGTTCCCATGGTGTGAAGTAAGCGGTGTTCTCCGCCTTCAATCCGTCCACGCTTTGGAGTCCCCAGCCGATGCGCATCTGATTCACCACCTGCATGTTGGGGAAGCCCACCAGCACGCTCATGCCGTCCTTGCTGAGATAGGCGCTGCTGGCTGTCATCCATTCCTGGCCCGCGCTGCCATCCAGCTTCAAGTGCGGTGAGCCATACTCCGGTGTGCGCTTGTAGTTCCAGCGCTCCGCCGTGTAGCTGGTGGGATCCGTGGCCAGTTTGGCTTCCAGCTTGGCATTGAAGCGCAACAGCAGGCCCTTGTCCGTCGGCGTGACTTCTTTGAGCAGCACACGCGGCTTGTCCGTGTAGCGCACTCGGGCCAGGCCACTGATCTTCTTCACCACCGTGCCCCAGACTTGGAAACCCACGACATAGAGCTGCCCATCGGCTGGATTCACATGCGCATTGAGCGTGGGGAAGTCAAAGTCGCGCGAGAAGCTCACGACGGCAGCCATGGGGCGGCGACTTGCAGTCGCCGATGGCGATTTCAAATCGCCACCCCCGATCACGCGGAAGAGTTCCGGCCGATTGTAGCCGATGTGGATGAGTTCATCATTCACCGGCCCCATCTTGGCACCCACCAGCCACGTCTGTGTGACACCACTGGGGTTCACCGGATGCGGAATCCACGTCAGCGGGTCCGTGATCGCTTCAGGATACTTCTCCTTCGGCGCAATCGTCGGCAGATGGCCATAGAAGTGATGATCCCGGATGATGTGCAGCGGCGTGGACGGCACATAATGCCCCTGCTGATCACTCGCCGTCACCAAACCCGTCACCGGATGCACGCCGATGAACGGCTGCCGCAAGCCATAGCCGATCACCTCAAACGACTTCCCATCCGCCGCCACTTTGATCACCGTGCCATTGTGCTTTCCAAAGGTCGTGCCCTCCTGACCGCCCTTGGAAATGTAAAGCGCCCCATCCGGCCCCAGCTTCATCGAATTCGGAAACTCCCGCGTCTCCGCCGTCTGCGCGAAGAGATTGCAGAACATCTCATAGCGGTCGCATTCCTTGTCACCGTTCGTATCGACGAGCTTCCAGATGCCATTGCGGTCGAAGACGAGGATTTCGCCCTTTCTTGCCACAATGCTCATGGGCTCATGCAATCCGCTGGCGAAGCGCTTCCACGTCACCTTCTCCAAATCTCCCTTCAAGCCCGAGATCAGCCACACATCACCATCAAAGGTCACGCCCGCCGCATCGCCCTGATCATTGAGAAATGCGATGTCCGCGAGCCGCACGTTGCGTTTCCAAGGATTCTCGAAGGGCAGGGGAATGTTGTCGATGACGTAGGCGTCGGGCTTTTCCGAGAGCGTGGCCTTTGTGGTGAGGGTTTGGGGCCAGTAGCTTACCGGGTCGTAAGCGCCCTTCGTCACAGGTTTAGCATCTGAACTTTCTCGAGTCTTGAAAATTGTATCCGTCTTACAAACAACATAGACAATCTGTCGGTCCTTCGTGGGCGGAATCGTCACGGATGCAAAGCTTGCCTCATCTTTCTCAGTTACAGACAAACGAATACCACTGACCCAGTCTGGTTTCTCGGTGACTTCGATTTTAGCCCCAGCTTCGCCACTCAAACTGAACATTCCGCCATTTCTGCCTCGCTTAAGATTTATCGGTTTGCTCGATTTACAAATGTTCAGAGTGATCGGCTCCTCATGACGACCAATGTCTAAAGTGCGCCAAGTTAAACAAGGACCGCTGTCGACACCGAAATCACCCTGCAAAAATATACTCTCATCAATCAAGCATCCTGCGACCGAGTATTTTAGTGAAGCAACATGCGAATCGTGAGTGTGGCTTATTGAATCAAATCGGGTTTGAGGGAATTCTACCGGGCCTCGCCCCACCTCCTCCTTGCTCAGCGCAGGCTCTCTTGGATCACTGAAACTCGGCTTCTCACCCACTTCCCAGCCCGGATAGATGCCATTCGCCAACCACACCTTGCCAATCGGCTTCGGAAGATACTCCTGGCCGTCCTTGGTCTTCTGACCGGCAACGTGATAGGAACCGGGGGCGAGTGCGGCGGGCGTGACGGGCGGTTTGCCGGGCTCGCCTTCCCAGATGCAGGCGATGCGGAGGAGGTCGGTGTCGAAGCAGGCCCAGAGGTTGTGGCCGAGGTTCAGGATGAGGCCGCGTGGCGTGAGATTGTCCTTGGGGAAGCCTTCGCCCACATCGCGGGCATCCAGCACGCTGCTGAAGAACGGGAAGTCCTTTTCCACGAAGTCACCCCAAGGCGAGGGCGTTTGCGGCTGCTGGGCGGTGAGGGTGGTAGCGAGGGCTAGGGACGCGATGAGCGCACGGCTTTTCATCATGACAGAACACACCAGAACAGCGCGGTCTGTCAATGCTTCAGCTCAGCAGAACACATGCAGCCGTATGGGGGAAAAGAGGTCCAAGTTGGTGCAACGATCGCTTAGACCGGCTCTTGAAATGCGTCCAAGGCGGGCCTGAAAGGCCCGATGAGGCTGAAAGCCTCAAGGATTCCAGCCCAGGGTTGAAGCGGCGAAGCCGCGCAAACCCTGGGTATGCGATTGGCCAAGCCGTGCGCTCTGAAAGAGCGCGGGAAATGCTGCGCCAGCTCTCCCGCACTCTTTCAGAGTGCCCCCGGCAAACTCCACACGAACCCAGGCTCTACGAGCCTGGGCTAGACTCCCAAGGGCCTTTCAGGCCGTTTAACTTGCTGACGACTCTTTTGAATTCGGTCCCCTTCGCCTCCTGACTTCTGCCAATGCATTAACTTCCCTTATGAACCAGAAGCTACCTACCCTAAACGTCGATTGATTCAGAGGGAGAAAATAGAGCCGCTTTGAGGAAAAAGACTTTACGGCCTTCTCAAAGTGCGCTTTCTGTTCTGGCGAACAGCAAATTCGAACACGACATCCCCACCCCACTATTATGGCCAGAGCACCCAAAGAACCCTCCGAACCCGCCGTCAACAAAGTAGCCGAGGCGCGCGCCCGGAATCTGGATCTGGCCATCCAGCAGATTCACAAAGACTACGGTGAGGGCTCCATTCTGCGCATGGGTGAGGAGAGCAAGGCGGACGTGGCGGTCATCCCGACGGGGAATTTGCTCATCGATCAGGCCCTTGGGGTTGGTGGTCTGGCGCGTGGCCGTGTTGTGGAGATCTATGGACCGGAATCCTCAGGTAAAACGACCCTGACCCTGACCGTGATCGCTCAAGCGCAGAAACTGGGCGGTTTGGCTGCCTTTATCGACGTGGAGCATGCGCTCGATCCGAATTACGCACGTCGGCTTGGGGTGAAGATGGATGAACTTCTCGTCTCTCAACCCAGCAGTGGTGAAGAGGCTCTCCGCATCTGCGAGACGCTGGTGCGCTCCAATGCGCTCGATGTGGTGGTCATCGACTCCGTCGCAGCTCTCGTCACGCGTCAGGAACTCGAGGGTGAAATCGGCGATAGCACCGTGGGTGCCCAGGCCCGTCTCATGAGTGCTGCCCTGAGGAAGCTCACGGCTATCATCAGCAAGGCACGCACCTGTGTGATCTTTACCAACCAGATCCGCGAGAAGATCGGCGTCATGTTTGGAAACCCAGAAACCACACCTGGCGGCAAGGCTCTCAAATTCTACGCCAGCGTCCGCCTCGACATCCGCCGCATCGGCGCGATCAAGGCCACCGACGGCGTCGTGACCGGTAACCGCACCAAGGTCAAAGTGGTCAAAAACAAGCTCGCACCGCCTTACACCGAGGCCGAGTTCGACATCATGTATAACGAAGGCATCAGCAATGTCGGCTCCTTGCTCGATCTGGCCATGGACTTCGAGATCATGCAGAAGCGCGGCTCCTGGATCAGCTACAAAGGCACTCAAGTCGCCCAGGGGCGTGATGCCGCCAAGGAAGTGCTGCGCAACGATACCGCCATCTACGCTGAGATCGAAGCCGCCGTGAAACAGAAGCTCGCCGAGAAAAAAGAAGGCAACGATAAAGGCTCCAGCTCCAAAGCGGCCCCAAGTGCCCTTGCTGAAGAGTAGCCTTAGTCACGAAGAGGCTGATGTTCTGATTTTCGGGCTGGCGAGCGTTGATTGACAACGTTTGCCAGTCTGTGACATGCTCAGGCATGTCTCAGCTCCCCGATCCCGCCTCTTTGCCTTGCAGTCCACTCGTTGAAACCGATGGCTTAAAGTATTTCCCACGCATGCTGGGGAAGATTCGCCTGCATGCGGCTGGGAAGCTATGGGAAGACCTGCACGCCAATCTTGGCAAAGGCAGCGACGGTGCGCTGTTGGACTTTTTGCATGTGAACTATGACGACTTGAAGGCTCGGGTGGTCCAAGGCGGCAGTGATGAGGAAATCCTGCTATGGTGCCAAGAGCGGAGCAGAACGCTGAACGACAATGAAAAGCTGATCTGGAATCATTATGTCAAAACGCTCGGCATCAATGACCACATCACCGCCATTTTGGCCAAACGGAAGGCCGATGGCGGTCTCGGTGCACGCGATGACATCCAGACCATCGCGCATTACATCGATGTGGATGAAGGCAGGCTGCCTTGATCAGGCGTAAACGTCAGTGAGCAACTCGCTCACCGCAGGGAAGGGGGCTGATTCTGCGAAGTCGAATGCGTCTTTGATCTCAGCTTCGATGGCGACTTCGATTTCCTGACGGCGGGAGTCGCTCACGGAGGCTGCGGTGACTTTGAGGGGATCGCGGTCCAGCCAAGGCTGCGCGTCTTCCTTGCTGCGGTAGCCGAATTTCCAGTCATCACTGATGCCGACGTGCTCTTTCCAGCGATAGATGCGGCATTCGATGAAGAAGGGGCCGTCCTGGCCGTCCCGGATGGCCTGCACGGCTTTGGCGGTGGCTTGGTAGATCTTCATGGGATCGCCGTCGTCGATGACTTCGGTGGGCATGCCAAAGGTGGCGGCTCGCTCGGCGATGTTGTCTTTGGGCTGGCGGGTGAGGAGCGGTGAATGGATGGCGTAGCCGTTGTTTTCGAGGACGAAAATCATCGGTAGCTTCTTCAGCGCGGCAAAGTTGAGGGTCTCATAAAAGACGCCCTCTTCGACGGCTCCATCACCAAACATGGCGACGGCTACGTGGCGCTGTTTGCGCATTTTATTGGCATAAGCCCATCCAGCGGCATGCGGGATGGTGGTGGCGACGACGGCGGAACCACCGAGGGCACCCACGGCGGGGTCGATGAGATGCATGGAGCCACCCTTGCCTCGGCAGCAACCTGCGTCGCGTCCGTAGAGCTCAGCGATCATCCGTCGGAGGTCACCGCCTTTGGCCAGATAGGTGGCATGGCTGCGGTAGGTGCCGAAAATGGTGTCTTCTTTGCTTAGAGCCTCACAAACACCTGCCGACACGGCTTCCTGGCCTATGGAGAGGTGGACGGGGCTGCGGATCTTGTCGGACGGGTAAACGACGCTCACCTGCTCTTCGACGCGGCGGATGCGGTAGATGGAGGCGTAGAGTTTTTCTTCCAGAGTCATGGGGCGGCGATGGTAGCGGGTGCGAGTGGCGTGGCAAGGGTAGAATGGGAGATTGCGCAGGTCGAGTCGTGCGGGTAGATGCTGGGCCGTTTTCTTGATGAGCACCGCCGCCCGATTTTTTCATGACACTTACGCCAGCCTGGCCCGCAGGCTGAAATGGACGCTGCCAGTGTGTGAGGTCATGCCAGGGGAACTCAAACGGACTCTGCTGGTGCCTGCGGATGCCTGCGTGATCGATACGGCGCTGGAGGAGATCTTCCATGGCTATCCGTCACAGGGAGTGCCGTATGCGTGGCCGGACTGGAAGTGCACGGTCATTCCTGAGGCCCTGGTGGTGGGAGATCAAGGATTTGTGTTCCTGCCTGATGGTCGCCTGCTGGTCCCGACGTTATTCCCGAATGACGACAAACTTCACATCTTCAAAGTGCGGCGCCCGATCAAACTCGGCGCACAGCGAGTGAATGGGACGGCATTTCATCTAACGGGATCGAATCATGAGAACCGCGGTCATTTCATGCTGGATCATTTGCCGAGGCTGATCGTGGCGGAGGAAATGCTGCGCGGTGAGAAAGACTGGCAGATCATCCTCACCGGGCACCACATCTCCTGGCAGCGTGAGTATTTGCAGATGCTGGGTTTTGATCCGGCAAAGATCGTGGCTTGTGAGTCGGGCACTCTGATCGTGGAGAGGCTGTTGCATGTGCCGTTTGTGTCGACGCGCTCCTCCGTGGCACCGAGCTTCGCACTGAACAGGCTGCGTGATGCGGGTGCTGAGTATGCGGGCGTGAATGCTGCGCAAGACCGCTGTGGGCCACCGGTGTTTTTGTCACGGCGTGATGCGCCAAACCGCCGAGTGCTCAATGAGCAGATGCTTTATGAGATCGCGCGTGAGTTTCTGCCGGAGTTGCAACTGGTATTGCTGACGGGGATGACCTTGAGTGAGCAGATCCGGCTCTACCGGCACACGCCGCTGTTCATCTCGCCGCTTGGCCAGGCTTCGTGCAATATGGTTTTCGGAATGGGCAATACGATCATCAACCTGACTCACGGACCGCAGCCGGAGAACGCGGCAGGCTGTGTGGGCACGCACATCGCGGCGCTGAGTGGGAATCGCGGACTGACGTTGCATTCAGGCACGGATCTAGGCGTGAATAAGGACTGGAGCTTCCCTGAGCCCGCGTTTTCGCAGCAGATGAAGCGTTTTGCCGAAACAGTGAACTGGAAAAAATGAATCAAGCTATGTCAAAACCAACGTGGTCAGTGATCGTGAGCTCGTGTGATGGCTACTCGGATCTGTGGCCGTTTTTTTTCCACTTCTTTGAGAAGCATTGGCCGAATGCCCCGCGTCCACTGAACCTCGTGTCCAACTTCAAGAGCTATGACTGCCCGTGGGTGAAGACGATAGCGGTGGGGCCAGACAAATCCTGGGGCGACACGATCCACGCAGCACTGGAGCAGATACCCGATGAGTTCGTGGTCTTTGTGCTGGATGATTTTTTCCTCAACAAGCCCGTGCCTGCTGGATGGGTTGATTCGTTGGTGGCCCAGTTGGTTGCGGCGGGAGGGGACTTTGTGAGCTTATACAATTTTGCTCCAGGAGAGAAGCCCGTGGATGGCTTGTCCATGCTGTCGCGGATTGAGGGCCGCATGGAGTGCCCTGGATTCCATGCCTCCTTGTTCCGCCGCAGTTACCTGATGGAGCTGGCGGCAGCGCGTGAGAATATCTGGCGCACGGAGGCCATCATGCGTGATCACGCCGAGGCACGGCCCGGGACGCAGTTCAATCTGATGCAGGCATCGGACTTCAACCTGACGTATGTCGAGAGCGTGCGCGGTTGTTTCTGGAAGCCCAACGGCATCGCCTACCTCAAAGCCAACGGCTTGAAGCCCGATCTGCGACGCAGGCCATTCCCACCCCAGGGCGAGGGTCCCATCGCAAAAGTCGTGCGCAGCTTCTACAAGCGCCGCATGCGGCTGCGTGAAAAACGCGCAGCAGGGAAGGTGGAGACCGTCCAACCTCTGAACACCGCCCAGGCATGAGCAAATGGATCACCAAGAGCAGCAAGGTCGTTTACGGAGCAAGGCCATGGCTGGAAATCTCACGACAGGAAATTGAGTTGCCGAGTGGCCGGACACTGCATGACTTCCACCACGTTTGGGTGAGCGATTATGCCATCATCTGCGCTGAAACCGATGATGGACAGATCTTGCTCGGCCGCTTGTATAAACACGGCGTCCAAGCCGTGAGCTTGCTCTTCCCTGGTGGCGCGATCAGTGAAGGCGAGGACGCACTGGTGGCCGCCAAGCGTGAGTTGCTGGAAGAAACCGGTTACGAGGCCCGCGAGTGGGAAAGGAAGTCCAAACTGGTCGTTCACGCCAACTACGGCTGCGGCATGGCCTATTTTTTTCACGCCAAGGGCCTGACCAAAGTCCAGGAGCCACCTCATGATGACACGGAGGAGTTGAGCGTTGAGTTCTACCCTCGCAGCGAGGTGCGTGGCCTCATGGAGCGCGGCGACATCGTCCTCATCGACTGCGTGGCCATGCTTGGAGTGATGGGTTTATAGGCCCTGACTTCTTTCCACGGTGATGGAACATCAATTCGGTGGAGGTGGTGTGCGAGGTGGCTTCCAGTCCCTCCCGCTTCCGGCTACTGGAATGCCACCACTTCCACGGAGTGTTTGCCAATCAAGAATTTGGAAATCGAAGCCTGCAATGAATCAACCATTCGTAACTGACAATTTGTCATTCAGTTGCACCCTGAATCCGTTTCCGATGACCACGTTTCCCAGATTCAAAAGAAATAAACGAATCTGGAACTCAGGGTTATGTTTTCTGGCTCTTCGGGCAAAAAGTTGGGAGTGAAAAGGTCGAAGTGGAGGAGTAGGAAGCCAGGGTGAAAGACACCGATTTATATCAACAGGTGCTCGGGCTGAACAAGCCCTGGCAGGTTCGTG
>JANOBP010000379.1:0-7369 GCA_031411715.1 Verrucomicrobiaceae bacterium | reverse complement strand
ATCGAGCTTCATGAGCGGCTGGCTCCAGCGGTAGAGGGCGCGGCATTCGTCCCAGCGGCCAGCTTTGGCGAGGTCCCAGAGCTGTTGGTTTTCTTTTGGGAAGGCGATGCCGCTGCCGCAAACCCAGCCGTCGATGCCGAGGATGGCGGACTCGAGGAAGAGGTCGTCCACGCCGGTGAAGATGCGGTAGCGGTCGCCGGTTTGATTGCGCAGCTCGGTGATGCGGCGGGTGTTGGAGCTGCTTTCTTTGATCGCGTGCAGGTTCGGGATGTCGGCGAGTTCGACGAACATCTCCGGCGTGACATCGGTGTGGTAGCCGACGGGGTTGTTGTAGAGCATCCAGCTCAGTGGCGTGGCTTTTGCCAATGTGCGGAACCAGTGCTGCGTCTCGCGTGCATCGCTCTTATAAACCATCGGCGGCATAATCATGAAACCGCTCACGCCGAGCTTTTCGCAGTCCTGCATGTAACGGATGGCGGCCTGTGTGTTCATTTCAGCCACGCCGCTGATGACTGGTACGCGGCTAGCGGCGACTTCGACGGCGTGTTTGACCACAGCGCGCTTTTCATCCGGCTGGAGGCACTGGTTTTCGCCAAGGGAGCCGCAGACGATCAATCCGGACACGCCGACGTCCATCTGTGCCTGCCAATGCCGTGCGGAGGCCGCGAGATCGAGCGACTGATCCGGGTTCAACTGAGTGAGGACTGCCGGGAAGACGCCGGACCATGTGGATGGGTTCATCTTTGGATGATGAAACGAAAGGCATGGATGGTCTTGATTGCTTTTTGGCCGCCGAACTGTCATTTCAGTCAAAACATGGATTCCAAAGGCCAGTTCAGCGAGCATGCGGTCACGGAGGCGCTTTTTGATGCGCTGCCGGATGTGGTGTTTTTCATCAAGGATGCCGTAGGACGCTATGTGCGGGTGAATCAGACGCTGGCGGATCGTTGCGCGGGCGGTGACAAGGCGAAGCTGATCGGCAAACGGCCTGCGGAGGTTTTTCCGGCGGGGCTGGCGGTGAGTTATGCGCGGCAGGATGACGCGGTGCTCAAGACGGGCAAACCTGTTGAGCATCAGCTTGAACTGCACATCTACACTGGCCGCAAAGCTGGTTGGTGCCTCACCACGAAGCACGCGCTGCGTGATGGCAAGGGGCGCATCGTCGGCGTGACCGGCATCTCGCGTGATTTGAATGCCCCCAGCGACAAGGCGACCGGCTTTGCCGAGCTGGCCTCCGCTTTGAAAATGATGCAATCACGCTACACCGAGAGCCTGCGCATCGAGGACATCGCCACGAAAGCGGGACTGAGCGTGTATCAGTTCGAGCAGCGTGTGCAGCGGCTTTTCCAGATGAGTCCGCTGCAACTGCTGCACAAGCTGCGCTTAGATGAAGCGACGCGGCTGCTGCGGGAAACGGATCAACCGTTAGCCGACATCGCGATCGAAACAGGCTGGTGTGATCAGAGCGCCTTCACGCGGCACTTCAGCCGCTACGCCGGCATGGCTCCGGGGAAATTCCGTGCGCTGGCTATTCGGGATGGACGATGACGAAGGTGCGCGCGGTCTGGCCGGTGGCGGGATCACGCGCTTCAATTTCATGACGGCCAGGCTTCAATGCGGCAAAGGTGTGGCCGTTTTCGTCGCGGATGGTGAGTGTGGGGCAGGTCCAGCGTGGACCTTGGCTGCCGGTGGCTTGCAACATGAGGCGGCTGCCGTTGTCGCGGATGTCTGGGTCGAGGTGGATGACGGTGCCGGGGATGGGATTGGTGATCTTGAGCTGCGGACGCGCCTCTTCGGCGGCGGTGGTGACGAGATCGCCGAGCCAGTTCTGCGGTGACTTGACCCATGCGGCGTATTCGTGGGGCAAGATGGCGCGGCCACGGGTGTCGTAGTCGGCGGCGGTGGCGGTGGGAGGCAGGTTGGCGGATGGGAAGAGCTCATCACGGCTCAAACGTGCGGCGGGGGCTTGTGGCGTGAGGCGTTTGCCGGTGCGGGGGTCGATGCGCGCACGCGTGATGTCTGCGGGCTGCGCGGGCCACTGCGGATCGCGGTGCTCGTGCAGATGGAGCATCACATCGCGGAAGATGGGGCCAGCGCCGGTGACGCCCGTGATGTCCTGCATGGGTGTGTTGTCGAAATTACCGACCCAGACGCCGACGGTGAAGTCAGCGGTGAAACCGAGTGTCCAGTTGTCACGGAAGGAGGTACTGGTGCCTGTTTTCGCAGCGCAGCGAAATGGCAGGCGCAGAGTGGAATTGGTGCCGAAGGAAAGCTCGCGCGCTTGATTGTCACTCAAGATGTCAGCGATGAGGTAGCACTCGATTTCAGGCATCAAACGGGTCTGCGATGATGTGGCACCTAGTTGGAGAGTCCAAGCCTGATGCATGCCAAGACGGGCGAGTGTGGCATAGGCGTTGGTGAGCTCCAAAAGCCGCACGGGGGCATTGCCGATGGTCAAACCGAGGCCGTAGTGCTCCGCTGGCTCGGTGAGGGTGCTCAGGCCGAGCGCTTGAAGGCGTGTGAGCAGCGTCGGCGCGCCGCCGATGCTGTTGAGCACGCGCACGGCGGAGATGTTGAGCGAATTACCAAGCGCGTGGCGATAAGTCATGGGGCCAAAACTGCGCAGCGCGTAGTTTTCCGGCTTGTAGGTGCCGGTGGCGGTGTTGAACTCGACGGGCAGGTCCGCGACGATGCTGGCAGGTGTCGCACCGCGCTCGAAGGCCAGTTCATAGGTGAAGGGCTTGAGCGCTGAGCCAGGTGAATGCGGTACCCACGCACCATTGATCTGTCCGCCGTCTTTGGCGAAGAAATCACGTGAGCCAGCCAGAGCGAGCACTTCGCCGGTTGGGTTGTCGATGACGACTATGGCGGCGTGGTGGACGTTTTTGCCACGCAAAGCGGTGAGTCGCTGAGTGATGATGATTTCGACCTGCTGCTGCAAATGAGCGTCGATGGTGGTGTTGGTTGATTCAGCCCGCTCCACGGCATGTGGAGCAGCAAATCCGCCGCTGAAGCGCTGGAGGGTCAAAGGCTGAGCCACAGCTGTTTGATGCTGCTCATCCGTGAGTGAGCCGAGCCGGTGCATTTTGTCGAGAATGGCTCGCTGGCGTTTTTCGATGGGTTTGAGATCGCGAAATGGGTTCAAACGCGCTGGACTTTGAGGTAAGGCCGCGAGCATGGCGCACTCGGCGGGAGTAAGATCGGCCAAGGGCTTATGAAAATAGCCAGACGCGGCGGTGACGATGCCAGTCATGTTGTTGCCGAAGGAAATGCGGTTCAAATAGGCCGCGAGCACGTCCTCTGGCGACCAACTCATCGACAAACGGCGTGCTTGCAGCGCCTCGCGAAGTTTTACACTGAAACCGCGACCACCTGAGCGGGGCGTGGTGTTTTTGATGAGTTGCTGATGAATAGTAGAGGCACCGGAGACGATGTGGCCTGCGATGGCATTGTCCCAAGCAGCGCGCAGGACGGCGAGTGGATCAATGCCACCATGCGAGAAGAAGCGCTTGTCTTCAGCAACCAGCATGGCCTGGATCATCACGGCGGGGATTTCATCAAAGCGAGCGGGCTGCAAACTGCGTGCACCCGATTCATTGAGGAGATGTCTCAACGGTTGGCCGTCGCGGTCGAGAAAGACTGGTGATGCTTCGGTGGCTTGAAGGAGATTCGCTGGAAGCGGCACAAGCCACGGCACGCCCCACCAACACGCGGTGAGCAGTGTGATGGGAATGATGAGGCGTTTGAGCCAGCGGCGGAGCATGGTGTATTGAACGCGAGTTCCACCGGACGCACAAGATTGGGCTTGTCACTTGTGGGCGCTGCCAGTTGAGTGAGGCACTCATGAAAACCTCTTTTGCTCTCATCCTTACCTTCGTGCTGTGCCTTGCGGCGTCCGTCAGTGCTCAAACCACCAAAACCGAATCCGCGCCTGAGTCCGTCTTCAAAAAGCTCATCGACAAGAAGCTGGTGGCAGTGAATGGCAAGCGGGTGGGCAAGTATGAGATGTCGCAGGAACCTGAGATGTATGCCTTTTACTTCTCCGCACACTGGTGCCCGCCATGCCGGGCGTTCACGCCTGAGTTGGTGAAGTTCTACAACGCCAATGAAGGCAAGAAGACCAAGTTTGAGATCATCTTTGTCAGCAGTGACCATGATGAGAAGTCGATGGAGAGCTACATGCTGGAAACCAAGATGCCATGGCCTGCGATTAATTTCCGCAACGTGGAGCGACTGAAGGAAATCAATAAACTGTGCGGCGCTGGTATCCCATGCCTCGTGCTGGTCGATCGCGAAGGCAAAGTGCTCTCCGATAGCTACAACGGTAAAGACTACCTCGGGCCGACAAAGGTGATGAATGACATCGGTAAATTGGCGGCGAAGTAGGCCGTCATGCTGGATTACGCTGGAATATTGACCGTGGTGCTGCCCGTCTATCTGACGATGGGCCTGGGTGCTTCGCTGCGCAGGACTAAAGTGCTGACTCAGGAGTCAGACAAAAGCCTGATGCGCATGTCGGTTTCGGTGCTGACACCGGCGTTGATTTTGGATCGCGTCGTGGGCAATGAATCGGTGATGCAGCCGGTGCCCGTTATGATTGCTGCGGGTTTGGGCTTTGGTTTGGTCGCGCTGGGTATCGCTCTGTCGTATGCGGTGGCACCACTCATCGGGCTACGGATTGGCGAGGGACGCAGGACCTTCGCGGTGTCGTGTGGGTTGCAAAACTATGGCTTCGTGGCCATCCCGATCGTGGCGGCGTTGTTTGCCGACAAAGGGACGATGGGCGTGCTGTTTACGTTCACGCTTGGGGTCGAGTTGGCCTGCTGGACGGCGGGCGTGGGGCTCCTGACGGGCTTGGAGAAGGCACCGTGGCGACTCGCGCTGAATCCACCCGTGATGACGATCTTGATCTCGCTGCTGCTAAATTTCACCGGACTGCATTCCTATATGCCGCAAGTACTGCGCAACACCTGTGGCATGCTGGGCGCGTGCGCGGTGCCCTTGGCAGTGCTTTTGATTGGCGCGTCGATCGCGGACATCTGGGGCCAGGAGCGGATGAACTGGAAGCTGGCGGTGCTGAGTCCAATTTTGCGGCTTGGCGTGATTCCACTGGCCTTTTTGGCCGCTGCCTTTTACCTGCCGATTACCATGGAATTGAAGCGTGTGCTCCTTGTGCAGGCGGCGATGCCTTCCGCCGTGTTTAGCATCGTGATCGCACGCATGTATGGCGGACATGCGGCGACGGCGGTGCAGATCGTCATCGCAACCACCGTGGTGAGTTGCTTGACAACGCCGCTGGTGATCGCATGGGCAAGACTGGCGCTCGGAGTTTAGCAGAGGCCAGGGCTTGCATGCTCAAGGGCTCTTTGCGGCCAAATGAAAGACACCCAACGTTGAATGGGCCAGCGTTGATTTTGCTCACTCCGCGTAACGCAAAAATGCGCTTCTCCGATCCATAAAGGCCGCAGTCTCAGCGCTCCAGTCGCCCAGCACTTGTTTCCACACATCACCTGAACGGATCGCCTTCACGCTCTTGTCGCGATTCAGCAGGGTGTTGACCTTCTCCAATACAAAAGACTTCGGATAGAGCCGTTGGAGAACCGTGGCGATGGCGATGCCGGTCTGCACAGGGCGCAAGGCCTCGCGTTCGGTGATGGTGATGCGCACACCACCACAGGCTTCATTTTTGAAGACACTGGTCGTAGGTGTGAAGCGCGCGGGCGTGAAACTCACACCGGGTAGGCCCAGCTTGTTCAGCTCATGCGCGAGGCGCAGATCGTTCACATACGGGGCGCCGAGCACTTCAAAGGGCGAGTCGGTGCCGCGGCCCACGCTGATGCTGAATTCGAGCAAACCGATGCCCGGATAAAGCTGCGCGGCATTCAGCGAGCGCATGTTGGGCGACGGATGGATCCATGGCAGCCCGGTTTGATCAAACAGCATGCCGCGCTTCCATCCTTCCACGGGAATCACCTTCAAATCACAGTTCATCTGCCGCTCCACGTTCATCATCGCGGCCAATTCACCGGCGGTCATGCCGTGGCGCAGCGGGATGGCATGGGTGGCGGTAAAGGCTTCCTTGTCAGGCACGGCGGGGCCTTCCACGGCCAGTCCACCGATGGGATTGACGCGATCCAGCACATAAAAGGCCTTCTTCTCCTTGGCGGCGGCCTCCATGCACACGCGGAGCGTGCCGATGTAGGTGTAGAAGCGGCAGCCGATGTCCTGGATGTCGAAGACGAGCGCATCGATGTCCGCCAATTGCTCCGCTGTTGGTGCTCGCTGCTCGCCGTAGAGGCTGAGCACGGGAAGGCCGGTCTTTTTGTCCTTCGAGTTGCTGATCTTCTCCTGATCGAGCTCCCCACGGATGCCATGCTCGGGACTGAAGAGCTTGATTAGTTTCACCTCCGGCGCAGCCGCCAGCAGATCGATCGTGGTGCGTCGCTGCGCATCGATGCCGGTTTGATTCGTGATCAAGCCGACGCGCAGACCTTTCAAATCGGCAAACTTTCGCCGCACCAGCACGTCGATGCCATTGAGCACCGTCGGCACCTCCTTTTCATCACGCGGCCATGGCGAGGCACTCACAGGTGCAAAGCTCATGCCTTGTGCCGCCGCGGTGCCGATCTCTTCATACAGATCACGCACACTGCCACCGCTTTGCGGATGCAGCCGTGAACTCATGAAAATGACAAAGGTCTTCGTCTGTGGCACGATCCAGATGCTGGTGCCCGTGAAGCCCGTGTGACCGAATGATCCCAGCGGAAACAGTTTCCCGCGCGGCCTGCTAAACGGCGAATCGATGTCCCATCCAAGTCCACGCCGCTCAAACACCGTCGCAATCGTCTGCGGTGCCGTCATGAGCTTCACCGTCTCCGGTTTCAGCACACCCGCGCCGCCATCCAGAATCATCCGCGCATACTTGGTCAAATCTGAAGCCGTTGTGAACAAGCCCGCATGCCCCGTCACACCGCCCATCTTGCGCGACGTCGGATCATGCACCACGCCACGCAGCATGACGCCATTTTCATCCTTTTCCGTCGGTGCGATGCGTGCCTTCCAGTCATCAGGAGGCAAAAACCGCGTCGAATCCATCTTCAGCGGCTCAAACACGTTTTTCGTCGCGAACGCATTCAAAGCGCCGCCGCTCACACGCCGCACGATTTCACCGAGCAGGATGAAGTTGATGTCCGAGTAGCGAAAAAAGTGATCGGGCGGCCCTTCCGGTTCCAATTCGACCGCCAGCTTGATTCCCGTGTCATAACCATTCCACACCGGCTCCTTCGGAATGCCAGGCCGCAAGCCCGAAGTGTGCGTCAGCAGATGTTTCACTGTAATCCCGCCCCGAAACTCGGGGATGTAGCGCCGC
>JANOBP010000378.1:0-13064 GCA_031411715.1 Verrucomicrobiaceae bacterium | reverse complement strand
CCGGCCTCAAGCAGAGCATTCCGCTCACCGCCGCTGATGGAAAGCCAACGGAAGCGACTGTACGCTTTGATGCGGATGGACAGCGCCTATTCCTAACCTGCGATCTCAATGGCATCGACCTCAATGACGACAGCGACACCGGGCGTGCCTTTGATGTCATGCTGGACCTCGATGCCCGCAGTTACGGCAAACGCCTCACCGCCGGAGCCACCGCCTCCATTCGCATTCATGGCAAAGCCGCCGATGGAGATGCCAAAGTCGAAAAACTTGCCGTCTGGGCCTTCGGCACCGGCTACGCCGCCAACTACGACGAAAAAGAAATCAAAGCCACCCTCACCAGCACCCCATCCGGGCTTCGCCGACTCACCATCTCGCTCCCGCGCACCTATCTCTACAATCACGAATGGGCGCTCGATAACGGCAACAGCCAGCTCGGCATCAACTTCCGCCTCGCTGCCGCCGAGCGTAGCTTTTTCATCACCAGCAGCCACCGTCACCCCACCGACGCCGAATCCCTCACCGTCCTCGAGCTCAGTGAAAAACCCACGCAGCGAGCCACCGTGCGCGTGGAGTAGTTCCGCACGGCATTGATTAGCTCCCCAAAGATAGCGCGGCGATCACCTCGACCTCGACGAGTGCTCCGAGTGGCAATCCAGCCACCTGCACGGTTGAGCGCGCTGGCTTGTGGCCATTGAACGCCGCTTCATAGATCGGATTTAGTTTGGGAAAGTCGGCCATGCTTTGCAGGAAGACCGTGGCTTTAACCACATTCGCCATGCCAAGGCCTTGGGAGGCCAGGAGCGCCTGAATGTTCTTCATGACTTGCTGGGCTTGCCCTTCCACATCCTGCGCCACGATCTTGCCAGCGGCTGGGTCGATGGGGATCTGCCCGGAGCAAAACAAGAAATCTCCATGCTTCACGGCTTGAGAATACGGCCCCACAGCTGCGGGCACATGATCGATGCTGTTGATGAGTTCCATGCCGTCAGATGTGCGCTGAGTCGTGGCGGTGTCAAATGACGCTTCAAAGGCTTATGCCAGCGCCGCAGCCCAATCGGAAGCCTTGAAGCCTGTCAAAAAAACGCCCGCAGCCTGATCGATCAAGAAGGGACGCTTCACCAAGTTCCCATTCTTGCTGAGCAACTCAAGAGCCGCCTGTTCAGTCATCTCGGGTAGCTTATCCTTGAGACCCAAGGCGCGGTAGTCCATCCCGGAGGTATTGAACAAGCGGCGCATCTCGCCACCGCGCGCCTTCAGCATGGCGCGTAATTCCGGGACACTCGGCGGAGTCTCACGGATCGCCTTCTCCTCGAAAGCGACGCCCCGCTCTCCCAGCCACTTCAACGCATTACGACACGTTGAGCAGCCTTTGTAGCCATAGACCTTCAGTGCCATGACTTACTTCTTCTTGGGTTTATCTGGCTTCGGGTAGCCTTCCAGCTTCACCACACTCACGGCAGCCTCCGTTGGGAAATCCGCTGGCACCGCCGCTGTGCGCTCCACATTGCCGGTGGCCACCCATTCCGTGCCACGCTGCATTAGGGTGTAAAATCCGCGCTCCAGCATCGAGTAGTCCGCATGCCCCAGCGTGGTGTGAAACACGCGGCCTTGATGATACTTGAGCACCATGTTGTTCGGCTCATCCACGGCGGAGAGGTCCGACTTGGCGGTCGAAAGGATCTCCACATTTTCCGCCGGGCCACGCAGCTTGCTATAAAGCTCATCCTTGGCATGCAGCCAGCGCTTGGGCAGGCCACGCATGATCGGATGCTCAGCGCTCTGGGTTTCCACGATGAATTCATGCTGCGCACCATGCGCGCCGCCATTGCCAGCCACGGTGTCACGGAAGAGCTTCCCGTCCTTCACATAGAGCCAAGGGCCAGACTTCTCATTCCGTCCGCCCCAGCCACCGACGCCGATCATGTCATTGTATTCCTTCCATTCAGGGAAGGAATTGTTCGCCGCATGCACGGATACAAATCCACCGCCTGCAGCCACATACTTCGTGAATGCCTGACGCACGCCTTCAGGCCAAGGCTCGCCATTGTAATTGCTCACCACCGCTTTGAAATCGCCAAACACTGGCTTCCAGGCAGCCCAGGCCTCCTTCGCTGCGCCCTTTGGCGGCGTCGTGCTCACTTCCACTTCGAAAACACCACTGCTAACCAGCGCATCCTTCAGCACCGGCGTCGTGATGTCCCATTTGTGATTGTTCTGTCCATCGACGATCAACACTTTGATCTTGTCTGCCGCTTGGAGATTCCAAACAACGCTGCATAAAACGAGAGAGGTAATGAATAGGCGCATAAGTCCCTCTGCATATCAACCTGGCAGCGATTTGGCAACCAAGAATGCGTTCGGAGTCCCGGCTTTAACCGGAAAAGCTCATGCTGCCACGGTTGCGTCCTCGGAACTCCCCACGCCACTTGCTGGCCACACCTCACCGACTAAAGTCGGGACATTCCCCACTGGCAATCCGCCATCCGCCATCCACAATCTTCCCTCGTATGAAGCTCGCGCTCAAAATTCTCGGTGTTCTCCTTCTCCTGGCCCTCGCCGCGCCCTTCGCCATGGCCTGGTGGCTGCAAAGCTACGTCAGCCCTGACTACCTCGTCAAAGCCACCGAGGAGCATTGCAACTGCCGGGCAGAGTTGGATTCATCCACCCTCACCATCTTCTCCTGGCCGCCCACCTTGCGCCTCAGCGGCATTAAAATTGGCCCGCGTGACGAGCACGTCGGCAAGCCGCTCAAAGAGCGCCCACCCCTCAAGGACGCCCCCATTCAGATCCAGCTCGCGTATGCCGAGCTTCTCAGCGACGACATCTGGCAGCGCCGCATCACGCCCAACCTCATCAGCTTTGCCGGGATCGAGGTACAAGAAACGCTCGACCCCGCAACCGGCAGCGCCTTGGAAAAACTCTTCCTCCCGCCACCGCCCTCAGGCCCAGCCATCGCCAGCGCCGAGATCCCGCGCGTCACGTCGGCCACGGAGGCACCCGTGCCGGAAGCTCCAGCGCCAGGCACCCCGCGCACCTATGACATGACCACCGCTCCTCCAGCCGAGGCATCCGCGCCACCGCCAAAACCCGGACGCATCCCGCTGCGAGAGATCCGCTTTGAGCAGGCTCACTTTCACATCACCAATCACGCCGTCGCGGCACACATCGATGCCGACATCCGTGACCTCGATCTCATCCTTTCCGACATCGATATCGATCCTGATGACCTCACCCGTCACAACCGCCTCCACGCCTCCCTCAAAACCAAAATCACCGTCAAAGGCCTCGCGCAGATCAACGGCAAGATGCAGCCCGTCCAGTTCGCCGACATCAGCCTCCAGGGCACCGGCAAAGTCGTCCCCATCAATCCCACCACCCTCACCTGGAAGCCTGAAGCCACACTCGACCTCATCCTTTATCGCGGTTCCACCATCGGCGGTCACATGACCCTGGGCGATGCTGCGGGCGACCAGCTCAACAAGCTCAAAGAATACGGCATTGACCTCTTAGCCGTCCGCATCGGCGGCTCCCTCACCGCCGATGCCACAGCCTCCGTCTTCTATGATCGTGAAGCGCTCTTCTTCAAAGCCCCCACCCGCATCGCCCTGCCCGACATCGAATTCACCGTCAAACAAGACGCCTGGATCAATACCACCCGCGACGCCCAGTTCATGCCCATCCACATCCTCTTTGGCCCCACCATTCGCGAACCCCTGATCAACGGCATCAAGCAAACCGGCCTCGGCGACTCCCTCAGCCGCGCCATCCTCTCCCTCATCTCCGACGAAGCCGGAAACCCCTACATCGACCTCGTCCTCACCGGCTCACTCTCCAAGCCCGACGTCCAGCACGAGCTCATGAACAAGCTCGGCAAGCTCACCAAAGGCAGCGGCGTCAAAGAATTGCTCAAAGACGACAACATCGGCAACCTGCTTCAGGGCCTGCTCAAAAAGCTCTAACGCTTGAGCCACTTGCACTGCATGAAAGTCGGTTAAGAAGGTCGGGCGCAGCTTCCAGATACAGAAGCGCATCAGGATATCTGAGTCTCAGGCATCCTTGACTCGCGGGAAAGCCTTTGAACCCGAATTCGACAGAAGAATGGGGACAGTAGAATGATTTTTTTGCATTCTTTTGTCCCCATTCTTCTGTCGATCTGGCTCACCGCAACACCAAGCGCATGAGTCCGTGGAAGTGTCAAAGCCGGGGTTATCCTGCCGCACAGGTCCTGCGAGATGGCTTCGCTTCAGTGCTGCCGCTCACCGCGGCAAGGCCGTGATCAACCCCATGAGCATCTGCTGGCTCGCTCAGGCTCGCAGCAAGGCACCCTTTCATGTTAGGCATTTGCATTGTGTGGAGTGATGCGTGGATTTAATTCAGTGAGGGCGCGGACTAGTGACTTGGGATCACGGCCGACACATGTTGGCGGCAAGTAAATTATCTCGCCGGAACTGAGTCGTAACACAACCGTATCGGGCTCCCCGCCTGTAGCCGACGCTGCGATGATATCTGATACAAAAATCTCGCGGGACTGGCGTGGCCAATGCGGGCTTTGCCACCGTAATCGGTCGGCGGACAACTCCACCGACCATGTGACAGGACGAACGTAAAAGTAGATGGAGTAAAGCAGGCAAAAGGTGAAAAACGCCGCAAGCACCACTCCCATAAAGCCGATGCTGGAGGTGAAAACCAATAGCCAGCAAAAGCAGCCGAACGCTGCGGCGACAAAGGCTGTGGCAATACTCCAGGGACTGCGGCTAGAGTGTTTGTAGATGTAGGTTGTCACGAGAAACGTGGCTATTCGCCATATCAACGATTCGGATCAGGCGACGGCGAGCGGGAATGGAGCGGAGCGACATCTCTTGCCGAAGGCAACCCGAAGGGCAGCGCCGGGGCGCGCTGGCAACTGTCGATGACACGACAGATGCCATACGAGCCACCTGCCTGCATCCGTTTTGTTTCGCCCTTGGTTGGCTTGGAGGACATGGTGTCTGTGGGCTCAGGTGGATATTAAAGAGATTGAAGTTCTCCTGAAGGACAAAACAAACAGCAATAAGCGAATGGTCCACGACACAAGAAAGACTGATCCCGTGATTAAGGTGAAGTCGATTCCATGCGCCTGACGAAGAAAGAAGCAAAATGATGCAGCTAAACCAGCAAGGCCAATGCCCGCCCACATACGCCTCATTTTTGATGGTGGACCAAACATAGATAGAATCGTGGCACCGTAACCAACCCATCCAGTAACCATCTCCAACCCCCAAGCATCAAAGCTACCCGCGACCAGTAAGAGTCCCAACGGACCGACGCCGCAACCTGCACCAATCAACGTGATGGCAAAGCCGGCGAGCATCAAAACAGCGATAACCGTCCCAAGGATTCGATAAAGCAATGGAGGTTTGGTGGCATTCATTCCTTGAATCGGCTCCATTTGTTGGGCGAACATTTAAACTCACCAACGTCAAAGCGGAGGACGAGGGCGATTGGCACGGAGAGTGATCGAATGAGCTTCCCGTGTCAATGTCTCAGCGCGCTAGGATGCGTTGGTGCTGTGGGCTGTTCATTCCCTTGGCCAAATCGAGCTCTCTTCACTTCATGGTTTAACGGCATGTTCAGCACCACACCGCGCCCACACGCCGGGAGCCAATCAAGGGCTAAAGACATCTGTCGGCGTGCAACGTATGTTCACACGCAGATGTCTCCTTGATTGGCTCCACTCATCCCTCGAAGAACGATCCCGCAGGCGGTTTTGCCATCGGAGGGCGTGACCTTTGCCTTGGGGGACGTGGCTTTCCCGTCTGGGTTCCTCCTTGATGATTGGGCCAATAAACGTGGAAACACGTGCGCCTCACCTTTGGCATCCTGCGTGGTGAAACCAGCTACACCGGCCCCCAAGGCGATCAAGGTCCACTGAAAGAAGTGACGAATGCGGCTTTGGCCAATGCCATCAGTGGCACCAGCAGCAACAGCAATGGGGTGGCAACACTGGGCTTAGTGGTGAGTGACCCGCCAACGCAGAGTGAGATGCAGACCATCGTGAACAAGGTCGATGAGCTGATTTTGGCTTTGAGGAATTAGAGTGGCACGGCTGCGCTGCCAGCGGTGGAGACTCCAGTTGCACAGCAACTGGGCTACTTTCAAAGTTGCCCTGTTCCTGTGGAACAGGATGCCGAGACCCGCTGCGGGCGGCTTACAATGCCTTGGTGCTCGGCTTGCGCAGGCCTTGACCGCTGTTGAGCAGGCCCTCACGGCGATTTCATACCGAATCCAGAGGTGCGATTGCGCGGTTGCACGGCTGCGGTCAGTCGCCATGATGGCGGCCTTATTTCACCATGCCACACGCCCTGTTGCTCAAATTTCCCGGAACCAATTGCGATGCTGAAACTGCCCGTGCCCTGGAGGCTGCCGGGTTTACGGCGGAGGTGCTGCCTGTAGCCCTGCTGGAGCCCTCCAAGCTGGATCAAGCGCAGATGATCGTCTTTTCCGGCGGCTTCAGCTACGGGGACTACGTGATGTCGGGGCGGATCGCGCAGCTCATCACGAAATCGAAGCTGGGAGACCGATTGAAGTCCTTTGTGAGCCAGGGCGGCTATGCGCTGGGCATCTGCAATGGCTTCCAAATCCTAACGCAGCTCGATCTGCTGCCGAAGGGGAGTTTGGTCCACAATACCAGCGGGCGATTCATTTGCCGCTGGGTGGCTTTAAAGAAGACTGCGGCCAAACCCAGCCCCTATCTGAATAAGCTGCCGACGGAGTTTGAACTGCCCATCGCCCATGCTGAGGGCCGACTGGTGACGGATGGGGATGATGCGGCGAAATATGTGAAATCAGGCCACGCGGCGCTGCTGTATGCGTCGAACGTTAACGGCTCCACCCAGGGCATCGCGGGCCTGCAGGATGACACGGGGCGGGTTTTTGGGCTCATGCCGCATCCTGAGCGTTTCATCTTCCGCAGTCAGCATTATGATCCTGATTGGAATGGCGACGCAGCACATGGCTGGGGCCATTATTTGTTCCAATCCGCCCGCGAAGCAATGGCATAGCCGGTAAGCCAGCCTGAACTGAACTTTCCCCGAAGTGACCGTGAAGCCTCAACCGCAAAATCTGGAATGAAAATCGCCCTCGATGTGATGGGCGGCGATCACGCTCCGCAAAATCCGATCGGCGGTGTCAAACTCGCCCTCGCGACCTTGCCGCAGATCGAGCGCATCTTCCTCGTCGGCGTGCCGGAGGTGATCGAACGTGAATTGGCCGCGCAAGGATTCTCCAGCGCGAAGTTGGAGATCGTGGCGGCCTCACAAGTGGTCGAAATGTCCGACAGTGGTCTGGACGCTGTGCGGAAGAAAAAAGACAGCTCCATCAGCCGTGCGGTCGATTTGGTCAAAGAAGGCCGCGCGGATGCCGTCGTGAGCGCAGGCCATACGGGTGCCGCTGTGACGGCATCGCTGATCAAACTCCGCACGCTGCCACACATCGAGCGTCCGGCCATCGCTTCGATCATGCCGTCGATGACTCATTCCTGGATCTTGATCGATGCTGGAGCCAATCCCGACAGCGAGCCGCAGCATCTTGTGCAGAACGCCATCATGGGAGCTGCCTATGCGCGGCATGTGCTGGGCCGGAAGGATCCCGTGGTCGGCTTGATGTCGAATGGCTCTGAAGAGGAAAAGGGCAACGCTTTGTGCAAAGAAACCGGCAAGCTTTTGCGCCATGTGAAGGGGCTGAACTTTCGTGGCAATGTCGAGGGCCATGACTTGTGGGAGACGCCACCGGATGTCGTCGTGTGTGATGGATTCACGGGAAACATCATGCTCAAAACCGCCGAGGCACTCAGCCACGCTATTTTTGCCATGGTGAAACGCGAAATCCACGCCAGCGCACGAACCAAGCTGGGAGGCATGCTCGCCAAGCCAGCCTTCAAGCGGGTGCATCAGCAAACCAGTGCTGATGAATACGGCGGCATGCCACTCTTGGGACTCAACGGCATCACCATCATCTCCCACGGCGGCGCTTCGGCCTACGCCATGAAAAATGCCATCCGACAGGCCTGCGAGGCCATCCAACATCAGGTGAATCCGCACATCGTAGCTGCGGCCAGCCAGCACACCCTTCTCTCTCATGTCCACGCCTAGTTCACAGCCATTCTGTGCCTCCAGCATCATCGGCACCGGTAGTTACATGCCTTCCAGAGTGCTCACCAATGATGATCTCTCCAAGATCGTCGATACCAATGACGAGTGGATCACCACCCGCACAGGGATCAAAGAGCGCCGCATCGCCGCTGACGATGAAGCGACCAGTGATATGGCCGCTGAAGCGGCACGCCGAGCCATGGCCGATGCTGGCGTGACGCCAGAGGACATTCAGCTCATCATCGTGGCCACCGTCACGCCAGACATGTTCTTCCCCTCCACCGCGTGCTTTGTGCAAAAGAAAATCGGAGCCAGCAATGCCGTGTGCTTTGACATCTCAGCCGCATGCTCAGGCTTTCTTTACGCGCTGCAAGTCGCCCGCCATTTCATCAACACTGGCAACCGCACCACCGCACTGGTGATCGGCGCCGAGAAACTCAGCAGCCTGATCAATTGGCAGGATCGCAATACCTGCGTGTTGTTTGGTGATGGTGCAGGTGCCGTGGTGATCCGCCGGGCAGAAGAAGGTGAAGAAAATGCTACTGGCCGCGTGCTCTCCACCGTCATGGGCAGCGATGGCAACCTCACCGACCTGCTCAAAGTTCCCGGTGGTGCCAGTGCCTGCCCCATCACGCCTGAAAACGTCCACACGCATCCCAAGACCATCCACATGGAAGGGCGTGAGACCTTCAAGCACGCCGTCACCCGGATGTTGGAGGCTTCCCATCAGGCACTGGCCTTGGCCGGCCTCAAAACCAGCGATGTGGCGCTCGTCATCCCGCATCAAGCCAATGCGCGCATCATCAGCGCTATCGCGGAGCGCCTCGACTTACCATCAGAGCGTGTCTTCATGAATCTGGACAAATACGGCAACACCAGCGCCGCCACCATCCCTGTGGCGCTCGACGAAGCCCGCCGTGCAGGCCGTTTCAAGAGCGGTGATGTTCTCCTGCTCGTCGCCTTCGGAGGTGGATTCACTTGGGCTGGCTCGGTGATTCGGTGGTGAGTTTTCGATAAACACTTTTTAAATCTATGTCTTCACTTTTCGATCTCACTGGCAAATCAGCACTCATCACCGGCGGCAGCAAAGGCCTTGGCAAGGCCATGGCACGCGGCTTCGCCGAATGCGGTGCCGACGTCTTCATCTCCAGCCGCAATGCTGATGAACTCCAGGCAGCCGCTGCTGAAATCGCTGCGGGCTTGAATGTCAAAGTCGAGTGGATGGTCGCCGACATGGCCGACCGCGCTCAGGTCAAAGCTTTGGCCACCGAGGCCGAAAAGCGTCTCGGTAAAATCGACATTCTCGTCAACAACGCCGGCATCAACAACCCGCAGGCCATCGATGAGATCACGGACGAGGTCTGGGATCGCAATGTCGAGGTCGATCTCACGGCTGTGATGTCTCTCACCCGTGCTTTGGTGCCCGGCATGAAAGCACGCCAGTGGGGCCGCGTGATCCACATCTCCAGCGTGCTCGGTGTCGGTGGTCGCTTGAAGCGCAACGTCTATTGTGCCTGCAAAGCCGCGCTGCTCGGCCTCGCACGTGCCAGCGCGCTCGATCTCGGCCACTATGGTATCACCGTGAACTGCCTCTGCCCCGGCCCCTTCCTCACCGACATGCCCGGCAAGCTCCTGAATGACGAGGAAAAGAAATATTTCGCCGACCGCACCGCACTCAAGCGCTGGGCAGCCCCACGCGAACTCGCCGGACCCGCTCTGCTGCTCGCCAGCGAAGCCGGTAGCTACATCACGGGTCAGGGATTGGTCATCGACGGCGGTGCCGCGATCAACGTGCTTTAATCGCCCGCTTCAGCAGATTCGCCGTGATGCACTGCACGCGGGCATCCATTCCGTGCGGACGTGAGTAATGACTCCACACCGGCATGTGGCCCGGAGGTTTGCTCAAGCCTTGCGCCCACCAGATGGTGGAGGCGTTGAAGATGAAGTTGTTCTTCGGACCGTCGAAAATGACGGCCTGCCACTGCTGCGGATTGCGTCCACCTTGGAAAGCGGTGCCGCCGGCCACGATCTCCAGGCTGGGGATGTCCTTCGGCGCATCGCCATGATATTCCCAACCGATCATGCCTGGGATGGAGTCGCCTTTCTTCATCCCGGTACCTTCAAAGATCCAATGCTCCGGCTTGGTGCAGATCCAGTCGCCACCGCCATTCACGGGGTCGATGTTGCGCACGCCCATGAGATAGCCTTCATCGGGACCACGATGAGGAAAGGGGCCAACGTCCCGCTCGCGGTCCACCGCATACTTGTAGTCACCGCCATACGGCCCACCTCGAAAGATGCGGCGATTCGGAACGCCAGCGGCATTCGGAGTGAACGGCGTAACCCAGCAAACCGAGTTACCGGAAAGGAAGAGCAAGTTCACACCCGCATCACGCATTTTCGCCACACTCTCGTGCTGGCGGATGTCCCAGTACTCATCATGACCGATGCTGATGAAGGCCTTGCACTTCAAGCCATGATCCGGTGTGATCATGTCGGCATTCGAGCAGTAGCTCACATCATAGCCTTCCTTCTCCAGCCAATAAGCAGCGGGGAATTCAAAGCACAGCCATTCACCGCTACCCACCGACTGCGGGTTCTCATAGATCTGCGCATACTTTGCATATGGCCGATCAAAACTCACATCCGACCACGGCCCCTGATTGCCCTTCGGGTCCGTGTAGAGCGAGTAATTGTCCGGCCACCTGTTGTAGGCCTGCCAGGTGTTGTCGCTGCACTGGAAGAGGATGTCCGCCTTGCGATCATCGGTGACGATGAAGACGACGTAGCTTTGCCAATACGGTTCGTCCGTGCTCTTCGGCAACGTCGTCAGCCTGCCCAAATACACCCCGCTCACCCAGTCCACCGGAATCGTGATCGACGCGGACTTCTCCCATTGGCACTCGCGCAGCCGCTTCACACCGATCTCAGGCACCGGCTGCTCCTTGCCTTCAAACGGACCAAGTTCCGTCATCAACCGCGCACCACGTCCGCCATAGTAGCCCGTGCGGAAGATTTCGATTTTGAATCGTGCCGTTGGTTTTGTGCTGACAAAAATATCGAGCGACTCTCCCGCCTTCACCGACTGCCGCGAGCAGTAACCCTCAATCACAGGCGAGCGAAAGCCCTCCGCCTTGTCCAGCTTCATGCGCGTGAGCTGCCAGTCGAGAGAGCCAAGCTTCGCATTTTCTTGGGTGATCAGATTCATGCTCAGATTACGCGACCACTTGCCGAGCCATTGCCATTCATCAGCAAACAGGGACATCTTTTGAAGGATGCCCACTCCTTCAAGAACAGCTCAAATGCCTATCTATTCAGCCGCCGACTGCCGAACCACCTCTTCGAGTACTTGATGCGTGCGCACGATCCACTTCTCCTCCATCGGAGTCTTCCAAAGCAGTTGGCGCACCTTGGCTTCATCGAGACGATTCGTTTTCAGCAGAAAGACCAGCAAGCGGATGTCCTTCTGCCTGCCCGCAAACAACTTCGCCACAGCCATGTCATGCGGGTCGAGCGCAAACACTCGTGGGCAGCCCTCCAACGGCACAAGACGGTCACGGAAGTCGGGCGGGAAGTTGTCGAAGGCGGCGGGTCTGACGATGTCGGCGTAGTAGCCGTACATCTGGAAAAAGGCACTGTCCTTACCGAGACACTTACTGAGCATCACACCAAGTTCGTCACTCCACGGGTCAATGATGAAGTCAGCGTCATTGGTGTTTTCGTAGAGCGTGGTGGACTGAGGAAGCTCAGGAAAGGTAGCGAAGGCCGAAGCGGAGCCGAAAACAATGATTCTCACCTCCGGCACCAAACTGGAGGCCGCATTGGCCATGTGATTTAATGCCTGGAGCTGCATAGGAATGACTCACTTTCTTGATCACTCAGGACTCCTGGAAAGGGTGCGAAGCCCTTGATAAAACGTGTTTCCTCATCATCCGCACGGAGCACTTCACCGAGTCGGCTCATGCCCGATTGAGTCGTTTTCGCAGCCTCAATGAGTCCTTTCCACTCTTGCAAACGCGTTACTGCCAAGTGACCACGCTGCGTCCATCTCTCAATGTTTCTGAGCGGGATCTCCAGCAACTCCGGCTCACGCTCAAACTTGTCTGCGAGATAGCAGAAGTAAGCGTGCTCCAGCTTGTCGCCAGTATCGTCGTGTTCGTGCATGGCGTGATTTTTACTGCGTAGATAGCCGCTGCCAAGAGCCTATTTAAGGGACTTACAAATCATTGATGGCCAGATTGCACCCAAATCAGCAAGTAGGTGAACCCTTGGCCGAAACCTTTTTGAAGAAGAAAAACATCGTAATCGTTGCTGCCGACGTTTCCAGCCGCGTACCACCTCAACGCTCCACTGCTTCCTTGAAACTTGCCTACTGTGCTCTTGGCCAGCTTGTGGCCATCTTTGGGTCTGTTTAAAACGTCAATACCAGCATCCATCGCGTCTGCACACCGCAGCATTTCCCTACTTAATGGTTCCGTGATAGCAAAGGTGCCTCCATCGCGAACTCCACTGGCACTGCGCTGTTCTTCATAGTCCGGAAGAAATGCCCGGACATCAGCCCAGCACTTTGAGAGCACGTTGATTGCAGGCTGATAGTGAGGATCAAGGCCGGCATCTTTTAACCCCATAGCAGGCGAAGGCGTTTTCAAGGTCGTGCCGGCTATCACCAACTCCGGATCTCGAATCCCATTCAGACTCGCAACGAAGCCTCTGAAATCCTCATGGCCATAGGTATCCGTGGCGATCGTATTCATGTTCGTGCCTTTTTTTACCAGAACAGTCGCGGTTGAAGGCGCTGGCACATTCTCCAACTCCACTATGGGCAAAGGCGGCACCACGATGCTCGGCTTCCTGCCACAGCTCGAAAAAGCGATCAAAGCGATGCAAATGGATGCCAGTGGTCTCACCCGATGATTTCCTTGATCGGATGTTGGC
>JANOBP010000377.1:0-2245 GCA_031411715.1 Verrucomicrobiaceae bacterium | reverse complement strand
TTGGGTCCCCCGTGCCACCACTCTGGAAGGAGTGGCGACTTCGGCTGCGGCGCTATTCACGCATGGGCACCGCGTTTTGTCAAAACGGTGACCCAAGATAAACTGTGATCGTTTGCTTGACAGGGTTTTCGTAAATTGCGGAAACGATTCCTATACAACTGCGGCATTCATTGAGTTTCAATGAACTGATGTGGCTTAGAGCACCTGGATATTGTAAGCGAAGCTGACTGGGCATGGCGGCGTGGTTATCCCAAGTTTCCCTCAACGCCGAGCCGTATCTGACCGAACTCTTCAAACACGTGTCGAGTGCCACCATGAAAACAGTGCACGATTTGACACCCCACTCCGCAGCGACCAAGCGCAGCTTTAAAGTGCAAGCCGCAGTCGCCGAGTTAGCCAGTGCCAGACTCATCAACACCTAATACGCTGTCGAAAGCCAAGCTGCAGGGTTATCGCGCTGCCTTTGACGGACACCAAGCAATGACGCTGGAATTCTTGATTTTTCTCTGACGTCGTTTCCTCCGTCATCGCCACCAAACTACTTCCCGCAGATTCGAGTCTGAATCTGCGGGCCAAGCGCTTATCTGGAGCATTGATTTCTCTAGGCTTCGAGCTTCCATGGTCCGCGGTATTCGCGCGTGAGCATCTTGCTGGCCTCGGGATCGCCAACGATGATTTCTTTGACGGGATCCCATTTGATGGGGCGGTTCACCATCATTGAAATCAAGGCCAGGTGGCCTGGTGTGGCGCTGCGGTGTGCGGTTTCCACGGGCGTGACGGTGGGCTGGCGGCTCTTCACGCAGTCGAGGAAGTTGCGGTGATGGCCTTTGGTTTCGTAGAGACGCGTTTTGATCATGTCATCGCCTAATTTCGGTGCCGTGGATGCCTCAATGACCGCGCTGTTGGGGTCTTTGTCGTTTTGGCGTTTCTTGACCATTTTCTTCAATTCGGGCTTCGACGCATCATAGCTGCCGCGGTTCACCTGCACCCAGCCGTCGCTGCCAATCCAGCGTGTTCCCATCGCGATGTCGCTGTGACCTCCAGCGATGGTCATGGTGATGTCGCCAGCGTATTTGGCCTCTGCACGGTATTTGGTCGCCGTATTCCAGATATCGGTGCGCGGTGGCATTTCGACTTTGATTGGGTTGATCTCGATGGGGCCGCTGCTGTCCATGTCCATGCCCCAATGGGCGATGTCACAATGATGGCCGATCCAGTCGAGCAATTGCCCGCCGCCGATGTTGTAATCCCAGCGCCAGTTTTTGTGAATACGGCACTCGATGTAGTCCTGCATCGTCGCTGGGCCGATCCACATCTCATAATCAAGCTCCGCTGGAGGTGGTGTGACGCTGCGCTTGTCCTTGGTGCCCGCAAAGTCATTGTGACCACTTGGCAGGCCCACGTGGACTTCCTTGAGTTTGCCGATGAGGCCATTGCGCACGATCTCAGCACCGATGCGGAAATTCGCCTCACTGCGCTGCCAGGAGCCAGTCTGCCAGATGCGCCCGTGTTTCTGCACCGCTTTCACAATGGCCTGCTGCTCGGCAATGGTGCGCGCGAGGGGCTTTTCGCCATAAATGTCCTTACCGTTCTTCGCAGCCTCGATGGAGGTCAGCGCATGCCAGTTGTCCGGCAGCGCGATCATGACGGTGTCGATGTCTTTGCGCGCCAACATCTCGCGATAGTCGCTGTAGGCTTTGCAGTCAGTGTTCTTGTATGCACCGTTGACGGTGTTCAGGGCTTTCTGAAGATTGTTTTTGTCGATGTCACACGCAGCGACGACTTGGCAGTCGGATTCAGCGAGAAATTTGGCCGTATTGCCCGGTCCCATCATGCCCCAGCCGAGCACGCCCATGGTGATCTTATTCGACGGGGCATTCTGCCCAAACACACTGGCTGGGACGATGGTGGGGAAGCCGATGGCAGCGGCAGATTGGGTGAGGAAGCGGCGACGGGAGGTAAATGGGATGCGTTTCATATTTGGTGATGCGTGAAGCATGTTTTTAATCGGAACGCGCCGATGCTGTCCAGCAGCAATGCGCCATGAGCACAAAAAAACGGCGCGGAGTCCAAAGACGCCGCGCCGCACATTGTTTCCCAGCGACTAGTGGCTCATAACAGCTAAATCGAGGGGTGAAAAGCAGTGCCGTGGTGGTAGAAGGTAAGCATGGCCAAAAAATATCGCATCCACCTGAGCGCCGAAGAACGAGACCAACTGCAGAACATCGTCAAAGCCGGCAAGGCG
>JANOBP010000376.1:0-9427 GCA_031411715.1 Verrucomicrobiaceae bacterium | reverse complement strand
TGGGAAGCGATAGCGCCACACCGCTCCCGCCGAAGCCCCCGACATCCGAGTCACGCAAGACATCGCTACACCCACATCCCTCCGGCGCTGATCTCCCAGTCCGCCTCACGTTTTGGCGCCACGAGAGTGGTGTCGCCGATGCAAGGGACTTGCCCTTGCATCTCTGCCACCGCACTCCGGGACGCTGGCGCGTGAGTGATCACGCATCGCCATAGCACGATCAAAACGATGGAAAGAACCGCCGGCAGGTACGGTTAAAGAGCCAACCATTCCACGCTCCGATGAAATCTCTCCTCTTCACCCTTCTCTGCCTCTTTGGCGTTCATCTGCATGCCGCCACGAAGCCCAACATCATCTTCATCCTCGCAGATGACATCGGTTTGCCAGGGTTTGGTTGCACGGGTGGCATTTACAAGACACCAAACATCGACGCACTGGCCTCAGGCGGCACACGCTTCGAGTATTGCTTCGCAGCACCGCTTTGCGCGCCATCGCGTGCCATGCTGATGACGGGGCGCTACGCCTTTCGCACCGGTGTGAAGGACAACGGCCTCGGTGCAGAGGCTACGCCAGAAAAAGACGGCTGCGTGGCCCAGCTCATGAAGCAAGCCGGATACGCCACTGCCGTCGCAGGCAAGTGGCGGCAGCTCAGTCACTTCACCACGCCAGAGGACGGCGCGAAGTGGGGCTTTGACGAGTTCCTCATCTGGGGCGCAGGTGCACCGGAGGAAGGCGAGGGAAAAGCGGGCAAAAAAGCCAAGGGCAGCCGCTATTGGGATCCAGATTACAATCACAACGGCAAGCCGCTCGCCAATGCCGAAGGCAAGTACGGCCCCGATTTGCTTCAGAACTTCGTGCTCGACTTCATCGAGCGGCATAAAGCCAGTCCTTTCTTCATCTACTACCCGACCCCACTGATCCACGGGCCGATTTTACCCACACCCGACAGCAAAACGGCCGACAAGACGGAGAAACAAAAAGGTAAGGCCAAGGGCGTCCCGGCCACCGATTCCATCTATGCCGACAACATCGCTTACCTCGACAAACTCGTCGGCCAGATCGCCACGAAGCTCGACACCCTCGAACTGCGCAAAAACACTCTCATCGTCTTCACCGGCGACAACGGCAGCGTCCCCGTCGGCACCGTGAACGGACGCCCGGTGGATGGGCACAAGAGCCAACTGAACGAAGGCGGCAGCCGCGTGCCACTGATCGCCAACTGGCCCGGCACCACGCCCGCTGGTGTCGTGTGCAAGGACCTCGTCGATTTCACCGACATGCTGCCCACCTTTGCCGAGCTAGGCGGCGCTACCCTTCCCACCGAGCGCAAAATCGACGGACACAGTTACGCACCACAAATTCGCGGTGAAAAAGGCACGCCGCGCGACTGGGCCTACGTCCAGCTCGGCGACAAACGCTACATCCGCAGCCCGCATTGGAAGCTCACCGGCACCGGCGAGTTCTTCGACATGAAGGACGCACCGTATGCGCAAACTCCCGTCCCCGCTGACTCCACGGACGCCGACACCAAAGCCGCTCGTGAAATACTCCAAGCTGCACTCGATTCACTCAAGCCCGGCGCGAGTGATCCCGTCACGCCGGAGAAGGTGAAGAAGAAAAAGAAGAAAGCGCAATAACCCATCGCGGCGTGGCTTTCATGCCACGCCGCTGAGTTCGGTCTTATTCTTTGGCATCAGGCTGTGGGACATTCAGCAGCATGTTAGGATGATCCATTGAGCCGTAGAATGTCGTTGGGAAACGTCCGTCCCATTTCTCATACTGCTTCAGCTGCGCATCCAGTGTGCGCAGTTGGATGAAAACCGGGCTGCTATTGGCCAGGGAATCGTTCACCAGTTTCACCGCTTTGGCCTCGGCTTCAGCCTCCAGCATCTTGCGCTCCGCATCTGCTGTCGCTTTCATCGTGATCTGCTCTGCATCGGCTTTCGCGGAGAGCAGCACACGCTCGTTGGTCTTCGCTTGGGCTTCAAACTCGGCCAGCGCGACATTTTTCTTTTGTTGCGCCACGAAGACCTCATCGATGGATTCTTGAATCTTCGGGTTCTCATACGTCATGCCGCCGAACATGCCGATTGTAGTGATCGAGATGCCGCGTTGCGTGAAAAATGGCACCAGATCGTCATCGAGTGCCTGCATGATCTCGCTCTTCTTCTCACGCAGTTGATCTAGCGGATATCGGGCTGCGGTTTCGGCAGCCATCTTCTGAATGCGGGCACGAATCTCGGTGTCCATCACCGTTTGTAGTGACCCTGAGGGATACATGTAGAGAAACTTGGCCGAGTCTTCTTCACGGATGTAAGCCGTACATGACACACCCATGCAGAAGCCCACGCTGTCGGCAGATTCGATCCAGATTGCCTGATCTGTGCCTTTGCGTGCGGAGCCGGTCGAGTTCCACTCACGCGTTACGGGTGAGCGATCCACTTTCAATACGGCCACTGTCGGAATCCATGATCCATTGAACCACAGGCGTCCTGTCGCCTGCCAGCGGTGAAGAATTTGCACTCGCTTTGTCAGCACCTTGGCCTGGTTGAGGAATTCCTCGCTATTGAAGCGCATCTGCTGGTCTGGCTTTTCGAGCGTGTCCTCCAGCGGAATGACGAAGGCCGTTTCGTTGTTGCTGACTTGGACAAACTCCGCGGTGTCATACGGTTTGCAGGCGCTGAGCATGAGGATTGACAACAGGGCAGCCGTGTTTCGCACCTGAGGCTTCTGCCAAAGACGACGCGTTAGCAGTTTAAGAATAAAGATTTTCGTTTTCATGATGATTGGTTGTGATGATGAGATGAATCCGCTGACGATGAGAGATGCGCACACGAACCCCAGCGGTGTGAGTTCACGGCGCGATGCTTGAGCTTGCGGAAAATGGCCGCAGTGCTCCGGTAATGACTCGTTGAGTCAAAGTGACAGATCTCGCTCTACGGCGGTCCGTCGCTTCGTTGGGTAATCATGATGTTAGCGCCTCGTGTTTGGATTTTCTCACGGAGCGGTCATGATCCCGTGCCACACGGCACGGGCAGCGGATCGCCCTCCCAATGCGCCTACGAGGTTAGCTGTCGGACTAGGTCTTGGAAGTGACCCCGGAATGTGTTGCCACACTCCGTGCGCCCCTTCCCAGCGGCTTGTTAAAGCCTACTGGGAGATTGGTTCCCCCGCGTCAATCCTCAGGAATGAAGACCGACCTCGGCTGCGTCTCCTTGCGAAGACACGCAGCTATGAATGCCCTCGAATGCTGATAAATCAAGGGGAAGCAAGGCGCTGCGCCAAGATGGCATTCGCTGTAAAAGCAAACAGGAGGCTGGTTCGCAGCCTCCTGTCGGGTGATTTGGCACTTTGGAACTTATTCGTTCACGCGAGCGCTTTTGCCACCGCATCAGCCGTGATGCCGAGTTCTTTGAAGACAGTGTTCCCCGGAGCGCTGATTCCGAAACGGTCAATGCCGATGATCTGGCCATGCGTGCCGACGTATTTCCACCAGAGGTCGGACACACCGGCCTCGATGGCGATGCGCTTCGTGCAGAACGCCGGCAGCACTTCGTCGCGGTACGACTGCGGCTGGCGGTCAAAACGCTCAAAGCACGGCAGGCTGACGACGCGTACGCCGGACTTGCCTTTGGCACCTTCGACCGCGTGTTGGACTTCGGAACCTGTCGCAATGACGATGGCTTCAAGCGCGGTGGTTTCCTTCACAAGGATGTAACCGCCTTTGAGCGTGCCTTCACGACGAGTCGCGGCGCTGGCGTGTCCTTGGTGCGGCAAGTCCTGGCGGCTCAAGGCAAGCAGCGTGGGGCCATCCTGACGGCTGAAGGCTGCGGCAAAGGCTGCGGCGGCTTCTTCGGCATCACCGGGGCGGATGACGTCGAGATTTGGGATGACACGCAGACCGCTGACGGTTTCCACGGGCTGATGAGTCGGGCCGTCTTCACCGACGCCGACGCTGTCATGGGTGAAGATGTAAGTGACGGGCAGTTTGGCGAGCGAGGCGAGACGGATGCTCGGACGGCAGTAATCGGCGAAGACGAGGAACGTCGCGCCACTGGCAAGGAACAGGCCGTCGTAGGCGATGCCATTGCAGATCGCACCCATGGCATGCTCACGAATGCCGAACCAGATATTGCGACCCGTGCGATTCGTGGCGCTGAAGTCGCCCATGCCGGTGAGGTAGTTCTTCGTGGAGCCAAAAAGATCCGCGCTGCCCGTGACAAGATGCGGCACAGCTTTGGCGATGTGATTGAGGATCTCACCGCCGCTGTTACGGGTGGCCGCTTTGCCCTCGGCGGGATATTCCGGCACGACTTTGAGCAGGTCTTCGGCCTGAATGGTGCCGTTGCGCGCGGCCTCGAGTTGCGCAGCCAGTTCGGGATTCGCAGCGCCCCAGGCGGTGAAGGTTTTGTTCCACTCAGCATGCGCGGCGGCACGCTTGGCACTCAAATCGGCGAAATAGGCCTTCACGCCGTCGCTGACATAAAAATGCGTGCCTTCAGGAATGCCGAGGCCTTTTTTTGCCGCATCGACAAACTTCGCGCCGCCTTCACCATGGCCTTTGGCCGTGCCGGCGACTTCGGGGATGCCTTTGCCAATGATCGTCTTCGCAATGATGAGCTTCGGCTTGCCGTTGTCGGCCTGCTTGGCGGCTTCGATGGCTCCGAGGATGGCGTCGAGGTCGTGACCATCAATCGTCACCGCATCCCAACCGATGGCGGTAAACATGGCCTGCGCGTCTTCACTCTGCGTGATCTTCGCCATCGCATCGAGCGTCACGTCGTTGGAATCGTAAATGAGGATCAGATTGTCCAGGCCGTTGTGCGCGGCAAAGGAGACCGCCTCACGCGCCACGCCTTCCTGCAAGCAGCCGTCACCGGCGAGAGCGATGACGTGGTTGTCGATGATGGTATGCTGCACGGTGTTGTATTTCGCCGCGGCCATCTTGCCGGAGAGCGCGTAGCCCACGGCATTGCCCACGCCCTGACCGAGCGGTCCGGTGGTGGACTCGACGCCCGGTGTTTCATGAAATTCAGGATGCCCCGGCGTGATGGAATGCAGCACGCGGAACTTGGAAACATCGTCAATGCTCACCGCATAGCCGCTCAGGTGCAGCCAGGAGTAGATGAACATCGAACCGTGGCCGGCGCTGAGGATGAAACGGTCGCGGTTGAGCCATTTCGGATCAGCGGGATCACACCGAAGGCTTTCACCAAAAAGCACCGCGCCGACTTCCGCCGCACCGAGTGGCAGGCCAAGATGGCCGGAGGAACATTTGTGCACAGCATCCATGGCGAGACCACGGGCTTCGTTAGCGGCTTGAGAAAGGATAGATTTGTTCATGAGAGGGGATTTTGATAAGAGTGCGCCAGTAGCGGCCAAGCGCGGGACGCGTTCTTTACCGGCGCTAAGGGTGGATTCAAGGTCGAAAACTGGGCCAGATTGGACGTTTACTGGCCATGCCGCCCCAAGCCTCTCGCCGCCATTTCATCGAAGCCTCCGCACTCGCGTTAGGTTCCCACTTACTCGGTCAGGTGCCGGGAGATCGTCCGCAGCAGGATGCTGCGGTGAAAGTGCTCAATCCGCGTGCACGCGTGCCGGTGAGCATCATCATCGATGATTCGACGTGCCTGGTGAACTTGAACAAGTTCGCCATTCCGCAGTTCGCCACGGTGAATCCGGGCAAGTATGACCACTATCCGTGGCAGAGTTGGCCGGACGAGATTCCGGATAGCTTCGTGCGTAAATTTGCCGATTGGGCCACGGAGAATGGCGTGAAGGGCAAGTACAGCATTGTCCCCTTCCCCGCCTGTGTGGGCCGCCTTGACCGCGAGATCCCCGGCTGGAGCCAGCGTAACCTGCAAGACAGCATCAAGCTCGTGCGCGAGCACATCACTCCAAACTGGGACATCCATCCCGAGATGGTCACTCACACACGCATCATCGACACGAAGACTGGCCATCCGTATCCTGAGATCAGCCCGCGCTTCATGGAAAATTGGGACTGGTGCAACGGGCGCAGCACCGACGAAATCGCGGACTACATGAGCTATGCGCTCACGATTCTGAAAAACATCGGCCTGCCATGTGAAGGTGTCACCACGCCCGGTGGTTTCGGCAGCAAAGCGCGGCCGCAACTCGCGCAGGCCTCGTTTGAATCATGTCGTAGCGTTTTCAATGCCGAGATCCCGCACTACTTCCGCGATCTCTTTGACAAGGGCGAGCAAAGCGTGGCCCCCATCGTGCAAAACGCCAGCGGACTCGATTCCGATGATCCGCGCTGCGTCGTTCACATCATTGGCTGCACGGGTGACTGGACTGGCGGTTGGAATTGCATCACGCCGACCGGTGCGGACGCCTTCATCACCGCCGACGGCAAATCGGGCCGCATGGTCGAGGTCATCCAGCGCGGCGAGCCCGCGATCATCGTCTGCCACTGGACCGGCATTTACTGGAACGGTCTTGAAATCGGCTTCGAGATCTTCCGCGAGGTCGTGAAGCGCCTGCACGCCACTTTCGATCACCTGCACTGGATGAAGCTCAGCGAAATCTCCCGCTACTGGGCCGCGAAGGAACTGACCAAGATCGAATTCGATGCCGCGAAGAGTCTGGTGACACTCAAAGCACCGTTCGCGTGTGAGGAGTTCACGCTTTCCCTGCCAGAGCTCCAAGGTGTCCCCGAGGGACTCACTGAAGTTGATTCACGCCTCAAATTAAAACCGGGAACATGGTGTCGCGAGAAAGACGCCACACTTGTGTGTTTCAAGCTCACCAAGGGCGTCTCGAAGGTCGGCTTCAAACGATAATATCACTTCACGCCGAGCTTGGCCACATCCTTAACGCTTAGCGCACGATCAAACACGGCGATCTCATCCATGCGGCCTTCCCAACTGGCCGCGTGGTCACTGCGGCCACCAAAGAAGCATGACGCGATCTTCGATGCCTGCGCCTCACCTTCGATCTCCAATTTGCCATTGAGATAGACGCGCACTTTCCCACCATCGCGCACAAGTACGACGTGCTGCCATGTCCAGCGCGGGATCTCTGTCTTGCCAGCCAAAACGCCGTTTGCCTGAAAAACCAATCGTCCCGTGTTACCACTGGTCCCGCCGATGCCGAGGTGCTCTCCATAGGCGCTCAAACCATGATTGTGATCACGTGAGAAAAACCAGCCGCTGACTTCACGTCCATCATTCGGCATGCCATTCCATAGCCAGAGCGAAACCGACCACTTCTCACCCAGCCCTGCCAAGTCGGTGCATAAACGACCATCGACGAAATGCGGAGCACGATTCACATCTTGATCGCAAAACACCTTCGAGTGCGGGCCTTCGAGATAATAAGCAAGGCCGCCTTCAATCGTTGCATCGTGATGATTTCCGCTCGCATCGGCGGCGATGGGGCCGGTGAACTCATTGAGCCGCCACCATGCGCTCGGCTTCAGGCTCGCAATCGTCTTTGTCGCTGATCCAGCATCTAAAGCCCATGGTTTGCGCAGTGCGTTGCTGGCCTTTTCGAGTAGAGAAATCGCCGCCTGTGTGATCTTTGCCTCGGCCATCACCTCCAGGCCTGCGGAGCGTGCCGCCCAAGTGTTGTAGCCGCCCCATGCATGCATTTCCGGCGGCGGAATGTAGCCATCACCACCATTGGCGAGCTCGATCACCATGTTGTGTGGCAGCGGACTCGCTGCTTTGATTTTCAGCCCTGTGATCGCATACGTTTCATTTGGTGTCGTGGCGATGCCGATATCGCCGATGCGCAGCGCCTGCACGACGATCTCCGTCTGCTGTTTCTCATGCAGAATCAGCTGCTCCTTGGCATAAACCTCGGTGGGTGTCTTGGCCAGACGATCTCCCATCTCCGTCACGATGCGTTGCGCCCACTCCAGCCGTTGCTTGTCCGCCACGCGGTATTTTAGAGTCATGCGCTGCTCCGCCATCGCCACATCGACATCTGCGCGGTAGGTGATGCCCGCATACGCTTTCATCGCGATGTCCAGCAACCCGCTCGTGTATTCATTGATCGTCGGCTTGGGCCGGTCCTTCTCCGGCACCGTGTAGTCCACACGGTAGATGTCCCCACTGCATCCATGCGACATGATGCCGATCATTTTACCCTTCGGATCGATGCGCTGCTTCAATCCCTCAGAGAACAGCCCAAAATAATCGGCGCTAATGTCTTTATCGCCAAAGTAGTGCATCGAGAAATTGGCCAGCACTGCCAGCGGCTTGCCATCCTTGGTTTGAATCGAGATTAGCGACAAATCAGGATCTTCCGGTCCTGACTCGCCCACGGCATCATCCCAAAGCCGCCCCGCATGCATGTTCGCACGCACGGTCATGTTCCCGAAAGGATCTTCAGCAACGCGATCCGGGCGGCGAATCCACTGCCGCAGCGCCGTAAACGCTGCTGCGTCCGCCTTGGCAAAACCAACACGCGCTGACTCCAAAGCCGCCTGTGCCGCCACGATGGCCTCCACCAGCTTCTCCTTCAAAAAAGGCACATAATTCGGATCAGGATCGGTCCCCAGACATCCCATCGATGCGGGGGCTGAATGCGCATGCGTCGCTGAGATCAGCATGCGCTCCATCGGAATGCCGGTTTTGGCCGCGGCCAGAGTTTTCACTTCATCCAGCAGCACGCGCCCCATCATGCAGCTATCTGCCACCACGATGGCGATCTGAGTCTTCCCATCACTCAACACGATCGCCCGTGCATTCACGCGAGTGTTGATCTTGTCCACGTAACGACTCAGCATGCCCCCATTCACGATCACCGGCAGCTTTGGCGGCGTGATGTCGATCAAAGCCGCCCCTGCTTTGAATTCAGCGTGGAGCGTGGTGGCGGCGAGAACGGCGAGGATTGGAAACAAGAAGCGCTTCATGCCTGACAATACGACCAGGAGTGAAGGACTCTTCCGTGGCGGAGCCTCCTCTGGCTGGCCGGTGCCATGCGCCGGAGCTTGCATCCTGCGTGAAGGAAATTATCCTCGGGCCATGACCACCGTCACTCAAATCGAGGCATCCATCCTGAAGCTGCCGAAACAAAGCTTCATAGAGTTGCTAGGCTGGATGAATGATCGAAGCAAGGACTTCACCAAAGATGAAATCGAATACGAGTCTCCAGAACTCGAGGAGGAGATGCTCAAGGCGCTCAATGGCCCGCGTCTTCCGATCAACGAAGATCTCTACGACGGCATCCGTCGGCGGTGGAAGGCAAAACAACTGAGTAAGGCGACTCAAAGTCATCTCCAGGCATGCTAAAGCCTGATTTGTCCATTGAGGCATGAGCCTGTCAGAAAGTTTGTGTGGAGGGGGAAACCCGAGGACAGGAATAGATGAGAAGAACCAAAACGAAGGAAGACAAAGCGCTCGATGAGGCGCTGGACGTATTGATCGCCAAAAGCGGACATTCACCAGAGGCGATC
>JANOBP010000375.1:0-1647 GCA_031411715.1 Verrucomicrobiaceae bacterium | reverse complement strand
CCGGGCGGCTGGATGAATCGGCGGTTCTTGCGGCTGATCCGTCTTTGGCAGGCCTTGGGTCAGCCCTTTCCATCAAGGAGTGACGGCTTCCAGCCGTCAGCAACCCGTGGTGATGGCTGGAAGCCCTCACTCCTTGGAAATCCCACGCCAAGGCCTGCCTCCGCCCCTTTGCCTCTCTGCCCCTTTGCGGCTAAATCGAACGTCCCTGAGCATGGATGGCTACGGAATACGCGGAACACTCGGAACTGGAATTCAGCACGGCTGTCTCTGTCTTTCCGTGTCTTTCCGCGTGTTCCGTAGGCACTCATTCACCCGTTTGGCATGCTGACAGACCACCATAGCCTGATGGAACGTCTTTTTGGGCTGCTGCATCGCCCGTTTGTATGGCTGCAACGTCTATTTTTGGCGCTGCATCGTCTAATCAGACCGATGCATCGTCTGTTTCATTGGCTAACATGATGTCAGTGTTGTTTGCGGGCGTTTCATCGGCTGAAAAAGACGATGCATTGCTCCAAAAAGGTGATGCAGCGTGCCTTCCGGGTGTGGCAGAAGGCGGTGCGGGTGCTGGCGTGATGGAGGGCCTTGGGCGGGTGAAAAAAGAGACTTGAAAGTTTTTGGAAATGCATAGCTTTTCCGCACGCTTGGCGTTCCGGGGAGACATCCCGGTCTTGCGAGGCGGTTGAAGGAGGCACAGCAACCATGAGCCGTTTTTTCATCTTTTATTTCCGCCCCACGCACGCCTGCCGCTGGTCCGCCAGGCTCGCGCGCGCGGCTTTTTTCATCCACACCCGCCACCGCCATGCCCAACCCCGCCGGTCCACATTGGGATGATGGCTTAACGTTTTGGGATGACGGCTCACTGTGGTCGGATTCCTCATCGCCAGCACCTGAAGAGCCTTTTTTGCCAAGTAACTCGATCAACCTCAACACACACACGACTATGCAATACTGGGAAATCACCAAAGATCGCGCTCAAACGTCACTGACGGTTTGGGAGCAGTATGCGCCGACGCTCAAGATCGGCACGCAAGGAACCACGGAGCTGGAGGCACTCATCGCGCAGTATGAGCCGCTGGTGCAGCAGCGCGCGGTCAAGCAGGACGATGCGGATGCGGCCTACCGCGCGCAGCAGGGTGTACTGCAAAAGCTGAAGCTGCTGGGCACCAAGGTACCGCAAATCATCGAGGGGCATCTCGGTGACAACGCTCTGCTGATGAATGACCTCAAAGATGTGTATCAGATCAATCCGCGCTCGGAGAGCAGCGTGCTGGAGCGTGCGCGGGCACTGTCCCCGTTGTGGCTGCGTGCCAATGCGGCGCTGGCGGCCATGACGCCGGCGGCGCCACCGATCACGCGGCTGCTGCAAGGCGTGGCGCAGACGGCGGTGATGTTTAAAGCGCTGCTGGACAGCTACACGACGAAGGTACAGGATACGAGCGACACGGAGGGCCTACTCAAGGCGACGAAGAAGGAGCTGGTGGAGCTGAATGATGAGACGGACAAACTGATCAAGGCCTGGTACAAGGTGATGAAGGCCAGCTACGATCCCGGCAGTGCGGCGTATGAGGCGCTGAGCAGCATCCCGACGGAAGGCGGCACGCCTGCGCCGGATACCATCGAGATCAACACGGTGACGCAGGGCGGTGA
>JANOBP010000374.1:0-3403 GCA_031411715.1 Verrucomicrobiaceae bacterium | reverse complement strand
GCAGCTTGCCCTGCGAGCGGATCATCTGCGAGACATCGCTGCCATCCACATACTCCATGGCGAAGTACAACTGGCCGCCAAGGGTGGTGCCGAAGTCATACACGGCGACGACGGCGGGATGATTGAGCTTGGCCATGAGCTTGGCCTCACTCTTGAAGCGCTCGGCAAAGCTGGGGTCCTCTTTTTCCACGCCCGGCGGCAGTACCTTGATGGCGACGGTGCGGTCGAGGTTTTGCTGCACGCCTTTGTACACCGCGCCCATGCCGCCACGGCCAAGAATTTTTTCAATCGTATAGCCGGGCATCATGGCCTGGAGCTCTTCAGGCGTCGGCGGCTCCCAGCGGAAGTTGCCGCCGGTGGTGCGCTGATGACCAGTGGGAGTGGGCTGGGAGAGATCGCTCATGAGGACGGGAGAATATTCCCGCCAGTGATACGGAATCCCGAAGCGGGTAGCAAGCGCGGAGTGTTAGGGATGGTGCGCTGGTCTATTAAACGTGCCACATTGATCCTGAGGAGACAAGAGGGTGCAAAAAGTGTCGGCGTTGGACTCTTTGATTGAGGATTGATGAGCATTCGATTGTTGATTTTTGAAGGATGAGGCGCGCTCTACGAAGGGCATCACTTCAGCAATCAAAAATCCTTGCTCATCAATCGTCAATCCATTCGGACATCGCCGACTTTGGCGCTTCCTGCATTCCCGCCGCTACTGTCGCGCCGCACGCTTCACCACATCGCCGCCGTCTTTGACTGAATCCGGCGGATGCATCAGCACCTCAAGTCCGGCAGTCAGGCCACCCAGCACCTGAGTCATCCGGCCATCGGTGCGTCCAGCTTGCACCGTCACAGCCTTGGCTTTTCCACCATCAAACACAAAAGTCCGCCACTCACTGCCCTCACGGAAGAGCGCACCCGCAGGCACCAGCAGCGTTTCATCGCTATGCCACACCGCCACGCGCACCTCCACTCGGTAGCGGTCTCCCAGAGCCTTCAGCGACTCCGTCGGCTCCAAAAAATCACTCAGCACCAGCACGCGCTGCTCCTCCACACCTAGAGCGGACACTTTGGTGAAGGCGGCAGGCTCCACACGGCGCACTTTCGCTTTCACCGGCTCCGCCCCGCCCCATTGCTCCACCGTCACCACAGCGCCGGACTGGATCGCGACTGCATCACGCGACAGGATCTCCGCTTCCACTTCCAGGTCACTCGGGTCTCCGATTTCCAAAATCGGCGCACCCGGTGCCATGATCATCGCACTCTCCTGCTGCACATGCAGCACCACGCCACTCACCGGTGCACGCACCTCGATGGTTTGCCCATCTGCCGCTGGCTTCAGCACCTCTAGCAGCATCGCCTTCGCTTGCGTCAGCTCAAACTCCGCCACCTGCAGAGCAAACTCCGCCGCACGCACCTCTCGACCCTTCATCAAAGCATCGCGCTCGAAGTTATCCCGATCCGTGGCCGAGATCGTGCCCTTGTCCGTATTGTTCTTGATCCGGTCCCAGTTCGTCTGCGCATACTTCAGGCTCGTGCGCGTCATTTCCAGCGACTCATTGGCCTGACTCCGTGCAGCCGCAGCCCCCTCCACCCGCGCCTCATATTGCGCCCGTGAGCGCGCATCCAGCAAAGGTGCCAAACTCGGCTCGATGCGTGTCAGCACCGTCTCCCCGCCCTTCACCACATCTCCAGGCTTCAGACTCACTCGCTGCATGCTCCCTGCCAACGGGACCGCCACCATGTAGCGATTCCGAATCCGCGTCTTACCCTCTTCAGACACAAAAACTGTCAATGGCCCCAGCTTCACCACCTCAACCTCCACCTCCACAGGCCGCGGCCTCAAGGAAACAACCACCAAGCCAATCAAGCCCGACACCAGCAGCCACATCACCAGTTTCCTCAGCAGCCCGCGCCTCGCAGGCGGACGTTTCGCCTCCCACGGAGGCGTGGAGGCAGCAGAAACATCATTTTTCACATCAGGCATGCGGACACATGCATCATGCACGCACTTCGCCAAGCAGCAGCTTGTTTTTCAGCTCTCTCATCCATTCGACATTTTGCCTCACAGCTTGGTATAGCCCACGCTCTCACACGGCATGTCCCAGAGCTTCTTCAGCTCCGCATCCAGCTTGGTGATGCTGAAGCTCACACCCGCCATCTCCTGGCAGGTCACGATGTTGTCCACGATCGTCTGATGAATCTTGATCCCGCGGGCTTCGAGGATCGGCTTGGCACCGCGCAGCATGATCAAGAGTTCCATCATGTGAGTCGCACCCAGGCTGTTCACGAAGAAAACGATCTCATCTCCCGCCTTCAGCTCCAAATCATCCGCAAAGAGCAGCTCCAGCATCTTCGCCGCCAACTCATCCGCCGTGCACATCGGGATCAAGCCAACGCCTTTTTCACCGTGAATCCCCATACCGAGACCGATCACGTCATCCGCCAGCTCAAATGTCGGCTTGCCCGTTGCTGGGATGCTTCCAGACTTCGTGGAGACTCCCACCGTCCTCGTCATATCGCACGCCTTCTGCGCGATACGTGCCAGCTCATCCAGCGTGTCCACCACCTGCGCGGCAGCACCCGCGATCTTTGTGATCGGCACCAGCCCGGCCACACCGCGACGTTTATGCTTCTCAGATGGCGGGGCCGAGCACACATCATCCGCGATGATCACCGTCTTGATCGTGATCCCTTCATCCGCGGCCAATTCACCACCGATGTCAAAGTTCATCACATCGCCAGCATAGTTGCCGTAGAGGAACAGCACGCCTTTCCCACGATTCACCGCCTGCGTCGCCTCCAGCACGATGTCCGGCGGCGGTGCCGCGAAGATCTCACCCACCGCCGCACCATCCGCCATGCCTTTGCCCACCAGGCCGTGATAAATCGGCTCATGCCCTGCCCCGCCGCCCACCAGCAACGCTGGCGCATCCGGACGCAGGTCATTCATCACGATCGACCGCGTGCCTACACGCCGCGCCTTGCCATCATAAGCAAGCACCAGTCCCTCAAACAGCTCGTCAGCACACTTCAGGGGGTTATTGATGATCTTCTTGGCAGGATTGGCAGCGCTCATATTTAGGATGGGGTTGGGAAAACGGAGCGCCAGTTTTAGCGGCACGTCACCACACTGTCAACGCCCCGCCAATGAGTTATCCGGCAACTGGAAGGCATTCTCGATCACATGCAGCTTGGCCAAGCTCACGCAGCCAATCCTGCACGCCGCCATGCTGATCTCTGCAGCCATTGGCTGAACGTTATTTCTTTTTTGTCTTGGCCGGAGCAGCTGCGCCGCGGCCATTGGGCTTGGTGGGATCATAGGCGGCATTCTTCGTCGGCATGAGGGCACCGACGTCTTTTTGCCAGGCTTGAAGCTGGCTGAGCATGGCTTTGACGCGCTCGGGCTCCT
>JANOBP010000373.1:0-11218 GCA_031411715.1 Verrucomicrobiaceae bacterium | reverse complement strand
GAGCACATTGCCCGGACCTGCCTCCTGTCCGAACTGGCGGATGGCTTCGAGGAATGGCAGACCCTCGATGTCACCGACTGTGCCGCCGATCTCTGTGATGATGACATCGCCGTTCATTTTCTCAGCCACTTCATGGATGCGGGCTTTGATCTCGTTGGTGACGTGCGGGATGACCTGCACGGTGCGGCCCTGGTATTTGCCCGCGCGCTCCTTGTCGATCACCGACTGGTACACCTGACCGGAAGTGAGGTTGTTGAGCTTGGAGAGATTCGTATGCGTGAAGCGCTCGTAGTGGCCGAGGTCGAGGTCCGTTTCCGCACCATCGTCCAGCACATACACTTCACCGTGCTCATACGGATTCATCGTGCCGGGGTCGATGTTCAAATACGGGTCAAACTTCTGCATGATGACCTTGAGGCCACGCAGCTCGAGCAGGGTTCCTAGCGCGGATGCTGCGAGTCCCTTACCGAGTGAGCTGACGACGCCGCCTGTGACAAAGATGTATTTCATGATGCTGTTCAACGCTCAGAGTTCAAGGTTTTGCAAGTTGTGCTTCAATGGCCCGTGCCTGCTCGGGTGTGTCCACTCCGGGGGAGAGTTCGTCCGTGAGCACCACGCGGATGCGTGAGCCGTTTTCCAACGCGCGCAGTTGCTCCAGGGACTCCGTCTGCTCGAGCATCGACGGTGGCCAGGCTACGAACTGGAACAAGAAACGGCGCTGGAAGCCGTAAATGCCGAGATGGCGGTAACTGCGCGGCCAGGCATCGGCATTGCGCACATAGGGCAGGGGCGAGCGCGAGAAGTACAGCGCGTCTCCATTCTTGTCGAAGATGACTTTGACGATGTTGGCGTCACCGATCTGCGCTGGATCATGAATCGGGGCCGCTGCGGTGATCATTTCCACGCTTGGTTCGTCCCGCATGGTCAGGGCCAGCTCGTCGATCAGGGCAGGGGAGATCAGCGGCTCATCGCCTTGTACATTGATGATGACACGATGCTCGGGGAAGGAGTTGGCAGCCTCCGCGATGCGGTCCGTGCCGCTGGGATGGTCTGGCGAGGTCAGCACGGCCTTGGCTCCAAAACCGGCTGCGGCTTCGGCGATGCGCGCATCGTCCGTGGCGATGATGATGTCGTCGATGTGGCGACAGTCCTGACAGCGCTCCCAAACGTGCTGCACCAGCGGTTTCCCGGCGATGAGGTGGAGCGGCTTGCCTGGGAAGCGGGTGGAACCCCAGCGGGCAGGAATGGCGACGAGAGTGCGTGTGAGATCAGCCAAGGTAGTGACGTGCGTGTTCACTGGAAATGGCGCGGCTGCCACAGTGATGCAAGAGGGATTTGGTACCGCTCACTTCGTCCCCTTGAGCATCTCGTTCGACATTTTCAGACCCATCTCCGCCATGGAGCGCATTTGCGCCTGAAATTGGGTCAGCGCCTGCAATTGGGCGGGTGAGAGGTAGGCCGCCGCCTGCTGGGCCACCACTGCGGCATCCTGGTCATACTTCTGCATCTGTTGGGCGATTTGCTGGTCACTTAGATTGCCTGGAGTGAAATTCTCCGGCTTACTCAGGTCTGGCAGCTGGCTCGGTTGCTTGCGCACCTGGGCCATGGTGTCGATCAGTTGCTGCTCCTGCTCGGGTGCCAGCGCCTCTCCCGCCGAGGTGAAATGAGAGCGCCCGCCCATCATTTCAAACTGCATCCGCTCCGGCTGTGTATCCTCCCACTTCTGGAAGGTTTTGTAGTCATCCTCATCACCAAGGAACTTGCGGATGTCTGCGTCATTGAGCTTTTTGGCCGCCGCATAATCCGCCGCGATCTGCTTGTGCTGCTCCGCCGTCAAATTGGCCGTCATCATTTTCAGCCCCATCTCCGTCTGTGCGGATGACCGCACGCCGAGCAGTTGCTTGAAGTTCTCCTTCTCCTCTGGGCTGAGCTGGATTTTCCCAAACAATCCGCCGTAGATCATGTCGATCTGCATCAGATTCTGCTGCTTCATCATCTCCTTCATCCCGGGTGCCTCCAGCATCTTGCGCAGCGCCGAGCCTTCTGGTTTGGGGGCGCTGGCAGTCGTGGCGGGCTGTTCGCCTGCCATGGGAGTCATCGACGGTGTCATCAAAGCTTTCGCCGGGTTCGTCGATTTCTTGGCCATCTCCGCCTTGAGCTGCACCACCTCATTTTGCGCTGTTTTCAACTCACGCTCCAGCTTCGCGACCTCGCCGATCAGTGGATTCGGCCGCGCCAGCATCCAGCCCCCAATGACAAGTGCGACGAAGCAAAGAACGATCAGCAGATTTTTCATGGCGAGGTGGGGTGAATGGACGAGCGAGTTTTACCAAACTCCCATGCCCCTTGGCAACCACCAAATCACAGTCCCCTTTGCGCTGCAGCGGGTCCCGGCGGACTGTTCCGCAGGAACAAGGCAAAGTTGCTGTGCAACTGGAGTCCACCGTTGGTAACCAACCGGGTTACGCTACCTCGTCCTCGAAAGGGTTCTTCATTGATGTCGCATTTCACCGCAGCGGGCAGAGGGGGGCAGAGTTGGTAGTTCGGGCTAAAGCGGCTTTAGCCCGAACTACAAACATGACTATGGCGCAGTCGAGGGTTTCGCTTCCGAGCGAGGGGCAGAGTGTCGCGCTAATTGTAACGTTAGGAAGGTTATGATAAGAGTGCCGTGACTTGTACTCGGAGGTCTAGGATGTGCGCTGGCTTGAATCGATCGTCTCGACAGGCGGTGGGTTTTGGTAGGGATCGGTTGTGACTCGGGCATGGGCTATAGGGCGTCTTTTTGAATTACTATATAACGATAAAAAAGTTATTAAACAAACGCTAGAAAGCGACACTGGTCTTCTCGTTGGCGTTTCATAATGAGTGGGCTTTTTAAATCACTATTTAGCCTTCTGATGCTGGTATAATGAAGAACTGAGGTGATTAAACACGCTGTCAGCATTATCACTAAATCTGACAATTTGACGACTGGTGGGGGCTCCTCTCCGTCTACATACTGCCACCTTCCGCTCTGCCGACGCAGCCTTGAGGTCCGTGGGCGCGGAGAATGGCCGGGAGGGCAGGGGAGAATGGGGTTTGGGGTGACTCACGCGATGGTTGATGTAACGCTTGAGTGACGCTTCTAACTACGGGCTCACGGTGATGCCGGCCACGTCGGTCCAGTCGCCGGATTCCGTGCCGGCGTCCCAGAAACGCAGTTTGTACTCGCGCACCTCCGGTTGGCCAGCCACCAGCAGCGGGCGCTCGTCCTGGCAGGGTCTGTCCTTGGAAATGCCAAGCAGCTCAAAGCCATCGCCGCCGCGCTTGCGGTATACTGCCACCGAGTAGTGACCGAATTTCTTGTGGCCCGCCTCCGTTTTCAGGGTGAACTCCGGACGGCTGTGCTCCTCCGAGTCCTCCTCGCCGATGATGCCGAGGTCCAGGCCGATGTCGTCGGTGTAGCCGGGCAGGCCTTTGATCACTTGCACCAGGCGGAAGGTGCTGTCCAGCGCGCCGGGTAGCACCTCGGTGATGCCGACGGGCAGAGTGGGTAAGGTGGGCGCGTTGTAGGGGGTGAAGACAAAGGCCTCACCTCCCGTGCCGGTGGACAGGTTGCCCAGCGCTACGGTGCAGGCGGGGGCAAACTTCCGCACATTGCTGATCCAGTCGCCTAGGCCGTAGGCCAAGTAACGGTTATCGGCCACAGCGGCGTTGATCTGGGCCTTGGACGAGCCAGCCAAAGGATTGGTCTCCCTGGGAACGGAGAAGGGGAGCCGAGCGTGGTGGCTAAGTGCGCTTAAAACGCCCAGCGAAACGGTGCGTTGTGGATCAGTTTACTCTTCGGATACGGGGAGATGCGCACTTGGTTCTTGGAGTTGCCGCTGAGGAGCCACACATTGGTGTTATCCACCGCATGCAGGAAGCCGATGTGGCCACTGCTGGCTTGATCGACCGTCAAGGGCTGCAAAATGCAGATGGCTCCATACGTCGCAGCGACCGGGCGGCCCCAGCCCCACCAATTGGACACCATGGCGCTGCCTTGTGGCTTGTAACCGGAGCGCAGGATGCACCAGTTCACAAAGGCGGCGCACCAGGCCGTTTCATCATGCAAAAGGCTGCCGCTGATGCCGCAGCTCTTTAAATACTCGAGGATGCGTGGATTGTCGCCGTTGGCCCATTCCTGCACGCCTTGTTCCATGATGGCGATCTGCATCCAGGGTGGAGGCGCAGCAAAGCTCGTCGGTGCCGTGGCCTCCGTTTCCGGCGGCAGTCCCGTCACCACGCCATTCACGTTCACGATCTGGCCAGGGAAGAGCACTTTCCAGTTGCCCGTGCCCCATTCGACAAGATTGGGGTTCATTTTTTGAAATGCCGCGAGCGTCATGCCAAACTTCTTCGCGATCTTGGAAGGATTGTCGCCAGGTTGAACAGTGTATTGAGCCATGGGCGGAATCTTGACGCTCCAAACTAAAAAAGCCAAGCGTCATTTCGCCACAGGCTTGCACAGCCGCCTTTTGAGCGCCTGATTGGCCGCCATGAGTAAATCCAACGTCGGCGTTCTAGGTCTGGGCATCATCGGCAGTCGTGTGATGGAAAATCTGCGCAAGGCAGGGCATGAGGTCTTTGTCTGGAGCCGCAGCGCGCGTGCCGTGCCGAATTTTCTCGCCTCTCCACGCGAGGTCGCCGAAGCCGCTGGCATCGTACAAATCTTCGTCAGAGACGGCACGGCCCTTCTTGAGGCCATTCGTGACATGCAGCCATCGCTCAACGCCAGTCATCTCATCATGAACCACGCCACCGTGAGCAAAAAAGCCACGTTAGAAGCCGCCAAGTTGGTCGAAGCCACCGGCGCTGCCTTTCTCGATGCGCCCTTTACCGGCAGCAAGATGGCCGCGCAAAATGGCAAGCTCTGCTACTACATCGGTGGCAGTGATTTGATGCTGGAGCGTGCGCGCAGCGTCCTGGAGGCCAGCGCCGCTAAGATCGTGCCACTTGGGGCCATCGGAGATGCCATGGTGCTCAAAATCGTCACCAACCTGGTCTCCGCAGTCATCGTTGAAGCCGTGGCCGAGGCAGCACAGATCACGCAGGCCAATGGTATCCAACTGGAGCGTCTGCTCAGTGCCTTGGAGTCCAACGCCAACTTTTCCACGCTCATCGGCATGAAGTTGCCCGCGATCATGAAAGGCGACTTCGAACCTCACTTCTCGCTGCGCAACATGCTCAAAGACGCCGACTTTGCCCGAGAACTCGCAGCCGAGGCCAAGCTCAGCGCGCCAGCACTGGATTGCACCGCCGCCGCCATGCGCGCCGCCCTCGATGCCGGTAAAGGCGACCTCGACTTCTCCGTCATCGGCGAGCGCTAACCGCATTACTCCAATGAAAGCCACAGGCTACCGCCAATACCTTCCCATCTCGCACGCGGACTCGTTGATCGATTTCACGACGCCTGATCCAATCGCATCCGGGCGTGATCTTCTGGTCGAAATCAAAGCCGTCTCCGTGAATCCAGTCGATGGCAAGGTCCGTCTCCGTGCGCAGCCGAAGGCCGGTGAGACTGCCATCCTCGGTTGGGATGCTGCCGGCATTGTGCGTGCCACTGGCGCTGAGTGCTCGCTCTTCAAACCTGGCGATGAAGTTTGGTATGCCGGTGATGTTTCACGTCCTGGCACGAATTCCGAGCTACACCTCGTCGATGAACGCATTGTGGGCCGCAAACCGAGCACGTTGAGCTTTGCGCAAGCCGCCGCGCTGCCGCTCACCAGCATCACCGCATGGGAGTTACTCTTTGATCGCCTCCGCATCGCCACAGGCAAGCATCCGCAGGGCCAGAGCCTCCTCATCATCGGCGCGGCAGGCGGCGTGGGCTCCATCCTGACGCAGATCGCCGCACGTCTCACCGCGCTCACCGTCATCGGCACTGCCGCGCGTCCCGAGTCACGGGATTGGGTCCTGAAAAACGGCGCGCATCACGTCATCGACCACCGCTTGCCACTATCCGCCGAGTTGAAACGAATCGGCATTCCTCAGGTCACTCACGTCGCCAGCTTGACGCAAACCGACCAGCATCTGGAGCAAATCGTCGATTCTCTAGCACCCCAAGGGCACCTCGCGCTCATTGACGATCCGCCCACCATTGATGTGAAGCTCCTCAAGCGCAAAAGCCTCGCCTTGCATTGGGAGCTGATGTTCACTCGCAGTCTCTTCAAGACGCCAGACATGATTGCGCAGCATCATCTCCTCAATGAGGTCTCCCAACTCGTGGATGCCGGTCTTCTCCGCACCACTTACGCCGACCACTATGGCACGATTTGTGCCGAGAATCTCAAGCGCGCACAAGCCCTCATCGAAAGCGGTCAATCACGCGGCAAGATCGTGCTGGAAGGTTTCTGATCAGCCAATGCGTGCGGCTCCAAAATGCCCGCGCAGAGCCTCGGGAATCAAGATGGAGCCATCAGACTGCTGATACGTCTCCACCAATGCCACGAACAAGCGCGCCAGTGCCGTGCCACTTCCATTAAGGGTGTGAGGAATGCGGTTTTTGCCATCTTCAGCTTTGTAGCGGAGATTCATGCGGCGCGCCTGGTAGTCGCCAAAGTTTGAGCAGCTTGAGACTTCGAGGAAGGTGCCTTGTCCTGGTGCCCAGACTTCGATGTCGTAGGTTTTAGCCGAGCCAAAGCCGATGTCACCGGTGCACAGCTCGATGACGCGATAATGCAGCCCAAGGAGTTGCAAAACCTTCTCCGCGTGGCCCGTCAGCGCTTCCAATTCGGCCGCGCTTGTTTCTGGCGTGGTGATCTTCACCAGCTCCACCTTGTCGAACTGATGCATGCGGATCAAACCGCGTGTGCCAAGGCCTGCACTGCCCGCTTCACGACGGAAGCATGGAGTGTAGGCGGCATAGTTGATGGGTAGCTTCTCACCGTTGACGATTTCATCACGGTGCAGATTCGTCACGGGCACCTCGGCAGTCGGGATCAGATACAGATTATCTTCCGCGCTGTGATAAACCTGATCACCAAACTTCGGCAACTGCCCAGTGCCCTCGAGGCACTCGGGCTTCACCAGCAGTGGCGGGCTGATTTCCTCATAGCCGTGCTGCGTGGTGTGCAGATCCAGCAGGAAGCTGATCAAAGCGCGCTCCAAGCGTGCACCAGCACCACGATACACGACAAAGGCACTGCCCGTGATCTTCGCGCCCGCTTCAAAATCCAGCATGCCCAGCGCCGTGCCAATCGCCGTGTGATCCTTCGGGGCAAAGCTGAAATCCGGTTTCAATCCCCAAGCACGCACCTCGGGATTCTCTTCCGCACTATGGCCCACTGGGCAGGCCTCATGTGGCAAATTCGGAATGCTCAAAAGCAATTCTCGCTGCCGCGCATCCGCTGCATTTGCCTCGCGCCCGATTTCATCGATGCGCTGGCCAATGCCGCGCACTTCAGTCTCGATGGCGCTGGTGTCCTGACCATTCTTCTTGGCGATACCGATCTCCTTGCTCGTGCGATTGCGGTCGTTTTGCAATTTCTGCCGCTCGGTCTCTGCAGCGCGCCGTAGCGTATCGATAGCCAGCACTTCATCGACCAAAGCCGCATAGTCACCACTGCGGTTGGCGAGGCGTTGTTTGACCTGTTCTGCATTGTCACGAATGAGGCGTATATCGAGCATAGGGCGCGGAGGTTAGCGGGAGTGTGCGTTTTGTCGAGTGCGGGAAGGCTTCTTGCACCACGGGAATGAGCATCTAACATATCCCATGTCTACAACCCTGGAACTCGACCTGCCAGATACTGCCTTCTCGGCCTTGCGTGTATCACCGAAGGAATTCGGGCCAGCCATGCGTCTCGCGGCTTGTGTGAAGTGGTTTGAGGCGGGAATGCTCTCGCAAAGCAAAGCCGCTGAGATTGCCGGCCTTAGTCGAGCCGAGTTCATCCTTGCCCTCTCGCGCTTTGAGGTCTCACCGATCCAGGAAACCTTCGAAGATCTCCAATCCAGCCTTAAACGTGTCTGATCATGAGGTGGGTCGTCAATGCATCGCCTGTCATCCTTTTGGCTAAAATTGGGAAAGCGGACTTACTGCTTCAATTACCCGAGCGCGCAGTGATTCCTGAAAGCGCCGCGCGAGAGATCCTCGCGGCTCCCTCCAGCGACCCAGGGCGTCGATGGTTGGAATCCCTGCCTCAAGGCATCATCGTCCCAGACCCACCGCTGCCCGTTGAGATCGTCAGCTGGAATCTCGGTGCTGGTGAATCTGCCGTCATCGCTTGGGCCACAGAAAATCGTGCTAGGGAAGCCGTTCTCGATGATCGTGCCGCTCGTCGCTGTGCCGATGTGATGAAAGTTCATGTCACGGGGAGTCTCGGTGTCATCCTCGCCGCCAAAAAGCGCGGGCATATTTCACATGCCTCAACTTGGATCGCCGCCTTGAAAGACGCAGGTGCCCACATCAGCGACACTTTGATTCAACAAGCCCTCAATCTTGTCGGCGAATGATCTACCTCGACAACGCCGCCACCACACAGACTGATCCTGGGGTCGTCGAGGCGATGATGCCGTTTTTGCGGGAGCACTATGCCAATCCGTCTGCCAGCTATGCAGCGGCACGGCATGTGCGGAAAGCGTTGCACACGGCAAGGGAGCAGGTTGCGGCACGGTTGGGTGCCCAAGCGGATGAAATCGTGTTCACCAGCTGCGGCACGGAGTCGATCAACACAGCGCTGGCATCGGTGCGCGCGCTTTGGCCGGAGAAGACGGACCTCATCATCGCCAGCACCGAGCACGCGGCCACGCTGGAGGCTGCGAGCCGGTGGAAAGCTCAAGGTGGTCGAGTTTTGACGGTCGCAGTGACTGCCGATGGCGTTGTTGACTTGGATTCACTTCGCGAGTTGCTCCGCAGCGGTTGCGTAGCGCTGGTGTCGATCATGTGGGCCAACAATGAGACGGGTGTCATTGCCCCGATGCGTGAGATTGTTGAGCTGTCGCACGCAGCGGGTGCGCTGGTGCATACGGATGCCGTGCAGGCCGTTGGGAAGCTTCCCATCGACCTCCGTGACATCCCGGCTGACTTCCTCAGCCTCAGTGGGCACAAGCTCCATGCGCCCAAGGGCATTGGGGCACTCTATGTCAGCCAGCGTGTGCGTTTTGCACCTTTGCTGGTCGGTGGTGGTCAGGAAGGTGGACGTCGAAGTGGTACGGAGAATGTCGCTGGCATTGTCGCACTGGGCAAAGCCGTGGAGCTGTCGGCTGAAATCATGAGCAGCACGCTGAGGGATCAGTTTGAGCATCAAATCCTCTCTGCATGGCCCAGTGCAATCATTCACAGCCAAAACGCACCTCGTGTGCCGAGCATCAGCAGCATCTGCTTCCCAGGTCTTGATGCAGCGGGCATGCTCATCCTGCTGGATCAGCAAAACCTCGCCTGCTCGGCTGGTAGTGCCTGCCATACGGGTGCATTGCACTCCTCGCACGTGCTGGAGGCCATGGGCTTTGATGCGGCGCACGCGGCGAGCACACTGCGCTTTTCCTTCAGCCGATTCACCACGGTCGATGAAATGGCACGGGCGGTTCAAATCGTCAGCGCATGTGCGACGAAGTTAAGTAACCTCACGGCAAACCTATGAAGACTCGATTCCTGCTTGCTGCCTTGTTGTTGGTCTCGCTCTTGCCGGCCTGTACTCAGGCGCAGTTGCAAAAGGCCTTTGCCACACCACAGGTGGTTCTGCGCTATGATGACTTTGGGCCAGAGCGGATCGCAACGAGGTTGTTAGGTCCACGTGGTGGCTCCAGCACGGTTATCGCCCATCATGGACGAGCGATGACGGCGGCAGACGGCACTCATCAGGTCAATGTGCAGCAGGCGATGTATTGGCTGCGCAGCCAAGTGCGGGGCCTGCCACTCACAGCGGAAAATGAGCCTATCCGCCAACGTCTGCGCAACACTTACATCGCCCTCTACGACCTGCATCGCACCCGGCGTGATGCGATGATGAGCGCACCTTTTTCATCAGGGCGTGGTGGCATGAATCGGGCGATGATGGTGCCGCCGATGTCACCTTCGATTTGATGTGCCTTGGGTCTGCTGCGACTCAGGGGATCACAACTCGACGGTCTGCTTGAACTCAGCCACATCGACTCGCAAATCCGGATGGGCCATTTCCAGGGCACTCTTGAGAGTGTTGGAGCGCTCCGGCTCTCCATGGACGAGGAAGACTCGCTTTTTAGAGCCTTTGACCTGATCAAACCAGCCGAGGAGCTCGTCGTGATCCGCGTGACCGGAGAAGGAGTCGAGTTTTTCGATCTCGGCATTCACTTCGAACTCGTCGCCCAGAATATTGACGTGCTTGAAGCCCTCACGCAATTTCCAGCCGAGAGTGTTCTCGGCGCAGTAACCGACGAAGAGAATGATGTTGTTGGGATTGCCGACGTTGTTGCGCAGGTGATGCAGGATGCGGCCAGACTCGGCCATGCCTGAGGCACTGATGATGATGGCTGGACCTTTGACTTTGTTCAGGCCCTTGGATTCATCGACCGTGCGCACCAGCCGCAGCCCGTCGAAGCCAAAGGGGTCGTCACGCATGAAGGCGGTGTCACGCACCGTCGGGCGTAGCTCGTCCACATGCAGTCGGAAGATCTCCGTGGCACGCACCGCTAGCGGGCTGTCCACAAAGGTCTGGATGGCGGAGATTTCGTTGTGGTGGCGCATGCGGTCGAGCACGCACAGCAGTTGCTGGGTTCTCTCGACGGCAAAGGCAGGGATGATGATCTTCCCGCGCTGCTGGGTGATCCGGCGGATGATCTGCGCGAGGTGGTCATCGGCATCCGTGGCCAGTTCGTGCTTCCGCCCGCCATAGGTGCTCTCCATGACGACGAAATCGACACCTTCGCTGGCTTCAGGGTCGTTGAGGATGTCATTGCCTGGGCGGCCAATGTCACCGGAGAAAAGCAGGCGTGATTTTCGCTTCGTATTCTTGTCGTCGATGTCGAGGATGACCTGCGCGGAGCCGAGGACGTGGCCTGCATCGATGAAGGTCATCGTCACGCCTTCTGCGATCTGCTGGGGCCGGTGGTAGGAGGCCGTGACGAACTGCTTCATGCATTTCTCCGCGTCCTGCATGGTGTAGTTGGGTGTCAGCTCGGCCACGCGTGACCTTTGCAGCATCATGCTGCCCGACGCGGCCCACATTCATGAAAGCGACATCGCCTGGCTGAATCGCCACCGCAAAGATGACGGGCTGGCCGAGCT
>JANOBP010000372.1:0-18657 GCA_031411715.1 Verrucomicrobiaceae bacterium | reverse complement strand
GTGGACTGAAGCATCCCGGCTTGACGCCCTAGGTAAGCAATACCTATACTGTGCGCCTATGCCTTTGGCTCTCCAAATTATGAACGGTGTCCATGTCGCCGCGCTCAGTGGTGGACTGGACAACTCTTCTGGCTCAGACCTAGTCACGAGCATCAAAGCATCTGTCGAAAAAGGGGCGAGTATCATTCTGGATTGCACTTTGATGACACACATGGATGTGGCCGGATTTAAGCACCTGCTCGGGCTTCACCGCTGGTCACAGATGGGTAATGGCCGATTGGTGCTAGCTGGGATGGCTGCAGAAGCGTGGGCGCTGATTGTGGACAACCACTGCGAGAACACTTTTGAATCCCGTGCATCGGTGCCGGCTGCGTTTCAGGCTTTAGGCGTGGCTCAACAAGCTCCTTCTAGTGGATTTGGCTCTGCTGATGGGGGCAGCCCAAGCGTAGAAAGCTATCCCGCCCCACCGGAAGCGGACTCTGAGGATACTTTTTCGGGGAATCCTGATTTTATGGCACCTAATGAAAGTGACTCTTGGGGGCAGCCCACTGGTGCCGCCCCAACTCCCGTAGGTTCACCACCGAGTGCTGGCTCAGCCTGGCATGCGCCTGCGTCGGATTCCTGGGACATGCGTGACGACGGCGATTCTGCCGCCAATAAAACCAGTTCTGACGCCAATGGCGGGCGTTCCAAGAAACTGCTGCTCATCGGCATCGCGTGCGCGGCCATCGTCGTCTTGATCTTCGGTGGCATGTGGCTGGTGAATTACCTAAAAGTGCCCGAGATCAAGGTTTCAGATGCCTCTTTCGAAGTGATGGAAGGAGTGGACCCACCGGATGTGACGATCACTGTGCTCAATGGAGAGTTGGACGCGGATGAAATTAAGTTGCCTGAAGGAATGAGCTTCTCAGACGCCGAAGAGGCGGATAGTGCGATGACTTACTACCTTGGGGGAGTGCCCAAACCCGGTGCTAAGGGTGGAGATATAAGGCTTACCGCCTCACGCGGTGATCGCCGTGCCGAGCCTGTTGAGATATCCATCAGAATCATTGAGAAGAAAATGGAATGGTTGTTCACACCTCCGGTTTTGATGGTGGGGGAAGAGATCAAGGGATACACGAAGGTGATTGAGGGTGCCAAATTGGTCAGCCTTCGCTGGCTGACGGAGTCTCCAGGTGGAATTGAAATCAGGCAGTCTGCCAATAATCCGGAAACTTGGATGCTGGCGGGGACTCCGGGTAAGGATGGCCTGTTTCAGGTGGAATTCACCGCCACTTCAAAAGGTGGAAATGAAGAAAAGAAGATGTTCTCGCTGACCGTTCAGCCCATGCCGCAGCCGGTCGTTGAGCACAAGTCTGACACAAATGATAAGTTAACGATAAAAGTTGACACATCTGTTGGGGAAATAAAAAACACTCAGGCAGATACAACTAACAATTCGGGGAGTGGTCTCGGGGCAAACGTCGGGACTACCATTGGTAATGACCAAGTGAAACAAGGGCCGGAAATCACTGGTGTAGGTGAAAGTATGCGCGCATTCCTGCTCGAGCGCATCGACGGTGCGAACACCCACTTTGACTTTAAGGATAAGATGATGCTGCGCAACGTTGTAGGACGCCTCAAGGAGGCTAAGGTCATCGCCAAATTAACTTTTGGCAATGCCAAGACTACCCTTGCTGGCGATCAGTCTGCTGTGTTGAAGCGTGCCTTGAATGAGCCGGAGAACAGCAAGCTGCTAGAGCATCCCGACTGCCAGATTATCGTCGTGGGCTATGCTTCCACGACTGGGTCCGCCGCCCTCAACATCAAGCTTAGCCAAAAGCGTGCGCGCAGTGTGAATGAGATTATCCGTGACAAGCTGGGGCGCGGTGCGGATCTCTGCGGTGACTACGGACAGACGGATATCATTTCGCCAGATGAGGCAGGGAACCGTGCGGTCGAGGTTTTTGCCGGGATCATGGTCATCAAGGAGGAGGAACAGGATCTGGCCGACGAGTTCAAAGCAGATTTTAACAAGCGTCACGGCGGACGTTGATTTCCAGCGCAACACAGCCATGCCACCACGAGCGACCCCAGCTCCCCCACCTAGTGAACCCCAGCCGCCAGAGCCGCTGGATGAAATTCATCCCATCCGGCTGGCGCGCATGCTGGGGGAAAAGTGGTCTGGGCTGTCTGAGAGCGCCCGCGAGGTATGCATGGCGGAATTGATCGAGGGCGGTGTGTTGGCCCCGCGTGTGGAGAAAAAATCACCAGTGGAGCAGTTTGTTAAACTCCCACCGGGACAGGAGGAGCGTGCAGAGCTGAAGATGGAGGTCATGCGTACTCGCTTGAAGATGAATGAGGCGCGCTATTCTGGTCCGCTGGACCTGCTGGATGTGCTGGGGCTGCTCGCGGATCTTGCTGGTCATGTTAGCGTGCTGGGCGGCATGCTTTCTACCGTATGGCCAGCCTGGCATGGTCTGGCGCGTAACGCACGCATCCAGCCGTCAGCCACCTCCCGCCTGCCGCTGATGGATCAACTGCGTGATGCGCTGGACGGTCGTCCAACGGGTGACCTGGCCTGCGCGCTGCGGGACCAGCATACCGCGGCACGCCTGCTCATCGCCATTCTCAGCGGGTTGGGGCAGGGGAGTCAGGCGTTTGCGCGTGAGTGCTCCCAGTTTATCGATCCAGAAGGAATTCAGCGGGAGCTGCGCAAGAGTAAGGGACGCACACCCACAGTCGAAGAAATGTGGGCACGTTTCAAACAGCTGAGCAATCTGCTGTCCCCCAGCGAGATCGAGCACCGCCTGCAGCAGCATGTCATCACCGCCGCCGAGACCTTTTTCCACGCCGCCCACCGTCCCTAAACCCGCACCCGCTCCGCACCGCGAATGTCTATTCAAGTTCACTGGCATGAGGGTTTGTTCCTTCAACCGCATCATCTCCAAGCCCAGCAACGGTCCATATTCACTGGTATCTGGGGGGAGCGCAGATACAGCATGGCTTTCCCTTATGGCGTGATTGAAGCTCGCCTGGCCAAGGATGATCTAGCTGACCACCGCATCCGTTTCGACAAGCTGCATCTCGCCATGCCTAGCGGTGCCATTTTTCGCTACCCGCAGGATGCTGTGCTTCCCACGCTGGACATCCGCGAGGCCTTCCGAGAACGGCCCGCAGGATTCACCGTTGGTCTGGCATTGCCGCTCTGGCATCCTTCAGGTGCCAACACAATCGAATATGGTATGGCCAAGCCAGGCCAGAAGCTCATTTATCAAGTGGCCGAGGTTCCCGTGACCGATGAAAATACGGGCCTCAACGAGCAACCCGTGCAGGTGCGGAAAATGAACGGGCAACTGGTGTTTGATGACGAGAAGTTGACCGATGTGGAGTTCCTGCCGCTGGTCAAAGTGGTGCGCCAAGTCTCCGATGATGCGGCAGGCCTGCCGCGCCCGGACCCTTTGTTTGTGCCGCCCACGCTGCTGCTACAAGGCACGCCGGTGCTCTTTCAAATGGTGCGGGACTTGACCAGCCAAGTGTGTGCCACGCGTGAGCAACTCGCCACCCAACTCGCGAACACACCACTGGACCTCCGCTCACTTCAGGGTGCGCAATACGAGCACCTCAGCCGACTGCGCTGTCTGAGCCGTTCCGCTGCGTTGTTGCCATCACTATTGGATGATTCACCGAATGTGGCAGGCTGCGCTGGGCGTGTTCCTCTCTTTGAGGTCTATTTAGCACTGAAGGACCTGCTGTCGGAATTGACCTCGCTCTATCCTGGCAAAGGCATTTTGGAGCCAATGCCATATGATCACGACAACCCATATCCTCCGTTCGCGGATTTGGACATCAAGATCCGCTCGTTCCTGGGGGGCATCTCAGGACCCCGCTATCGCAAAATCGAATTCCATCTCGATGACGGTGTGTTCGTGGGTGACATGACGCCGGGTTTCTACACAGATGCCACCGGCTATTTCTTGTCCGTGGAAACGCCGGTCGATCCAGCAACGTTGGTGAGGCTTGTTGAGGACAGGGACCGCTTTAAGCTCATGCCTGCCAGTTATGGCCTGCGTGCTATCCGTGGACTCATGCTCAAGGAAGAGCGGCATCCGCCTTTGGAACTGCCGGTGAAGGCGAAGCAGTATTTTTATCGCGTGAACGTCGATGACAGTGGTCGCATTTGGGAGCACTTCATGCGTGAACCGCAGGCGATCATTCATTTCGATGTGCCGGATCACACGAAGTTCAAGCTCACCTTGTATGCCACGGTTCCCAATCCGTTGAGCTAACCCTTTTTCCCACCTATCATGAAAGCATTGCTGCTTTACGACCCGCTGCTGCAATACCTCTGTCAGGTGAACCGATTAGCTCGCAGTGGAGCTCCGCTATCCTATGGTGATGTGCGGGGGAAGATCATGGGTTTGCTTGGTAACATCGACCAACGTGCCAACGAAGACCCCATACTGCAGGAGCATGTCAGGCATCTGAAAACGCCGGTGAATTATTTTGTAGACGATGTGATCTCGCAGAACCAGCGTCTCGCATTTTCCAAGCGCTGGCACACAGAGCGCCTAGGCTTTGCCAAAGACGGCCTCGCGGGTGACGAGGCATTTTTCATTAATCACTTGGACAAAGAACTCCAGCAACCGCCATCCAAGGCTCTGGCAGAGCGTCTGCTTGTGTATTACGTCTGCTTAGGCTTGGGCTTTCAGGGCTACTTCTTTAATGAGCCTGAGCGGCTAAGAAACTACATGCGGCAGATTGTGCCCGCCATCCGCCCATGGCTGGTTGAGAACACTGTGGAGCGTCTGATTCCACAGACCTATAAGTTCACAGACACTCGGGATTTTGTGCGGCCGCCTGAACTGCGCAGCTCTATTTTGCTAGCAGGCGTGGTCAGCCTGTTGCTGGCTGGCCTGCCGATCTATGCTTGGCTAGCAAAAAGTCTTGTCGAAAATCTCGAGAATCAGATACACCTACGTGAGATCAACGAATCCCATCAAGGGACGCCCATCAAGCTCGGGGGCAAGTAACACCACTCTCTGAAAGTTATGGCAAAGAAAACCAAATCCAGAGTCCGGACGCCACAGCCGCAGATGGAAGTCTATAACTCCAGTCATGCCAAAAATCTGGGCTATAGCGCGCTGCCTTCCCCGGTTACCTCGCTCTACAGTCTCATTATGGCGGGCTCAATTAGTGGACTGGCTTATTACGTCGGTGACACTTGGTTCGAAGGTCAGGGGATGCTCTGGTCGATCATTGCCATTTCTATCATGACCGTTATCGGGCTCGTTGCACTGGGCATCAGGGCCAAGCGGGTTAAAAGTGAGCAAGAGGCCCAAGGTGAAGGTTTTGAGTCTGCTTTGCGTGGCTCCGCTTCAGGGTGGGATGATTCTGTCAACGACCCTGCGGAAATCGCCCGGCTGGATGATATGCGGAATAACTTCCAGAAGGGCATCCAGACCTTCCGTGAGTATGGTAAGGACATCTATTCGCTCCCATGGTACGTCATTGTAGGGGAACCCGGAAGCGGTAAGACGGAGGCTATACGCCGTAGTGAGTTGCGCTTTCCGGACGCATTACAGGATAAGCTGCAAGGCACAGGCGGCACCTACTCCATGCACTGGTGGTTCACCAACCAAGCCATCATCATCGACACAGCTGGTGCCATCCTCATGCAACCGGAGGCTGCTGCGAGATTTGAGGAGTTCCTCGGCCTGCTGCGCACCCACCGCCCAGCCTGCCCCATCAATGGCATGATCCTGACCATTCCCACTGACAGCCTGTTGGCGGACCCGCCCTCCGTGGCAGAGCAGAAGGCCCGGACCATTGCCGCTCAGCTCGCCATCATCCAGAAGGTGCTCGACGTGCGCTTCCCCATCTATCTGATGATCAGTAAGAGCGACCGCATGCCCGGTTTTCGCGAATTCTTCGACGCGGAAGGCCAGGCTGGCTTCGAACGTCAGATGATGGGCTGGTCCAATCCTAAACCGCTCGGTGACCCTTTTGCGCCGGAGGAAATCCACACCGCCATCGATACCATCGTTCAGCGTCTTCAGTGCCGCGCGCTCGCTTTGCTCGCCGATCCCATTCCGCCCAATCCCACCAGCCGCCGTCTCGATGAAGTGGACACTCTGTACAGCTTTCCACAAATGCTGCGCACGCTCTCCCCGCGTCTGAAGCTTTACCTCGACATCCTTTTTCAAACAGGCACTTGGGCCACTAAGCCACCCTTCTTCCGCGGCTTATACTTTACAAGTGCCCTGCGTGAAGGCGCTCAGCTTGATCTCCAACTGGCTCAGGCTCTTGGCATGCCGATGAATCAGTTGCCGCCCGGTGGATTTTTCACACGTGAAAAATCCGTCTTCCTGCGTGACCTGTTCATGGAAAAAGTCTTTCCAGAAAGCGGTCTGGTGACTCGTCTTTTCGACATCGGAGCACATCTACGAAAACGGTTGACGACTTTTTACGGAGCCACAGCGGCACTATTGCTTTTCGCGCTGGGTTTAGCCTGGATGGTCAAGCACAAGATTGAGAGCGAGCTAACTAGTGATCAAGTTCTATGGGCCACTGCCAACGGTTCCTGGAACAACGGAAGCTTCCTGCCTGTCGTCACTCGTAGCACCGGGTATTCCGATGAGGTGGCTCAAAGGCCTGCATGGGTCTGGTCTGCCACAGACAAAATCAAGAGTGAAAAGACAAATTTGAGCTTGCTGAAGGATGTGCGTGACCGTGTGGCAAAGAAGGTTAGCCTTTCTTGGGTGTTCTCGCCAGTACCGGAGTGGCAGGATTTTCTTGCCCGTCGCCAGCAGGGCTACTTGACCTTATTTGAAGGCAGTGTGATGAAACCTGTGCTCGACGCCGCCCGCGAGCGAATTCTTTGGGACACATCCCCCATTGGGGCTACCACTAGCGCCGAGACACAGATGCGCATGGCCAAAGCATTCGAACAGCTTTTGCTGCTTGAAACTTGGTTGGGTAATAAAAAAGAAAAAAATCCTGATGAGGCTGCTTGGGAGAATTTTTTCTCGCATCTGCTCGCCTATATCCTAGACCCAGCAGCGCCTGGCGGCCAACCAGCAGGAACTTTAGCAGCGCCCGCCGTGAAATCAGACGCGGTGACGATTGCCCCCTCCCTGCGTGTCAAAGATTTAGCTGAACTCGCAGCGGAGGTTTACGACAAGAAATTGGCACTAAACAATCGTTCGTGGATGAGTGAGAGTGCACCAATGGAGGAATCTGCTCTAGCCTCCGCTGCGAGCTACATTTTTGGGGTTACCCAGCAGGCGGCAGAGAGTAACGATCAGCGGAAGGCCGATATTCTTGAAAATAAGGCACGTGAGCTTGATCGCATCAAGAGTGCTGAGAAGGCATTACTGCAAATGAGCGAGGAAAAACCCAATGGCCCTCGAGATGTTATCGAGGTAACGGGATTGCAACCGCTGCGTGAAGCTATCACCAACTATCATGAAATCATGCAAATCACTGGGGGGGTGGCTAAGGTAGCACTTAGCATGGAGCTGGTGACCGCTACTGCTGCATGCATCAAGGAGGCTTCCCACAGTCTCGAAGATGAAGGGCCAGATGGTCTGCGGCATGCCGCGAAACTGGCGGAAAAGCTCAATGCAAGCAGTGGCTCTGCCAGTGGCGAGGCATCCGACAGCGATGCAGCTTGGGCTGCTGCCAGCAAGCGGCTCACTGAATACGCAAAATGCTTTGAGGCCAAAAAGACCACTCAAGCAAGTCTTTCAATGGAAAATATGGTTGGCAATTTGGCAGCTAAACTCCGTGAGGCAGCCGCAAAGGTGCGTGAACTGGAAGGCACAGCGCCAACCCCGACAACCTTGGAAGCGGCCACAAAGAACACGGACTTTGACAAAATATGCGCCTACTTGAAGAAGTTTCGTGGCACTCCCTTGATTGGAGATGTCTTTCGAAATTACCATGAGACTCTACTGATCGAACTGGGCCAACGACTGAAATTTCCGTTGGTTTCTTGCCAGACCAGCTACGAGAAACTACACAACTTTCAGGCCGAGTGTGCCAAATTAAAAAAAGTGGAAAAGGATATGCTAGAGCTGGCAACTTTAACAGATGGTGTGTTTAACTGCGAGGAGCAGAGCAAATTGCTCGCACGCTTTGATCAATTGCAGACCGTTTTCAGTATCAAGCAAGTGTTGTTAGGCGGAGAGGATGGCAAGGGAGGAACACTGCGCATCGAGATGGATGGTGTGGAAAAAGCCAAGGACAGCACCCGCCAGGAAGAAGTGGTCAGTCCCGCCACCGTTGGACTGGTGCCTGACCCGAGCGCACCCAAAGTCATCAACATGAAAACCATCTCCGAAGGGTTCACTCATCTTAAAATCATGATTGGAGGAAGGATTGAGTTTGATGGCCCGCCTTCCGTGGAAAAAAAATCTTTCCCCTATGATGGTTTTGAATCCGTTACCGCGACGCTAAAGAAAGCACGTCCAGCTCCGCAAGCCGAGGTGGAATACACTTTCCCCCTTTCACCCAAGTGGGACTTGCTTCGACAGGCCGCTTTCGGTAAAAATCAATTTCCGATCGGCTCTTCTGGAAAAAGTTTTAGTATTTCCTCAACTCCCAGTCTGCCCTTTGGCCAATGGCCTAAACGAAAGGATTTGGGACTTTCTCCTGAACCACCCAGCCGTTAATGATCTATGGCTTCGCCAACACTCGCATTTCTGGATGAACGCTTGCCTTCTGGGGCGGGACGCTTGGCCGTTTTCGGTAAGCATCCGGCGGCGGCAGATCATTTGGAGGATATCGGGCTGGCTACAGCTTCGTTGGTAGGCTTTAAGCAAGGGTTTTATGTGGATGGTATTGGCGAGTGTCTGAGTCGCCAGCTTTGGTTGAAGGATTTGGGGACGGTGGACGCCGTGCCGTATGAGCATGGAATGTTGTGCCTAGGCGCTCAGGGCTGGCTGGCGGCGCGCTTTCAGCAATCCGCAGATGCACCGGGCCGGCGGCAGTTCCCTATTGTTCTGGCGTTGCATGGCGGTGATTTTGCGGCTTTGAATCAGGTTTTGGAGATTGGTCAGATTCTAGAGCAGCAGCTCGCGGCCGTCGTGGGCTCCAAGGACATCGCCAGCTTACGGCAGGTTCACGCAACCGCTCAATCACGGTTTGATGAACTCCTTAATTCAAAGATCAACTCCGCTGCGCCTGGAACGGTGGCGCGCGAAAGCTGGCTTGCTGCCATGTCGCTCGGGCTTGAAAAGGAAGGGCTCTGGCGTGTTTTCCACGCGCTTTCGGCGGCGGGTGCTGGAGCTGGCCGGGTTCGCGTGCCACTAAATCCAGCCAGCCAATGGCAGACTGCAGTTTTGTGGGCTTCCTTGATTCGCCGAATTTTTCAGGGCAAGCATTCTATCGCCTCGCTTGTCTGGCGGCAGCGGCAACCCTATGCAGATCTCGCGCTTGCACCACCTACAGCTCGTGTTCTCTCATCACTCTTTGCATCGGAGACAAGCCAGCCACTCACAACCACAGTTCCATTCAATGTCAGCCAGGAATTCAAAGCAGTTTCCCATTCATCTGTGCAGGAGTGGTTACAGCTTAACACCCTATTTGAAGTGAAAAATTCTGCTGGTGATCACCCATCATTGCTAAATAAAGTTTGCAATAGTTGGCGTGAATGGTTCAAATCCAATCGCTAGCCGTTGCCTGATTCAATCTGTATTATGGAAATCGAAGATCTTATTTTGCCCGTTTCCGAGACTGCTCCATGCGGACTCGATTTTGATGAGGATCACATCCTGAATTTGGAGGCGACTACTCTGGAAACCATGATCGAGGGAGAGATCGATCCTAAGGACGGTAAGCGACTCAGGCCCAAATGGCCGCAGATCATGAAGAAGGCCACAGAACTCTCCCGTAAGGGCAAGAATCTTCGTGTCGCTGCGATTCTTACGGAGGTGGCCTGCGTGATGGAGGGGATGAATGGATTGCGAGATGGATTGCGCTTGATTCGCGAATGGTCTGAGCGGTACTGGGAGACACTTTACCCACTGGATTTGAGGCAACCAATGGTGCAGTCGCTTAGCAGGGAACAGATGCTGATGAAGCCACTCTTTGGGATCGTCTATGCCCCCAAGGAGCCTGGCGACGACTTCAGTTTTGACGACTTCATGAGTGCGTGGGAAGGGCCTGGCGAGGAAGCAGCGGACTCTCGCCTAGCGCGACTCGCCACAAGCATGATTGGCAGGCTAAGTCCTGAAAAGCGTGCTGAGACGCACGCGGCCATTGTTGAAGCTCTAGATCATGCCAAAGCCATTGAGGCCAAGTTCGATGAAAAATTTGGCACGGATGACAGCATCGATTTCTCCGAACTGCGCGGAATACTGGCCAAATGCGTTAAGATCATCGAATCCTATGACACAACGAACGGGGATATCTACACAGAAGGCTCTGCGGTCGTCATGAATGGAGAGCCTTCCGCATCTGGCAGGAATGGCAGTCTGTCCCGCTCGAATGCCAGCGCCATGCTGGACCAAGTCATTCGTTTTTTCGAGTCCACGGAGCCTTCTAGTCCGGTTCCTTTTCTGCTTCGGAGAGCGCAGCGCTGCATAGGCAAGAACTTCATGGAATTGATTGAAGAACTGGCCAATGACCGGACCCAGGCCGACTTGATCCTCAAGCCATTTCCTGACTCACAGAATAAAAGTATTCAAGAATGAAATGAAAGCTTGACCGCCTAATTCCTATCTATTACTACCGATCATCAACCCATAATTCAGAAAATAATATGCCCAAGCCTTCTGAAAGCAGCACAAAATTCATCGAGAGAAATCGTGCCCCACGTGTCCACATTGAATATGAGCTCGATGTCAATGGTGCAGAGAAAAAAGTGGAACTACCATTCATCATGGGGGTCATGGCTGACCTGTCCGGTAAAGTGGAGGCAGATCGTCCTTTGCCACCTGTTAAGGACAGAAAGTTCCTCGAAATCGACATGGATAATTTCAATGAACGCATGAAGGCGATCAAGCCTCGCGCGGCCTTCACTGTGCCGAATGTGCTTTCTGAGGAAGGTGGCAATCTCTCCGTGGACATCAGTTTCGAAAGTATGGAGGATTTTTCGCCCGAGGTGATTGCGCGCAAGGTTGAACCGCTTCGCAAGTTGCTTGAGGCGCGCACGGAACTCAAAAACCTCCTTAGCTACATGGACGGTCGCACACAGGCCGAGGATTTAATGGAGAAACTAATCAGTGACCCTGCGCTAATGAAGAGTGTGCTGGCTTCCCCTAAGCCAGAGGACGTTGCATCATAAACGCGCTATTAAGCAGAGTTAACACATTTTGCCATGCCAGCACAGACCCAAAATTCAGCAACCGCACAAGAAGCCACGCTTGAGGTAAGCGAGTTTGACAAGCTTCTGAAGACCAGCTTCGCCGCTAAAACGGATGAACGACTCACGGCAGTCAAATCTGCCGTTCAGGTGCTCGCGGAAAACGCGCTTGCCGGTTCGACCATTGTTCGTGATGACGTATTGACATACGTTGAGGACATGATCGCCGAGATCGACAAGAAGCTTTCAAAGCAGCTTAACCTTGTCATGCATCACGCCGATTTCACAAAGCTTGAGGGCTCTTGGCGCGGTCTTCAGCATCTTGTCTTCAACACCGAGACGGACACGATGCTGAAAATCAAGGTGATGAACGTCTCCAAGAACGAGGTGCATCGTACCTTGAGTAGCTACAAGGGAGCGATGTGGGATCAGAGCCCCCTGTTCAAAAAAATCTACGAGGAGGAGTTTGGGACACCTGGTGGCTGTCCTTTTGGAGCTTTAATCGGTGACTTTGAGTTTGATCATTCGGCCAAGGATGTTGAGTGTCTTAGAAACCTATCCAAAATCGCCGCCACAGCTCACTGCCCCTTCATTGCCGCTGCGGGTCCTAATCTCCTCAACATGGAGACTTGGCAGCAACTCGGGGATAAGCGCGATTTGGCCAAGATTTTCGACACGGTTGAGTATGCTGCTTGGAAGAGTCTGCGTGAATCTGAAGATGCCCGTTTCCTCGGCTTGGCTATGCCGCGCTTTCTCTCACGCCTGCCCTACAGCACTAAGAACAATCCAGTGGAGGCCTTTGCCTTCGATGAAGATGCCAGCAGTTCCGACCATTCCAATTACGTCTGGTCCAATGCCGCTTATGCGATGGGAACCAATATCACGCGTGCATTCAAGAAGAGTGGCTGGTGCGCGCAGATTCGCGGTGTGGAAAGTGGTGGGCTCGTTGAAAATCTACCTGTTCACACCTTCCCCACGGATGATGGCGGAGTGGACATGAAATGTCCTACTGAAATCGCCATTACTGACCGACGCGAGCATGAACTGGCCAGACTGGGCATGATGCCGCTATCGCACTGGAAGAACACAGACTATGCCGCTTTCATAGGTGCGCAGTCTCTGCAAAAGCCTGCCAAGTATGATGACAAGGACGCCACGGCTAATGCCAATCTCTCCGCCCGCTTGCCCTACCTCTTTGCCTGCTGCCGGTTTGCGCATTATTTGAAGTGTATTGTACGGGATAAGATCGGTTCGTTCAAGGAGCGTGATGATATGGAATTGTGGCTAAACAGTTGGATCATGCAATATGTGACCGATTCAGGTGCATCAGATCAGGCCAAGTCTGAAAAACCTCTGTCAGCCGCTGAGGTTTCCGTGCAGGCTAACCCAGAAGACCCTGGTTACTACCGTGCGCAATTCTCGCTCCGCCCCCACTTCCAACTCGAAGGCGTTAATATCAGCCTCCGGTTGGTTTCCCGCTTGCCTTCTGAGCGGAAAAATTAAAATTCCCCCCTAGCTAAACTAAACCAAACCACCAACACTAACATTATGGCATTCGACACATACCTCCAACTCGAACCCATCAAGGGCGAGTCCACAGATGACAAACACAAAAGCTGGATTGAGGTCTTCTCTTTCTCGCACGGCCTAGCACAGCATGGTTCCGGCGCTATCAGCGGCGGTTCATCTCGTGTTGCTGGCAAAGTTGACGTTCAAGACTTCGTCATCACGAAGCGTCTCGACCTCAGTTCCCCCTACCTCAACAAGAATTGCTGCCTTGGCAAGCACCTCGATAAGGCTGTGGTGGAAATTTGCAAAAATACGGGTCAAAAAGAAGTGTTCATGAAGTACACCTTTGAAAATGTAGTCGTGAGTTCGATCAACATCGGTGGTGGGCAGGGGCAGGAATTCCCGGTAGAAACCGTGAGTTTCTCCTTTGGTAAAGTGAAATGGGAATACAACCATGTTGACAGTAAGACTGGTGCCAAGGTGGCCAACATGACTGCTTCGCACGATTTGGTTAAGAACGTCACGACCTAGTAAGTAATACGCCTTCATTTAGCAGGCTTGATACGAAAATCGATTGGCGTGCCTTGTGGTCTCAGGGCACGCCACTATTTTAACTGGACAGAACGGCAAATCAATTCAGCTCCGGATGACACCCTCAGAAGAAATACAACAGTGCCTCAAGGCGGGGAATCTCACAGATGCCATTGCCGCGAACAAGGCTGCCATCCGCAAAGCGCCGATTGATGGAGAACTCAGATTTATGCTGTTTCAAACTCTTAGTCTGGCGGGTGACTGGGAAGGGGCTTCCAATCAACTGGTTGCATATTCTGAGTTGGTGGGCCGACAGTCTCCGTTGCCGATCCTTTTCAATGACGTGATTCGCGCTGAGGTGCGAAGAAAACATGTTTTCCTCGGTGAGGAGCAGCCTTTGGTTTTTGGTGAGCCCCCGGATTGGATATCTTACATGGTGCAATCACTCAGCCATGCATCGAAGGGAGCCTATGTTGAGGCTGCTGAGTTGAGAACTCAAGCAATGGAACGCGTCCCTGCTGCTTCTGGAACTATCAATGGTGTTTCATTTGAATGGCTGATGGATGGTGATAGCAGAGTCAGCCCGTTTTTTGAGGTGATCATTCACGGAAGCTATTATTGGATGCCACACGCCCGCATCCGCAGTGTGACCATCGAACCACCCGCGCAGGCCCGTGATGTGATCTGGGCTGCTTCGACGCTAACTTTGGAAAATGAAGGGGTTATTTCTGCTTTCATTCCGGTTCGTTACCCTGGTGCCGGATCATGGAAATCAGATGCGCTCAAACTGGCACGGCAGACAGAGTGGGAGGTGCCTCATGAGGGATTTTATCTCGGCCTTGGCCAGCGAGTCTTGATGACGTCTGATGCGGAGTTTCCGCTGTTGGATATCCGTCAGATTGAGTTCAATAAATCCTAGTTTTTTCCTGCAATGCCCGAAGAAGCTGAGAGTCGCCTGCCATGCCTGCTCGACAGGCTCATCGACGAAGCACCAGGACAGTTGAGTGGTCCTTCTGCGCGCAGGTCCATCTCCCTGAAACAGTACCGCGTGGCGGTGCTGCGTGATCTGCGCTGGCTTCTTAATTCTCCCAAGCATCTCAAATCAGAGGCGCTGTACGACTACCCGCAAGTGGCCAGATCCGTGCTCAACTATGGCACCCGTGATCTCGCGGGCCTCACATCTGCTTCTTTTGACCCTCTTGAGATCGAGACGGAGTTGCGTGACGCTATTCTTGATTTCGAGCCGCGGATCATCCCCGACTCCCTACAGGTGCGGTTGATTCACGATGCAGCTTCGGATGGCAAGATTGCCTTCGAAATCAACGGCCAGCTCTGGGCACTGCCGTATGCAGAACGCATTCTCTTTCGCACGGAAATGGATCTGGAAACCGGAGCTTGTGAACTTTCCATCCTGACATGAACCGATCCTTCCTCGAGTTGTACAATGAGGAATTACGCCACATTCGCGAGCGCGCTGGGGAGTTTGCCGCTGCATACCCGAAAATCGCAGGACGACTGGCACTGGACCGCGAGGCGCGGGATGCTTGCCCGGATCCGTTCGTGGAGCGACTGCTCGAAGGTTTTGCCTATCTTGCAGCACGCGTCCAACTCAAGCTGGAAGCGGAGTTCCCGCGCTTTACTCAGGGTATCTTAGAGACCGTCTATCCGGACTACATGGCACCCTGGCCTTCCGCTGCCATTTTGAGGTTTGAGCCGAACTGGAATGACAAGGCGCTGATGGCTGGCGCGGTGGTCGCCCGTGGCACCGCGCTGAACTCTTTACGGCTCAAAGATGAGTCCACCACTTGCTGTTTCACAACGGCCCACGAGATCACGCTCTGTCCTTTCATCATCGAGGAAGGCAAGCCGGGGGCGGAATACCACACGCGCACATTGGGTGAGTTGAATCTGGCAAAGTTTTGCAAAGACACCAGAGCCGCGCTACGCATCCGGCTGCAATTGCAGGCAGCGGATGATCAAATGATGAATCAGGTGGAGTGTGATCGCCTCGTCTTTTATGTGCACGGAGAGGATCATATGCCCGCCTTGGTATTGGAGCAAATATTCGCCCATGCCCAAGGCGTGCTCGTTTGTGATCCTAAGGACACGCGGCATCGTGCCAGCACCTGGCTGGGGCGGGATGTGCTGGAGCATGTGGGCTTTGCCGAGAATGAAGCCATGCTGCCATGCGGGCCGCGCAGTTTTGATGGGCATCGCATTTTGCGTGAGCATTTCCTTTTACCCCAGCGGAATCTGTTTTTCGCAGTGAGGCAGTTACGTGCCGCTTTTGCCCGGCTGGGGGGGCGGGAAGTGGATATCATCATCCCGTTTTCAGAGCGGACTGATAGCCTTGTGGACTTTGTCTCAGGTAAGCTCTTCCAGCTTAATTGTGCGCCTGCGGTCAATCTCTTCAAAAAACGCTCCGACCGCATACCTATGGGGCCGGGTTTCACCGAATACCAAGTCGTGATTGATCGCTTGCGCACCTTGGATTACGAAGTGCATTCGGTGTTGGAGGTGACAGGCTACGGCAAGACGTCCAACGAGCAGCAACCATTTCATCCATTCTACCTCCAGCCCGCCAGCGTCACCAATGCCGGTGGCTTTTACACGGCGAATCGAATGCAGCGAACTTTATCCGAAGGGGAAAGGAAATTTGGGGCCAAGTCCACTTACGCGGGTAGCGAAGTGTTTCTCAGTCTGGTCGATCCCAGCGCGGTGCCATTTTCGCCCAATCTTGAGCAACTCGCCGTCACCGCTCTTTGCACGAATCGTCATCTGCCACTGAGTATGCCCAAGGGCATTGCAGACACCGATTTCCAGCCGGAGGAGCACCTACCCGTTCGTGGCATCCGCTGTTTAGTCGGCCCAGTCCCGCCCCGCCCGTCCTTCGCGGAGGGGCGGCATGCATGGCGTGCTATCAGCCTCCTTTCCTTGAACTATCTCTCTATGGTAGAAAGCGGCACCGATGGTGCCGAAGCTCTGCGCCAGCTTCTTCGTCTCTATGCGCTCAATTTGCCCGGTCAGACCGTGATTGAGGGGATTCAGGGCGTTCGCAGTGCCCCAGCGCTGGCACGTAGTCCTGGCGGTGGACCGGTCGTTTTTGTGCGTGGACTCGACATCGAATTGACACTGGATGAGGATCGCTACGCAGGTAGCGGCATCTTTCCATTGGCAAGTGTGCTGGAGCAGTTTTTCGCGCGTCATGTTTCGCTCAACTGCTTCACCCGTTTGAAGCTTAAAACCCCACAGAGAAAGGAGGTCATGTCATGGCCAGCCAGAGTCGGGAAGATCCCCATCGCTTGATTGAGGGACTGCGCAATGAGCCTTGGAAGCATGATTTCTTTCAGGCGGTGCGTTCCATCGAATGTGCTTTTATAGATCAGCCTCGCATTGGGCGCTCCCGTGCGCTGCGGGATGATGCCGTGCGCTTTGGTCAGTATCTCACCCTAGCCTTTGCTCCCTCCACGATGGAGCAGCCACAATGGGATGCGCATCCGAAAAAAATATCTGTTCAGTTTACCGGACTGTCGGGTCCACAGGGGCCGCTACCCCTGCGTCTGACTGAGTTTGTCCGCAATCGGCTGCGAGGCATTTACGATCCGGACATTCAGGGCACAGCAGCCGACACCTCGGCTGACGGCGGCCTCGTTGCGCCACGCGACTCCACTTTAGCTGAGTTTATCGATATCTTCCATCACCGGATGATTTCATTGTTTTACCGCGCATGGGCTGTGGCCCAAAAGTCAGTGGATTTTGACCGTATTCAGGATCGTTGCTTTGCGGAATGGATCGCCAGCCTGTTTGGTGCGGCCTTACCGGAAATAGACGGCTTGGATGCCATCCCCACTTGGGAGAAGTTGCCATTCGCAGGTCATCTTGCGAATCAAACCCGGCATGCCAGTGGCTTGGAAGGTGTCTTGGCGGATGCCTTTGCCACTCGCGCTGAGGTCTTCTGTCTTACTGGGCACTGGGTACGGATTCCTGAGCCTCAGTTATGCCGCCTTGGTGCATCTAGGGAGCTTGGCACCCTAGGCAAATCCTGTGTGGTTGGTTCGGCCATCTGGGACCGTTCCATGAAATTCAGTGTGAACTTGGGAGCGATGTCCTTTCAACAATTTGAAACTTTTCTGCCCGGCGCCCTCGGCCACCGTAGGCTGCATGACTGGATAGCATTTTACACACGGCGAGAGTTTTATTGGGAAGCGGCCATATTGTTAAAAAAAGACGAGGTGCCCAAAATTTCTCTTGGCCTCGCTGGGCGTCTTGGCTACACCACTTGGGTGAGCAGTCTCCCATTTAAAAAAGACCCGAGTGATTATCATGTGCGTGGTGGTGGCCTGACGCCCGCCGAAAATTCCTGAACTCCAGCCTTTCTCAATCATCCTTAAACCCACACCCAATCCCTATGTCTGAAATTCGTCCCGGTGATCTCTTTGGCAGGCTCAACCGCTTGGGCTACAAGTCCATGGAAAGCGCCGCCACCTTCTGCAAGCTGCGCGGTAATCCCAAAGTCGAGCTCATACACTTTCTCCATCAGGTGCTAAATGAGCAGGACAGTGACCTTCATCGGATCATCCGCCATTTCGAGATGGATCCCTCAAAGCTGAGCACACACATGCAGCGGTCTCTGGACATGCTGCCGCGTGGGGCCAGCAGTATCAGCGGCTTCTCCCAAAACCTGCGTGAGGCTGTCGAGCAGGGCTGGGTTTATGGTTCTCTCATGTTCAAGCAGGGCAAGGTGCGTACCGGACACATCATCGTTGGCCTGATGATGAACCCCAACCTCAGTGGTCACCTCCAGGTCATCAGCGACGAGTTTCGCAAGCTCAAAGTCGAGTTGCTGACTGATGGACTCGTCAAAATCGTCACCGGCTCCCCTGAGGACGAGATGATGGAAACCGTGGGTGATGGTGCCGTGCCCGGCGAGGCCAGCGGTGCTGTCCAGGGAGATCAAAAGCAGGGCAGCTCCCTCGCCCAATTCTCCGTGGACCTCACCGAGCGCGCACGGAAAGGCGAAATCGACCCCATTCTGGGCCGTGACGAGGAAATTCGCCAGATCGTGGACATCCTCATGCGCCGCCGCCAAAACAACCCCATCCTCACCGGCGAGGCCGGCGTTGGTAAAACGGCTGTCGTCGAAGGCTTTGCCCTCCGCATCGCCAGTGGTGACGTGCCTCCCGCTCTGCGTGAGGTCACACTGCGTACGCTTGATCTCGGCATGCTTCAAGCCGGTGCCAGCATGAAAGGCGAGTTTGAGGAGCGCCTCAAAAAAGTTATCGAAGAGGTGCAGGCTTCCCCCAAGCCCATCATTCTTTTCATCGACGAGG
>JANOBP010000371.1:0-11671 GCA_031411715.1 Verrucomicrobiaceae bacterium | reverse complement strand
GCAGTGGTCAGGCTTCAGTGCCCATTTTCGAAATCTACCGCGTTTGTCCTGCGCTGTTTCAAACACCCGTTTCGCCGCAGGATCCACGTATGGTGCCGCTTCCAGCAGCCAAATTGCCGTCGCTCATCGCCTCGGCACGGAATTCTGGTCAGCCGCCAGCATCGCCCTTTTCTTCGGCTTCCCCCAATAACAATCACTTTGAGGTGGCCACTGCTGCAGAGAATCCTCCGCCCGATTTAGCTGCCACTCGGACTCTAGCCAGCCCATTCGCTGCGCAGCCACAAGTGCCAGCCTCCGCGCCTTCTGCATTTCCGGTAAGCCCTTTTGCCACAAGCGTGTCCACCGCTGCAGCAGCCCCAGCAGAGTCTCCCTTTGCGACATCCGCACCATCTCCCTTTGCGGCGTCCGCACCATCACCATTTGCAACTCCAGCAGTTTCTCCTTTTGCAGCGGCGGGATCGCCTTTCTCGGCCCCAGCTACCCAAGCACCTGCCGCATCCCCCTTTGCCGCAACTCAAGCACCTGCAGCATCACCCTTTGCCGCGGCTCAAGCGCCTACCGCCTCACTTTTTCCAGCATCACTGGGCTCGGCCAATCCATTTGCCCCCGCCACAGAGTCGGCACCGCCTCCCAATCCCTTCACGCAAGCCGCCACTCCGGCACCAATGCCTGCTCCAGTCCCTCCTGTGCAGGCTGTGAGTCAGCCGCCGCAGGCCCAGCCCGCTCCTGCCGCTTCTCAAGCCTCCAGCGGCAAGGCCAAACTAAGTCTTGGTGCCTCTTTAGCAGGCTATAGCCTTGAGGAATTGGGCTTCAATCCCGTCTCCGTACCTGCTTGGCTTCAAAGCAGCGTTGAAATTAGCACCCTTCAGGATCAGGTTCATAATGGGATGGTCATGGTCTCGCTTGGCACCCTCATCGACGGTGTGAATGACATTGGCTTCCGCAACATGCTCACAGGAGCCAAACGCGACTTCCAGATCAAGCTCCCTCAGAATGAGGTCTTCCACGCCCTCACCACCAGCCAGGCCGCCCCAGCGCAGCCACCTGCATTTACCCCTGCGCAGTCACCGCAGCCGGCACCCGTGCCTGCTCCTATGACCATCGCAGCCGCAGCCCCCATGGTCATTCAGCCGGCAGAAACTGCCACTCAGGCCTTTGCGCCATTCACCCAGCCCAATGCTGCACTCGCACCATCTCCAGCCATTAGTTTCACCCCGCCAGCCACAGCGCAGCCTGCCCCAACGTTCTCTCCATTCACACAACCCGCAGCACCCATTCAAGCCGCTGCACCCGCGCCATCTCCAGCGTTCAGCTTCACCCCGCCAGCCACCGCGCAGCTTGCTCCAACGTTCTCTCCATTCGCACAACCCGTAGCAGCAGCGCCCATTCAAGCCGCTGCACCGAACTTCTCGGCATTCAGCCAGCTGGCCGCAGCCCTTACTCCGGCACCTGCACCAGCGTTCAGCTTCACTCCGCCAGCCAGCGAGCAACCAGCCCCATCATTCTCGGCATTCACACAGCCCACAGCAGCCCCCACCAGTGCTCCTCCTACCTCCACAGGCATGGCCAGCCTTTTCACCCCACCTTCGGCAGAGCCCAATGCATTTTTTGCAGCACCTGCGGCTCCACCTCCTCCGCCCGCTTCACCAGCAACTTCTGCGTTTTTCTCACCACCTCCGGAAGCCGCCAAAACGGACACCGCTGGCCTCGTGCAGACCATTCCCAGCATCTTCAGCGCTTTCTCGCCCGCACCGCCCGTATCGGCACCCGCTCCCTTTTCAGTTCCCACTGTCGCACAGCAGCCCGCCAAATCCTTCGACCCATTTGCAGCACCGACTCCGAGCGCCGCCCTGGCTGAAAACACCGGTCTCAGCAGCTCACAGCTCCTCGGACAGGCCTCCGTCAGCCCCTTTCCCCCTGCCCCTCAGCTCAGCAGCCCACTTCTTTCCTCAGAGGCCAAAAAAACGCTCATCGACCCCTTTGCCACGGCAAAACTCAACTCGCCGCTCGTCGCAAAGCACGCACCAGAGCCTGCTCCAACCCCATTCCTATCAGACTCTGCACCCTCGGCCTTCTTCGCCCCTGCTCCAGAGCTTCCCACACTGCCCGCCATTCCAGCCGCCAAGCCACTGGTAGCGCCATCCTCCCAGCCGACCGCCTCCTCAGCTCCGCTGAAGACTCAAAGCACACACTCAGCCCCTAACACCGCCGGCCGCCATTCCTTCCTCGGCCTTGATCCTGTCGATACCCAAACCGACCAACTCCTCCTCCGCGCCTTGCTCGGCACCGAGGACTCACTCGATGCCAGCCGCGTCGTTCAATTGCTCGCCACTCAGCCCGGACTCTGCGCCTGCGTCTGCCTCAGCGGTTCCAGCGTCCTCAGTCATGCCGACACCAGCATTCCCGACGCCGCCACCTTCCAGCAGCAGGCTGCCGATATCGCACGCCAAGTCCGCAGCCTCGCCCCGCTCATTGGCATCAGTGACGCAGAAACTTTCACCCTCAATGCCGGTGGCCGCCTCCTGACCTTCTGCTTCCCTGGCGATCTCACCCTTGGCGTCCTACACGACTGCGAGCCCACCACCGGCCTGCGCGACAAGATCACCCTCATTGCTCGCGAGCTCTCCCGCATGCTCTCCTGAAAGCCCTTCCCGCTTCGCAGTCCTCGCTTCGCCGTTCTCCGTTTTACCAGCCCGTTCTATTCCCCTCCAACAGCGAACCGAGAACCGAGAACTCAAATCACATGCCCAGCATCCATCACGACGACAAAACAGTCACCTTCAAAATCGTGTACTGCGGCACCCCCCTCTGCGGCAAGACCACCAACATCCAGCAGATCCACGCCAAGCTCGACCCCCGCGGCTGCTCCGACCTTGTCTCTCTCTCCACCGCCCAGGACCGCACCCTCTTCTTCGACTTCCTCTCCGTCGAAGCCGACGCCATACCTGGATACAAGACCACCTTCCAGCTCTACACCGTCCCAGGTCAGGTCACCTACAACGCCACCCTCCAGCTCGTCCTGCGCCAGGCCGACGGCGTCGTTTTCGTCGCGGACTCCCAGATGGACCGTCAGCGCGACAACTTACAGGCCTTCCAGAGCCTCGAGGCCAACCTACGCCTTAACGGCAGCTCCATCGACCGCCTCCCCATCGTCCTACAATACAATAAGCGCGACCTCCCCAACGCCGCCCCTGTGGAATACCTCGAGTACCTCTTCAACAATCGCCCCGTCCCCTTCCTCAGCTTCGAAGCCGACGCACGCACCGGCCGTAACGTCCTCGCCACCCTCAACGCCATCTCCCAGGCCGTTCTCCACCAGCTCCGCCAGAAAACCCTCAGCCCAGGCACCACCCCCAGCCAGTTCGACTCCGGCATCCCACAACTCGCCGCCGCATAACCGGTTCGTCGGTGTGTCAGTAATCGCCCCCTTTTCATTCGTCATTCCTCCTCTCTCACCCATGCAAGCCCTCCTCACCATTCCCGGCACCCAGCACGCCTGCATCACCGATGACACCGGCCGACTCCTCAACTCCGTAGGCGACCACTTCCATTCCTCTGCCGCCGTACTCGTCCTCGCCCACGCCACCATTGCCGCCGCCTCCGAGCTAGGCCGCCGCACAGGCTCTGGCGACTGCATCGACCTCATCCAGAACCACGAAGGCGGTCACATCCTCCTCCGCAGCCTTCCCCAGCGCCGCGTCCTCCTTGTCTTCTGCCTCCCCGGCACCGACCTCACCGCCCTCCGCCAAGCTGCCGCCCGTCTCTCCACAGGCTCCGACCAAGCACCGTCTCGCCCCACAGCCCCCTTCCTCGACATGGCCAGCGCCCTAAACGCCATGCCCGATTGGTGAGCCGAAGAAATTCAGCCACTACGCGGTGGCCGTCTATGGCAAGCGCGGCGGCGGTGGCTTTGAGCTGCTGGGCATTTCCAAGGACAGACCCTACCAGGACGAGCGCCCGCTGCTGGTGGATGGCCAACCGGAGGTGCGCGAGTACAAACTGCGATTCTGGGACGCCGGCACGGAATCTGGCGACTGGACCGACGTGGCCAGGATCACCGTGAGCCCGTAATCGGAAGCGTCACTCGAGCGTTACATCAACCATCACGTGAGTCACCCCAAACCACCCGCCTCCCCTGCCCTCACGGCCATTCTCCGCGCCCACGGACTGAGGTTTGGACCGTTGAAGAGGCCGTTGAAACGGAGTGTGGCAGGGATGCTGGGGCGGGGATGAATTCGGCATTGATTCTACGGGTTAAAAACGGCATCATGAGGGCGTGACAGCTCGGAGAGATAAAAACCTGCCCATCGCCATCGCGGGATCACTCGTGGTGCATGTGTTGCTGTTCATGTTCATCGCCTGGCTGTTTTCCACCACCACACGGATGGCCATGGACCGCTTCAGCGTGCCGGTGCCGCCGCAAAAAAAGATCACTCTGCTATTCCCGGCGCAAATCATTGTCCCGCCGCCGCCTGCTGTGGTTCCGGTGGTGCCTGCTGTGCCCGTGGTGCCTTTGCCGAAAAAGGAAATCTACATCCGCACCACGCAGAACGATGCCGCACCGGACAAGCCTAAAGCGGCCGCCTTTGTCTCCGACCGCAACACAACGGCCTCCAGCATCAAAGCCGCAGCACCCGATGGCAAGGAACCGATGCCGACCACCAATGGCATCGCCATTCCCATGCGCGAGCTGGCCAACCGTGATTACCGCGACGGTGCCATCAAGGAAGATGCGGCGAAGACGTCTCCCGGCAGCTTGGGGATGATCGCCCCGCCGCCGCCGGCACCTCCGCAACCGCCCGCGCCGCCGCCACAGCCACCGCAACCCGTGCAGCCGCAAGTGGTGGCCAAGGCCAAACCGGATGCGACACCGCTTTCCAAGATGATGGAGGAGGCTGACAAAGATCTCGCTCGCACTGACATGAATCGACTCCCGCTCGAAGTGCGCAAGCCAACGCCGATGGACCCTCCGAAAAAGGAACCTGATGTGCCACCCGTCACACCACCGAAGCCGCAGATGCGTGAAACGGCCGACTCACCGCCTCAGACGATTCCCAAGGCCATCCCTGTCTCGGATCCCGTGATGAAAACCACCTCACGGCCACAAGATGATGCCTTCATGCCCTTCACGCGCACCAGCGAGGCCAAAGGCACCATCAGCAATCGCGGTGCCACGGATGCGGTCGATGCTGAGGAAACACCCAAAGGGCGCTACATCCGGCAGGTCACGGGGCAGGTCGAAAAGAAGTGGCACCTCTACCGCGTGCTCAAGCGTGACTCCGTGACTTACGGCAGTCTCAAGGTGGAGTTTTACGTCAACAAAAAGGGCAAGGTTGAAGACCTCCGCATCGTCAACGACCGCGAGTCCAATCCCCTGCTCTCCGAGTTCACCGTCCGTGCCATTCGTGACGCCGAGATCCCCCCGATCCCGAAAGACGTCATGCCCCTGCTCCCCATGCTCGACAAAGAGCGCCTCAAGATCGAATACAACGTCCTCATCTACTGATTCATGTCCATGCTCACACTCCTCGCCGTCGAAGAACCCGCCGTCTCCAGCTTTCAACAGGTGTGGGACTTCCTCGCCACCGGTGGCTTTGTCATGGGGCTGCTGGTGCTCTGTTCCTTTGCCGCGATCACCTCCATGATTCTGGCGTGGCTGCATCTGCGTGAGAGCGTCATCCTGCCGAGTGCCGTCATCAGCCAGCTGCGCTCCGTGCCCAACTATGCCGCCAAAGGTGCCATCAAGCCGTTGCAGGATTTCCTTGCCCAGGACCCCTCCATGATCGCACGCCTCGGCGCGCTCACGGTCAGCGGCAGTTACACCAGCAAGCAGGAATGCATCGACGCCTGCACGTCCAAAGCGCGCGAAGAGATCCACTACCTCGAGCGAGGCATCCCGCTGCTAGAGGTCATGGTCACTGTGGCGCCGCTGCTAGGCCTGCTCGGCACCACCGCCGGCCTCGTCGGCATGTTCAGCGCCTTTGGCACGGGTGGTGACGGAGGCCCGGACACCGCCGCCATCGCGCACGAGATCGGCGTGGCACTGCGCTGCACCATCGCGGGTTTATTCGTCGCCGTACCGTCCGTTTTGGCCCACACCTATTTCACACGGCGCATCGACGCCGTGTCGGTCAAGATTGAAGGCATCATGCAAGAGGCCATCCATCAATTCTTTGCCCATTTCGAGGTCAAGCACACTGGCAGCAGGGTTTAAGCCATCACACGCCATTGCCATGAATCTGCGCCCACGCCGCCGCCCCATTCCAGCGATCCCCATCGTCTCGCTCATCGACGTTTTGGTCATCCTGCTGATCTTTTTCATCGCCACCACCACCTTCAAGAAGGACAAAGAAAAGGAGAAGCTCAACGTCGAGATCAGCCTGCCGCAATCCAAAACCCTCGGCGGTGCCACCACCACGCCTGAGACACGTACCACCATCTCGGTCACCAAAGACCAAAAGGTCTTCCTCGACACCAAGCCTGTCGCCATCACCGAACTCGCTACGGCCCTCAAAGCCCTCAAAGCAGCCTCTCCTGCTGCCAAACTCGAGCTCGAAGCCGACACGGTGACCAACCTCGGCATCCTGGTGCAAATATGGGATGCGTTGCGTGAAGCTGGCTACAGCATCAATGACGTCCCTGCGCGCATCCAACGTGCCGAAGGTGGCTGAGGAGTCTCCGAATCAGATGCGAGTTTCTAAGACCGCGGCAACTGGATGGATTGACGATTGATGAACAAGGATTGATTCGCTCCGCTTCACCCTCCGGGCTCCTTTCAGTCGTCTGTCTCGCTGTTGCTGATGATTGCTGAGGTGATTCACTTCACAGTGAGCGCCTCGCCCTTCAAAAATCAAAAATCGAATGCTCATCAATCGTCATTCAAATAGGCAGAATGATTTTTACGCCATTCCACCCTCGAAGTGACAATCATACCGATTCCCATCACCGCACGCCCTTGATTCCCAGCCTCGCGCACGCTCCAGTGCGCGCATGAATCCATTCGATCTCCAAGTCAACGGCTACGCAGGCACCGACTTCAACGGTGACAACCTCACCGCCGAATCCCTGCACCATGCCTGCGAGTGCCTGCTCGAAGACGGTTGCAGCAGCATCCTCGCTACTTTCATCACCGACACCATTCCCACGTTGGAGCGTCGGATTGGCAAGCTCGTCGCTTTGCGTGAGCAGGATGAGCTCGCGCGCCGCATCATCACCGGCATCCACATTGAAGGCCCCTTCATCAATCCCATCAAAGGCTACGTCGGTGCCCATCCACCTCACGCCGTCAAGCCCGCCAATGTTGAAGACGCCAAACGCCTCCTCGATGCCGCTGGCGGCCTCGCCCGGCTCGTCACGCTGGCCCCGGAGCATGATGCGGGCAGTCAAACCACCGCCTTCCTCGCCGCACAAAACATCATCGTCTCCGCCGGTCATTGTGATCCCTCACTCGACCAGCTTAGCGCTGCCTGTGATGCCGGGCTCAGCATGTTCACCCATGTTGGCAACGGATGTCCCATTCAGATGCACCGCCATGACAACATCATCCAGCGCGCCCTCAGCCTGCATGACCGACTCTGGCTTTGCTTCATTCCCGACGGCGTGCACGTGCCCTTCTTTGTCCTCAAAAACTGGCTCGCCAGCATTGGCTTGGAACGCACCATCTTCGTCACCGACGCCATCTCCGCCGCCCGCCTCGGCCCAGGTCGCTACACGCTCGCTGGCTGGGACATTCTCATCGGCGAAGACCTCGTCGCGCGCTCACCAGATGCCACGCACTTTGTCGGCAGCACCGTCACGGTCCCACGAATCATCGACAATGCCCTGCAACACCTCGGCATGAGCGCCGCCGACATCACCCGCGTCCTCGACACCAATCCGCGCGCCGCCATGGCCCGCTAGCTGACTTGTGCATCGAATGGATCAGCAGGTAGGCATGATTCACAAGCCGTTGTGATTCGGCTGTCTTATCATCTGGCACCCCTGCACTCGCTATTGTCACCGCCAAAGGTCCCGCCTAGACTCTGCGGCATGAAAACCAACCTTTTCGCCTCGCTCAGTTTCCTCGCACTCACCTGCTCATGCCTCCAGGCAGAGATCAAAGAGACCGCCGTCGAGTACAAGTCTGGCGAGGTCGTCTGTGAAGGGTTGCATGTGGTGGATACCGCCAAGACGGGCAAGCTTCCCTCCGTGCTGATCATTCACCAATGGACGGGCTTGAGTGACAACGAGAAGATGCGCGCACGGATGTTGGCGGAGTTGGGTTACAATGTCTTTGCAGCGGATATCTATGGCAAAGGCATCCGCCCGCAGCCACCGGCGGCGGGTCAGGAAGCGGGCAAGTATAAGACGGATCGCGCACTGTATCGTGCGCGCATGCTGTCGGCACTGGAGGTGCTGCGTCAGACCCCTCAGGCGGATCCCACGGAGATCGCCGCCATCGGTTATTGTTTTGGCGGCACGGGTGTCGTCGAGCTCGCACGCAGCGGTGCGATGGTGAAAGGCGTGGTCAGCTTCCATGGTGGCCTGGATTCTCCAAAGCCTGCGGACGGCAAGAACATCAAAGGCAAGGTGCTGGCCCTCCATGGTGCGGATGATCCCTTTGTGCCTGCCAAAGACCTCGCCGCGTTTGAGCAGGAGATGAAGGACGCGGGCGTGGACTACAAGCTCGTGAAGTATCCAGGTGCCGTGCACGCCTTCACCCAAAAGGCCGCTGGCAACGACAACAGCAAAGGCGCCGCCTACAACGAAGCCGCCTACAAGGCCTCATGGGACGAGATGAAGGCGTTTTTCGGTCGTTTATTCAAAAAAGAAGGCTGAGCCAATTCCAAGCCTGAATGCACTCATGAAAGCGATCTTACTTCTCTCGGCCACTCTTGCCTGTGGCATGACGCAGGCTGCGGATGCGCCTCCGGTGAAGGAAAAGGCCACGGATTACATTCGCTTCGTCGAAGGTGATGAGGGTGACACTCTGGAGACAGCCATCGTGAGCTTTGAGTCACCGCAGAAGGTGGTCGTGGATCTCGTGGGTGCCATCCACATCGCTGACAAAGCTTACTTTGATGCCTTGAACCAGCGCTTCAAAACCTACGACGTGGTTTTATACGAACTCGTCGGCCCTCCAATGGATCAGCGTGCCAAGGGCGTGCGCGAAGCGGGCGGCGAAAACTTGCAATGGATCGGCGTGATGCAGGCGACGATGCGTGACACACTGAAACTGCATGGCCAGCTCGAATGCATCGACTACAAGGCCAAGAACTTCGTGCATGCCGACATGAGCATGAAGGAGTTTCAAAACACGCGGGACAAAAAGCAGGAGAGCTTCCTCAAGCTCTACCTCAAGCTCTGGCAGGCCCAGACCGCCAATGGCACCGCCGCCAGCGATAGCTCCGACGCCGCCACTCTGGCCATGATCATCAACATCATGACCAAAAAAGACAGTTCCGTTGAGCTCAAGCGCGGCATTGCCAGTCAGTTCGATGAAGTCGAGAAGCTCATGAGTGGTGTGGAGGCAGGTGAAGGCACCGTCATCGTCGGCGAGCGCAATCGCGTGGCACTCGAAGTCATGGACAAGCAAATCGCCGCCGGCAAAAAACACCTGGGCATCTTCTACGGTGGTGCCCACTTACCTGACATGGAACAGCGACTGCTCAAGCGCGGCTTCAAGCGCACCAAGAAGGATTGGCTCACGGCTTGGAATATGCCGTATCAGTGATACCAGACTTGATTGACGATTGATGAACAAGGATTGCTGATTGCTGAAGTGATGCCCTTCGTCGAGCGCGCCTCATCCTTCTCAAATCAAAATTCGATTGCTCATCAATCGTCAATCGAAAGTCCCCTCAAGCCCAGAGCTTCTCTGGATAGGCACCGCTCGTGACCAGAGCACGAATCGACGCCACGACGTCCGCCTTGTCTTCGGGATAGGTCACGCCAAACCAAGAGTCATTCGACTCCAGAACGCGCACTTCGGCTTTACCAGTCTGGATCAGGGTATCCACTTCCTTCGGCACATAGCACTCAGCCTTGAGATCCGTGCCACTCTCCAGCAAGAAAGCCGTGAAGGCGGTGCGCAGCCGCGCAAAGATATCTGGAGTGAAACCAAAGAAGTTCATCGACACGACTTCCTCACCCGTCAGTGGCACATAGGCACCTTCGACCTCGCGGTTCTCAGCTGCGCCGTTGCTTCCGACTTTGAAGATCTTAGTCATCTCCAACACCGAAGCCAGCATGCCGTCAGCCGTGCGCTGACACACCCCGCGCGCCACGCTGCCATGATCTGAGAGTGTGTTCTTCAAATAGAAACCCACCATTGAGTAGTGGCTCTTGCCGTCATCTGGGCGCGGCGTCATCAGCTCGGCAGCCATTTTGGCAAAGGCATCGCGGCCATAGAAGTCATCCGCATTGATCATGAGGAAGGGCTCATGCACCACCTGCTCTGCAGCGAGAAGAGCATGCGCGGTGCCCCAGGGCTTGGTGCGGCCTTCTGGCAGGCTGAAACCGGCTGGCAGATCAGTGAGGTCCTGAAACGCGTATCCCACGGCAATGCGGTCGGCAAACTTGGCACCGATTTGGGTGCGGAACTGCTCCTCGAAGTCACGACGGATGACAAACACCACTTTGCCAAAGCCAGCGCGGATGGCATCAAACACGGAGTAGTCGAGAACCACCTCGCCACTAGGCCCCATGGCATCCAGTTGTTTCAGGCCGCCGTAACGACTGCCCATGCCGGCAGCGAGGATCAAAAGAGTAGGTTTCATGAGGTGGGGAGAGAAGAGGGCGGCATAGATGCTTGGTCAGAATCAAACTGGCAACTTTGAACTTTGAACTTTGCGCATTGAACGCTTACATGACCCCACACATGCAACAGACCCTCACTCAGCTACTTCAGCTTCAGGAACGCGATCAGCGCATCCTTAAGCTCAACAAAGACCTCAAGGACATCCCCATGCTGCAGACGCGGGCCAAAACCCAGCTTGCAGGTGACACCACCGCTGTGGAGAAGGCCAATCTGGCCTGCAAAGAGGTCGAGGTGAAGATCAAAGGCATCGAGCTCGATATCCAGACCCGCCAAACCTCCATCAAGCGTCTTCAGGACCAGCAATTCGAGACGCGCAAGAATGATGAGTTCACGGCACTCGGCACCGAGATCGTGCGTTACCAATCCGACGTCGGTAAACTGGAAGACAGCCAGCTCGAACAGATGGAAGCACTCGATGCAGCCAGAGCCGCGCTCAAAGTCGCGCAGGTCAAACTTGCCGCCACCCAGACCCGAGTGAACGACGAGCTCAAAGCCCTGGATGAACGTGCCCTCGGCGTCCAAGCCCGCCTCTCCGATCTCCAAGCCGAGCGCACCCGCCTTGCCGAACCGATTGATCCTGATGCCCTGAGCCTCTACACACGCATCTTCACCAAGAAAGGCGACGCAGGCATCGTCCCCATGGAAAATGCCACCTGCGGCGGCTGCCACATGAAGGGCGTCAGCAGCACCATTCAGTCCCTGCGCCAAGACTCCAGCGTGACCCAATGTGAGTCCTGCGGCCGCATTTTGTATCTCATCGAGTAGCCTGCATTTCATACACTCCTGGAGAAAACGAGTCACTCTGTTTGCAACACTGAACACTGAGCACTGAGCACTGAGCACTGAGCACTGAGCACTGAGCACTGAGCACTG
>JANOBP010000370.1:0-6007 GCA_031411715.1 Verrucomicrobiaceae bacterium | reverse complement strand
GACGACATCGGCGGCTATCCCACCGAGCGCCCCGTCGCCCCGAAGGAAATCGTCGCCACCATCTACCAAGCCCTTGGCATCGACCTCCACACCGAGCTGCCGGGCCCGCAAGGCAGGCCGTATCCCGTCGTCGATTTCGGCACCCAGGCGATCAAGGAGCTGTTTGCGTGATGAATCTGAACTAAACTCACCCCGCCATGAATGCTGCACTAACCCTGGATTCCTTTTTGGCTGAAGCGATGAACTTCGCCCCAGAAAGCCGCCTTGAACTTGCCGAGCGCCTCGTCGCCAGCGTGCCTGATGATGCCGAGATCGAAGCCGCCCAGATCGAGGAAATCACCCGCCGCATGGAGGATGTACGCTCGGGCAAAATGAAGCTGATTCCGGGTGATGAAGCCCTGCGTCAGGTTCGCGAAGCCGTTCTTGGCCGTGCATGAACTTCGTTTTTAATCAAGCGGCGCTCCTCGAATACCGTGAAGCCGCCGAGTGGTATCAAAGCCGCAGCCTCTTCGCCAGACCTCGGTTTATCCATGAAGTCGAAGCAGCCATTCAAGCCATCCTCAAAGACCCTCAACGCTATCAACCCGTCGGCAACGGCTGCCAGGTTTTCCGGCTCAAACTCTTCCCCTACAAGCTCTACTACCTCCACGAACCCGAACTCATCACCATTTACGCCGTCATGCACGACCGCCGCAAACCGGATGTCTGGCGTGACCGTCTCGGATGACTTCTAAAAGCCCATGAATCTGCTTCGTCTCATCATTTTGTTCTCACTTTTTGGCTCGACGCTCCACGCCGCCGAGGCCACATCCTTCCGCAATACCATCCAGCCGATCCTCACACGCTACGGCTGCGCGATGGGTGCGTGTCACGGTGCCGCAGCGGGGCAGGGCGGCTTTCGACTTTCGCTGCGAGGCTTCGATGACGAGGGCGACTGGATCTCGATCACGCGCAGTGCGAATGGTCGCCGGCTCACGATGGAAGATCCGGCGCGCAGTTTGTTCCTGCTCAAATCGACCAAGATGGTGCCGCACAAGGGCGACAAGCGCTTCGAGGTGAACTCGCCGGAATACAAAGCCATCGCCGACTGGATCGCCGCCGGAGCGCCGGGACCGAAGGCGGATGATCCGCGCATCGTTTCGCTGGAGGTCTCGCATCCTCATCTCGTCACACAGCCGGGCAAATCGGTGCAGCTCAAGGTCACCGCGAAGTTCAGCGACGGCCGCAGCGAGGACGTCACGCGCTGGACGAAATACAACGCCACCAATGCCAGCGTGGCCACCGTGGATGACAACGGCCTCATCAAAACCACCGGCAGTGGCGAAGGCAGCGTCAGCGCGTGGTATCTGAGCCGCCTCGCGCTCGCCACCATCACGATTCCGAACGCCAGCAACGTCGATCCCGCCGCCTTCGCCGCGCTGAAGCCGCGCAACTTCATCGACGAACTCACGCTGAAAAAACTGCGCGAGTTGAACATCCCGCCATCCGTCCGCGCGGAGGATCACGAGTTCCTGCGACGCGCGTTTCTCGACACCATCGGCGTGTTGCCCACGCTCGATGAAACCCGCGCCTTCCTCGCCGACAAGACCGCTGACAAACGCGGCCGCCTCATCGACTCGTTGCTCCAGCGGCCTGAGTTCGTCGATTACTGGTCGCATCGCTGGAGCGATCTGCTGCTCGTCAATGGCGACAAACTCATGCCCGCCGCCATGTGGTCGTATTACAACTGGATCCGCCGTCACGTCGCCGCGAACACGCCATGGGATGTGATGGTGCGCGATCTCCTCACCGCCACCGGCAGCACGCTCGAGCACGGCGGCGCGAACTTTTTCGTCCTCAACGACGAGCCCACCAAATGCGCCGAGACCGTCAGCGTGGCTTTCATGGGCACTTCCATCGCCTGCGCGAAGTGCCACAACCACCCGATGGAGAAATGGACGAACGAACAGTACTACGCTTTCGCCAATCTGTTCGCCCGCACACGCACCAAGAACGGCGCGCAAGCCGAGGAGCGCGTGTTGTTTGCCGACACGCAGGGAGACATCGTCACGCCGCTCACCGGCAAGGCCCAGCCGCCACGGCCGCTTGATGCGCTCGATCCCGTTTCCGCCACCTCCACCGAGGACCGGCGCATCGTGCTCGCGAAATGGCTGACCGGTCCGGACAACAAACTTTTCCAGCGGGCCATCGTGAACCGCGTATGGGCCAACTTCTTCGGGGCGGGCCTGGTGGAGGCCGTCGATGATCTCCGCGTCACGAATCCCGCCAGCAACGAGCCGCTTTTCGCCGCCGCGTGCGAGCATCTCGTGAAGCAAAAATTCGACCTGAAGGCGTTGATGCGCACCATCCTGCAAAGCGAGACTTACCAGCGCAGCAGCGTCACGCTTCCCGAGAACATCACGGACCTCCGCTACGGCTCGCACTACGTCCCGCGCCGTTTGAAGGCCGAGGTGCTTCTCGACACCGTCAGCCAGGTCACCGCCGCGCCCACCACCTTCAAGGTCGACCGACGCAACGCCAACAAAGGGACCAGCGACAGCTACCCCATGGGATTCCGCGCGCTGCAATTGCCCGACAGCAACATCGCCAGCTACTTTCTCAAGAGCTTCGGCCGCGCCGACCGCGTCGCCACCTGCGAATGCGAGCGCACCAACGAACCCAGCATGGCCCAGGCGCTGCACATCGCGAATGGCGAGACGCTGAACCTCAAGCTCTCCCAGAAAAACAACCGCCTCGACGCCCTGCTCGCCGGCAAGCAGCCCGACGCCAAGATCATCGAAGAAGCCTATCTTCTGACGCTGACTCGCGAACCCACCGAACGCGAAAAAGCAAAAGCCACCCAACTCCTCGCCACCGCCAAACCCGAAGACCGCCGCACCACGCTCGAAGACATCTTCTGGAGCCTGATGGGATCGAAGGAGTTTTTGTTTAATCACTGAGTTGCCTTCCCCAATCACCAACATGAATGACCTCACCGGGCTTCACATTCGGCAACTCGCTCAAGATGTCGGCAACAAGCGGGAGCAAATCGTCCATGTCGTTGCTCGGAGCATGAAGAACAATCAAGCCGATGGCAAAGGACGCGACATGCTGCTGGTAAATCATGTTTCCGTCGATGGTGATGAGGACCTGAATCTCAGCCTGCGCGCGAGTGAGCAAATGGCCGTTCTTGATCCCGTTCCAGCCCATTTCCTGGACCGTCAGTACGGTATGCGGATGCAAATGACGTTTCAGCCCGCGTGGCAGGTTCTCATCAAGCAGCAAGCGCATGATCGGAGACAATCGCCAGAGCTTTATCTTCACCCATCTCCACCAGCGCCAAAGCTTGCTCACGGCTCACGGACGGGAAATCGTCCAGAAACTCTTCCAGCCGGTCCCCTTTGTTCAAATAAGCCGCCAGCGTGCTTATCGGCACACGAGTTCCTGTGAAACAAGGCGTCCCGCTCATTCGCTCCGGGTCTATCCAAACAATCTGGTCTGCATTCATGAAACCATTATCTACTCTCCGAATTCTGATTCAAGCGCTGCCTTGCCTCGCGACGCTCGCCCACGCCCAAACCGTGGACTACACGAAGCAGATCGCCCCGCTTTGGGACAGCTACTGCATCGACTGCCACAGCGCCGATGATGCGGATGGCGAGTTTGTTTTGGACACGTTTTCGACGTTGATGAAGGGCGGGAAGGAAGGGGCCGCCATTGTTCCGGGCAAAGGCAGCGAGAGCATGCTGGTGAAGTTTCTCGAAGGCCGTAGCGGTCGCGGTGGTAAGAACGAATTCATGCCGCCTGGCAAGCGCGAGAAGCTGAATCCTGCCGAGATCGCGCTCATCAAGGCATGGATCGACGCCGGCGCGAAAGGGCCGCTCAGCGCTGAGGCGAAACCGATGCCGAAGGAAGTCATCACGCAAAAGATCATGCCCGCAGTGCCGCCGAAGCGTGCGATCCAAGCGGTGGCGTTTTCGCCGAAGGTGCAGTTCATCGCGGTGGGACGGTATGGTGAGGTGGAACTGATCAATCCGGTCACACGAGCGGTCACTCGCAAGCTCACCGGCATCAAGGGCAAGGCGAATGCGGTCGCGTTTTCACCGGAGGGCGACGCCGTGTATGCCGCAGGAGGAGAGGCGGGCATTGTGGGCGAGGTGAAGCGCTGGAAGACGAGCGATGGCGCCTTGCAGCAGTCGTTTGAAGGCCATCTCGATGCCGCGTATGCGCTCGCCATATCGCCGGATGGCAAGCTCATCGCCACCGGTGCCTACGATCAAAAGATTCGGCTTTGGGACACGGCGACGGGTAAGGAGGTCGCGCTGCTCAAAGGCCACAACGGCGCGGTGAACGGCCTCTCGTTCCGCCCCGATGGCAAGGTGCTCGCCAGTGCCAGCGCGGACCGCACAGTGAAGCTTTGGGCCGTCCCGTCCGGACAGCGGCTCGACACACTCTCGCAGCCGACGAAAGAGCAGACGAGCGTTGTATTCAGCGCGAGTGGCAAGCAACTTTTCGCTGCCGGCACTGACAATCGCATCCGCCTTTGGAACATCAGCGCCGACGCGAAGGAAGGCACGAACAAGATCCTGACGAGCCGCTTCGCGCACGAGGGCGGCATCCTGCGCCTTGCGCTGTCCCTTGATGGCAACTTGCTCGCCTCCACCTCGACGGACAAGTCGCTCAAGATCTGGAGTGCCACCGATCTCACCGAAAAAATCCCGCTCGAAAAACAACCCGACTGGTCCTCCGCGCTCGCCTTCACCGACAAAGCGCAGCTCGTCGCCGGACGCATCGACGGCAGCCTCAGCGTTTATGAATCCGCCACCGGCAAGGCCGCGATGGCTCCCGCGCCCGCCAAGCCCGCTGTGGCGAAAAAACTCGCGGCCAAAGCTGCGGTGCCGGGCAAGCCGATGATCACGAGCATCACGCCACGCGCGCTGCACATCGGAGCGGACCAGTTGTTCGCGATCACGGGCAAGGATCTCGCCTCGGTCCAGTTTGCGGATGCAAGGCTCAAGCCCACAGTCGATGCCGCCGCAAGTTCGCCGACGAAGCTCGTGTTTAAAATCGAGGTGCCGGCCGCTCTGACGCGCGGCGTATACGACGTCTCCGTCCGCAACGCCCAAGGCGAGGCTGCGAAGACCAAACTCTTCGCCGATGACATCGCGCCGACCACCACCACCGTTGATGATTTCAAGAGCGGGCCGGTCGCGGTGACGCAGTTGCCTGTCAGCCTGTGGGGCACGCTGAAGGACGTCGGCCAGCATGATGCCTATCGTTTCAACGCCAAGGCCGGTGAGGAGTTGGTGCTCGATCTCGCGGTCGATCAGATCAGCAGCACCGCGAAGTCGCCCACCCTCGAGATCATGGACATGAACCGCGCCGTGCTGGCCGTGAACCGTGGCCTCGACAGCGGGAGCGATCCCTTCCTCGCATGGAAAGCGCCTGCTGACGGTGACTATGTCGTGTTGGTGAGCAACACCACGATGGATGGCAGCGCGAACCACATTTACCGGCTCACGATTGGCGTGCTGCCCTATGTCACCGCATGGTCGCCGCTCTCCGCGCAGGTGGGGAAGGAGACGAAGGTCACGCTCATCGGCCACCACCTTGGGGACAAGACGACCGTCATGGTGAAGCCGCTCAAAGAAGGCGTGATGAACGTGGCGCTGGAAGCCAGGGCCTTGCGCTTCCGCTCGTTGCCCGCGTTACGCGTCAGCGGTCTCGCGCAGGTGGATGCGAAGGAAGCGCGGTCAGTGACGGCGCCCGTAACTGTGAACGGTGTGCTCGAGCCCGGAGCTTCTGAGAAGAACAACGCATTCGCCTTCGACGCGAAAAGGAATCAAACGTGGATCATCGAAACACTTGCCGCGCAGGCCGGCTCGCCTGCCGACACGAAGCTCGAAGTGCTCGACGCGAAAGGCCAGCCGGTGCCGCGCGTGATGCTGCAGGCCGTGCGCGACAGCTACAACAACTTCCGCAGCGTCGATGCCAGCAACCCGGACATCCGTCTGCAAAACTGGGAGGA
>JANOBP010000369.1:0-17260 GCA_031411715.1 Verrucomicrobiaceae bacterium | reverse complement strand
GCGCGCGTCGCCCAAGGCAAAGTGGGAACCGCCGAGATTACCTAGCACTGCGCCTTCCGCGAGTCGGTCGCCGATCTCGCGGACAACCACTAGCGCCTGGTCGTGATACTCAATGGCCTTGCGCGTGTCACCCAAGTTCCTGTGTTCGATGCCTAGGTTGCCCAGTGCCCTGCCTTCCCCGCGACGGTCGCCGATCTCGCGTGTAATGACCAACTGCTGCTCGTAAAACTCGATGGCCTTGCGCACTTCGCCCAAGTCGGCGTGGGCGAGTCCGAGGTTGCCCAGCGCTGCCCCTTCCCAGCTACGGTTACCCAGCTCTTGGGCGATCCGGAGAACCTCCTCAAAGTCATTGCGTGACAGTCTGGCGTCTCCGGTCTGAAGCCGTGCGGCTCCGATGGCATTAAGGGTACGCATTTCATCCCAGCGTGATCCAGCCTTGCGGTAGGCCGCGAGTTCTTCTTCGAGACGCTGCAGGCGAATCTCGGGATGAAGACGGTCATCATTGCTGCTCAGTGGCCGACCATCGGACTGGGTGAGTGTTTCCACCGGGCGTTTCCGAGTGCGCAGATCAAAGACGTGGCTGCGCCATTGCCAGAGGTCGGGGGCCTGCTTCACGATGGCGCGCTCCAGCAGCTCGGTCATCCAGATGACGAGGGGGAAGGGACAGGCGGCCTCAAACAGCTCACGGTGAAGATTGGCGGTGGCGAGGAACTCAAGGCCGGGGCTGCCGGGCTGGTGCAGCTCGGGATTGTAGTCCACGCGTGACTCGAGATTTGTGATCACCACGGCGAGCCGCTGATCAGGACCGGTGGTTTTGGCCGCAGCCTCGACATGCTCCAACAAGGTGCGTGCAGATGAGGGCTGAAGGAGATCGATGACACGCAGCTCGATCTTACCCGCTGCGAGTGTCTCTGTCAGTTCCCGGACACAAGCGGCACGCTCCAGCGGATCATTGTAGAGGGCGAGGGCCAAGTGGAAGCCCGTTCGCTGGCGCAGGAACAGCTCCAGACCACGGCGTTCGGCACTGGCCTGGGGTTCAGGCGCGCTTTTGCCACCACCGGCCTTCGGCGTGCGTGCGGGTTTAGCCTTGAGGGGCGCTGGCTTTGTTGAGGGCATCTTGGAATTGCTGAATCTCGCACACGGCGGGATGCACGTCATGCCAGGAATCGTCGCCGTTGTATTCCAGCACGCTGCCGTTGCCGATCAGCTCGGCAAAGAACTCACGCGCATCCGCCACGCCTTTCTTGGTGGCCTCTCCCTCGGGTACGCCGAACTCGGTCTTGGTGAGATGCACGTCAGCGAGGATGGGGTAATAGACGGAGCCGGGGCGCAGGAGGCGGGTGAAATTCGTGGCGGCCTTGCGCACGGCGGCCTTGGCACTGGCCATGTCCACGCGCTGCTTGCCATCGACCTGGGCCTGGAGTTGTGCGTCGTCCAGCAGGCGGATAAGGTCACGCACACTACCGCCGCTCTTTTCCGCCAAGAAGCGGGCGACCTTCTCGCTCTCGAAGATGAGGTCGAGCGAGAGCCGCTTGGCAACGAGCGCAACGAGGCCGTCGATCCCCGGCTTGTGCGTCTTGCCACTGCGGAGACGGACTTTCACATTCGGCATGGTGAAGACATGCGGGAAGATGCGACTGAGATCAAGCGGGGCCAGATTCAGCGCGAGCGGCGCTGTGTAAATAAGGTCGGCGCGGATGTCGATGAGCATATCGCCACCCGTGTCGAAGAGGCGCTGCGCCATCTCGCGAGGGCGGAGACGGTCGAGATTGTCCTGCACGATGAGGAGGCGGTCAGGCTTGCCAGCGACTTTGAGGATCACTCGGGCGTGGTCGAGGAAGTCATTCATGCGCGCCCGGAGATCGCTGGCGTAGTTTTGCAAGCGCTGGCGGATGTGCTTCCGCGAGGTCTCGCTGCCGACGATCATGGACTTGATCTTTGAGAGAAGCTTCAGAGAGAAAATGCCCGGAATGCCGGTAGTCGAAGACGCGCTGGCTTCCGCCGTGAGTCCGATCTCCTTTTTCCATTCGGAGTCCTTGTCCAAGGTGATCTCGGCAAACCAGAGCGAGACTTTGGAGAGTTCGACTGCATCAACGGGATGACCGCGCTGCTGGAACTGGTCGGCGATCTCATTGACCATGAGAAGGAACAGATCGCTGTAGTCGCAGTCGGACTCCAGGCTGGGATCGAGGAACACATGGACCGGCGTGAAGAGCCCTGCCTGCTCAAGCTCATGTTCGAGATGAAAGAGGTAGGTGCTTTTGCCGGAGCCGCGGTTGCCAACGAAGGCGCATTTGGCAAAGGCGTTGGGAGTCTGGGCCGAGTTACGCAGGAATATCTCCAGCTTGGAAAGCTCCTGGGTGGCACGAGCCTTGTCGAGCGGAGCATAGAGCTGGTCATCCGGCTGGAGCGGCTGCAATTGCAAGCGCGAGGCCGAGTCGTTGAGCGACAGAGCGGGACCCGAGTTGGTAGAGAGTGTCAGGGCACTGGACATTTGAAGGCTACCTTGTGATTGATGGCCAATCATCGTAAGCACCAACGCCGGTGTATTTGCCAAGCGTGAGATGATTACAGGTGCACTTTCTCACCGCTAGGCGCTAACAACTATACAACTGCCGCTGGAAGTCGATGGTGCGGCGCAGACCGTCTTCGAGGGAAACGTATTGTGTTTTGCCGAACTCAGTCTCGGCGCGGGTGAGATCGACTTCGACGTGCTGGGGTGCCCCGGCGACGCTGTTCGTGGCCTGAGGCAGCGTGACCTCCACGCCGCAGATTTTGCCGATATGTTCCGCAAGTTGGCGAATGGTGAGCTTGCTGCGGCCTCCAATGTTATAGACAGGCTGGGTGCCGCGAATGAGGATGTTGAGACAAGTTTCGACGATGTCGGTGAGGTAACCCCAAGTGCGCAAGGCACTGCCTTCATCCTGCATGGCGATGACGCCCTCCTTGAGTGCCTTTTCGATGAACATGTTGATGACGCGCCGGTCATTGGCACGCGTGCCGGGTCCGTAAGTGTGCGCGAGGCGCACGGCGGCGGCTTGGATGCCCATGCCACGTGCGGCATGACAAAAGGCCTCTCCACAGCGTTTCCCCTCGATGTAGCTGCTGCGCGGATGATCCGGCGTGGTGGTGCCGATGTCGCTCTCGGTGAGCAACGGGCGATTCAGCCCCTGATAGACCTCTGTGGAGCTGAAGAAGAGGAATTTACCTCCGGGTGTGATTTTTTGCAGCAAAGCCGCCGTGGCACCGGTGTTGAGCATGAGTGCATTGAGCGGTGCCGCCATGAATTTACCGGGCTGGCCGTAACCTGCAGCATGGATGATGATATCCGCCTCCGGCAGAGTGCCCCAAGCGGCAGGTTCCGCGAGATTTGACTGCAGCAGGTGCAAGTGGCCTTCGTTTTGCCAGTCGAGAAAATGCTGCGATGGCGCTGAGAAACCATGCGCCGTGATGTGCAGGTCACAGCCGCTGATGCGGAGACTGCGCAGTGCCGCGATGATGCCCGTGCCGATCAAACCCGACGCACCGGTGATGAGCACGCGCTTACCAGCGATCGTGGAGGCGTCGATGTGCGAGATGGAGAGATCGCCATCGGCTTCGAGAATGTGGCGGGAGACGGAGGGTTTAATCATCGGTTGGTGGGTGCTTGCCGTCCTTGAGCAGCAGCAGGCGGAGGTTTTGCAGGTTGGCACGGTTAAGCTTGAGGCATGTGATCGTGGCGCGTCCAACGTCTGTGCGCCCCACCACTTGAAGATAATTGGACGACCACATAAAGTGCTCACTCCAGCGATCCAAGCGTGGGTGAAATAAGCGAGTGGTGTGACCTGATAGCGGGTCCTGTGCGGCGACCCGGTCTGACTTGTGGGCATTGCATCCAGAACAGGCAAAGGCCAAGTTGTCAAAGTTTGACGACCCGCCGCGACTGAGCGGGAGAATGTGCTCCGAGCAGAACGAAGCCGGGGAATAGGCATCTGGTGCGCGGCAATACTCGCAAAGCTGACCCGCGCGCGCCTTGACCCGTCTGCGGATGGCCAGCCGCACATGTGATTCAGACATACGGCTTCTCAGGCAGGCGGAGCGATGCACGGGCCTCATCAAGTGTCTGGCCACGCAGCCGAGCCAGTTGAATGAGCCAGCGGAGCCATTGCACCGAAAATGCCTCCAAAGCATCGGCGACCTCAATGCAGCGCTGCTGTTCCCGTGCGGTCAGTCCATGCGCACGACGTTTTTCAATGAGGCTGCGATATTCTGCCTGCAAATCGGGAGGGACTCCACGGGTGATCTTTTCAACGAGTCGCGACTCGCGGGCAGGCGGCGCTAGCGGGTGTTTCCGGGCGCGCAACGTCACAATACGAGGCACGAGCTTGTCTAGCAGAGCATAAGGCAACTTCGAGATTTCTTTGAGCAGCGTGGCGTTGGACATGCAAGGAGGCTAGCCGAAATGGCCACCCGACTCAAGCGCGGAGTCGCAGCAGACCCGCTCAAAACGGCCCGCGGAACTCAGCGATCTCTTTTTCCTCTTTGTAGTTCGGCGTCCAGTCGGTTTTGCCATCGTTGCACATGGCGTAGGCGGTGAGGGCGATGCTGGCAGGATCGGGATAGAAGGCGTCTTCGAGCACCTTGGTGGGTGGGCAGCTCGCTGGAGCAAAACCAAGGCGCTTCATCTCGATGTGCTCGCCAGGATTGAGGCGCTCGACGATGCCGGCGATGATCTCGGCGGTGGCACCGCAGCAGAGCCAGGCGGTATCCACCACGATGAGGCGCTTGGTTTTGCGCACGGAGGTCATGATGGCATCCCAATCAAAGGGCACGAGCGAGATGGGGTCGATGACCTCGGCCTTGATGCCGGTTTCGTCGAGCAGGTGCTTGGCGCGCAGGCAGTCGGCGGCCATGTAGGAGATGCCGAGGAGTGTGATGTCGCTGCCGGGAGCTAGGATGCGGGCTTTGCCAAACGGCGTGGTGTAGCTCCCCTCGGGCACATGGCCGTGGAAGAGGTGCAGCAGGCGGTGCTCGACGAACATGACCGGATTGTTGTCGCGGATGGCCTCGATCATGCAGCCCTTGGCATCATGCGGGGTGCTTGGGGCCACGACTTTGAGTCCCGGAATATGCATGAAGAGGCTGTGCAGGCCCTGCGAGTGCTGCGCACCCTGCCCCCAGCTTTTTCCGATGATGGAACGCACCACGAGGGGCACCTGCAAGGTACCGCCATACATGTAGCTGGTCTTGGCGGCGATGTTGAAAAGCTGGTTGACGGTGAGCAGCAGGAAATCCATGCGGATGTGCACATGGATGGGCCGCAGTCCTGCCATGGCGGCACCGATGGCCACGCCAGTCATGGCATCCTCCGAAAGCGGTGTGTCAAACAAGCGATCCGGGCCAAAGCTCTCCAGCAGGCCCTTGGTGGTGCCGTAGATGCCTTTGAAGTCGTCCACGCCCAGGCCGAACGTGATGACGGATTCGTCACGCGCCATTTCCTGGTGCGTGGCCTCGCGGATCGCTTCCGCGTAACTGATGATGCGCTCTGACATGTGATAATAGACCGTTTTCTTGACGGGGCGGCGATGGTAGAGAGCGGAATGTCGAATGTCGAATGCCGAATTTTGGAATGCCGAATGCAGATGCCATGCTTAACGCTAATTTGACCCCGCCGTGACCATGCAGCGCCCAGCCTCACTTTTTGCCCTCCTCCTCATGCTCACCGCATGCGGGGACCCGCAGCAGCGTGCGCTCAAGGACCTCACGGCTCGCGGCTTTTCACTCTCCGTGGCGGATTTTCATCAAGCCGCCGCCAAGGGCGATGTGCAGGCCCTGGATGCCTTTCTCCGCGCTGGCACCAGCATCGACGTGCCGGACAAAAACGGCGACACCGCTTTCATCCAGGCCATCCGGGCCAGGCAAACTGCCGCAGCCGAATGGCTGGTGCAGCACGGTGCCGCACGCACCTCGACGTCCGAATCCATGATCCTACTCGCCACACGCTCTGGCGATGCTAAGCTCACGCAACTTGTCCTACCAGTGCACGATCACGCGCAAAACGATGCCGCTCAAATGAGCACGGCCATCCTCGAACACGCGCAAATCACCGCGGCCATCCTCGAAGCCGCTCAAAACGGACTCGCCGAGCCCCTCAAGGTCCTCCTCACTGCCAAACCCGCTCCTGCAGCCGCCACACTCGACAAAGCTCTTCTCAGCGCGGCTCAAAACGGCCACATCGAGTGCATCGACACCATGCTGCAAGCCGGTGCCGATCCTGATACACGTCAGCCCACCAGCGGACTCACGCCATTGCATTTCGCAGTGCAGAACGACCACATTCCTGCTGCCAGCATGCTGTTGCAGAATGGAGCCTCACGCTTGGCCCTCACTGCCGAATCCAAATCCATCTGGCAGCTCGGTGCCGTCTCCGCTGGCATGGCAGCACTCCTCACCAAGCCGGAAAAGCCAGCCGCCCCACCACCACGCATCACCGCAGCCGACATCCATGGCACGCTCACGCTCGTCGAGACACATCTCACGCCGCTGCCCATACTCTTCACCGCCACGGATGGGCGCGTGGCAATCTTCTCGCACACCGGTCTGGAACTCCACGTCCGACCCGAGGAGATCATTAGCGACACCACTTGGCGGCTCGACGCTCTCATCACGGAATCCGAGATCATGCCCGCATGGACGCTGCCGCACGTCATCCTCACGGATACCCGCAGCGGCCAGCATCATTTCCTCATTCAAGGTCAACCCACCCTCGCCACGCCCCACAGTGCCACAGTGCAGATCCTCAACTCCGACACGCTCTTCGATTGCCGCAGCGGCGACACCTTTCAGCTTAACGACAAGCCGCACACCATCACCGAGATCACGCGCCACCATCTCATCTACCGCGATCCAAAAGGACAGTCCATCACCCTGAACCTGCACTGATCACGGCATCACCAAAGCGGCCACACAGGCCGTGCAGTAGCACGCCAGCAACCCGCCCACCATTGCCTTCAAGCCAATCTGCGCCAGCTCCCCACGCCGACTCGGAGCCAGCGCACCGATGCCACCGATCTGAATGGCGATGCTGCTGAAATTCGCAAAGCCACACAGCGCATACGTCGCCAGCGCATAGCTGCGCGGGTCCAGCGCTTCACGGGCACCTTTGAGCGAGAGATACCCGATGAACTCATTGAGGACGATGCGCTCGCCTAGAATGCCACCCACAGTGAGGCAATCCTTCCAGGGGATGCCCATCAGCCAGGCGCATGGCGCATTCATCCAGCCGAGCACGAGTTGCAGCGGCTTGGCCTCATTCACGCCCACGAATCTCAAGCCGCAGGAGAGCGTGTAGTTGAACAACGCCACCATCGCCACAAAGGCGATGAGCATGGCCATGACGTTGATGGCCAGCTTCATGCCATCACTGGCACCATGGCACACCGCCTCAATGCCGTTCACCGATTCGCGCTCGATCTCCGCATTGGCACCACTCATCGTTTCGCTTTGCTCCGTCTCTGGCAGGAGGATCTTGGCCATCATCAAGGCAGCAGGCGCACTCATGATGGAGGCCGTCAGCAAGTGCGTGGCCGGGATCCCTAGCCCCACATAGGCCGCCAGCACCCCACCAGCGATGCTGGCCATGCCCGGCACCATCAGCGCCATCAGCTCACTGCGCGTCATGCGTGCGAGGTAAGGCTTCACCACCAAAGGCGCCTCCGTTTGGCCCATGAAGATATTCGCCACAGCGGCGAGTGTTTCGCTGCCACTGGTGCCCATCACCCGCCGCATCACCCACGCCACGCCTTTCACCACCCATTGAAGAATGCCATAATGATACAGCAGTGACGAAAGCGCCGACACCAGCACAATGGTTCCCGTCACCGTCACGACAAAGATGAAGGCGTTATCCTCCCCCAGCTTCTCCGCCATCAGTTTGCCGTTTGCCAGCGGCCCAAAGACCATCGACGCGCCTTCATTGGCAAAGCCGAGCAGCTTGTTGAAACCACGGTCCACATACACAAACACGCGCTTCCCCGTCACCGTGCCCAAAATGAGCCACGCCAGACCAATTTGCAGCCCCAGCCCACTCAAAACCGTCCGCCATGGAAACATCCGCCGATTTGATGACATGGCCCATGCCAGTGACACGAAAACCACCAGACCCAGAAGGCATATGAAACGTTCCATGCGCCCGAGGCTAGCGGTTCACCCTCGGCAGGCAACTGGGAATGAAGGGAAGCCCGAAGGCACCCGCCTTATTTCACCTCCACCACATCCGTCACATCGAGCTGGATGAACTGACCGTTGTAGGGCTTTGGCGCTGGTGCCACGTCGGGCACGACGAGCTTGGAGAAGTTGGTGATCATGTGGCCGTTCTGGCCGTCGCCATGGAGTGTCAGTGTGGCACCGCCTTCGATCTCGATGGTCGCGGTGTAGTCGATGGTGAAGATGCGGTGGCCGACTTTGTCGTCGCGGTTGAAGAAAAAGTGCTGCGCAGGCGACGAGACGGTGAGCTGGTAGATGTTGTAGGTCTTGTTGTTCGGCACACCGCCGATGTAGAAACGCTCGCCGACCTGCTGGCCGTCCTTGTACATCATCGGCTCCACCACGCCACGCACGCGCAGGGTGACCTTGTAACGCTTGCCCGGTTCGCCGCCGAACTTCTTCACGTCGGTGAATTTGTCGTTTGTCTTCGGATCATCCGTCATGCGAGCCGAGATGCCGTCCGCACCCGGCTTCGGGTTCTCCGGCATCGGGTCTTTGCAGGGGAACTCGAAGCGGTACCCGTCGATGGCGGCAGCAACTTTCTTCAAGTCGTCGGCAGCATACGACTGTGCAGTGAGCAAGACCGTGGTGAAAAGGAAAGCAGCGAGGTGGAGGCGATTCATGGTTGTTGGAAGAGTGAGGCTGAGATCAACGGTGATTATCCGACCGCCTTGCGGCCATCGTCGTGTTCTTACCGCAAGGTGATGGCCAAGAACGAGTGTTTACTCCAGCGCCGCATTCGAAAGCACCGGCTGATCCACCTGGATATGCCCCCAGCCGCCGCTTTGACTGTCCACCGCTTGCAGGGTCGCGCTTTTGCCTTGGAACTCGCTCACATCCCACGACTCCCACAGCATGATCTCCGCCTGCTTGTCGTCCTTCCTCCCGCAACCAGTGGCGCTGCGCACGGTCTTGCCTTCAATGATGAGGTTGAGGCAGGTCTGCCCCTCATGCGGTCCGCCGCCGATGAGGAAATGCAGGTGCTTGCGATCAATCGTGAACGCAGGCGAGGTCAGCGTGCCGGTTGGCTTGTCGTTCGGGCGAAACGAGTTGGCAAGGCGAGCACCGATGGCACGCGCGGGCCGGTTCTTGCAGTCCTTCAGCTCCTGCGGCCCGCTGCCAAAGGCCTCGCCGGTGGTGGTCCAGTCACCAAAGCCCTCGCCTTCGAATTCGGCGAGCACGCGATCTTCCGGCGCAGCGCGATACGTGCGAGATGGCGGCAGTGGCTTCGCTGCAGCACCCTTCGGCGGTGTGGGTGGCAGCAGCTTGCGCGTCGTGGGAGATCCGGGCAGCGCGCTCACCTTCAGATCCTTCACCAGGAACTTCGCGCCATTGAAGCCGCCGCCGTTGAGGTAGAACGGCCCCATCGGCCGGTTGAACGACTCGTCCGCCGCCGAGATCGTCACGCCATCAATCGTCAGCGTGAAGTTCGCGCCGTCATGGATGCAGGTGATGTCATGCCACTCGATGTCCAACTTGGCGATCTTCCCCTTCGCCAGCACCGCGCTGTCTTTCTCCTTCGACTTCGGCCGCACCAGCGACATCTCACCCGTGTCCGGCACATAGTTGAAATCCATCGCATGCCCGCTCGACTCCGCCGGCCACGCCACAAAGAGGAAGCGCTGCTTCGGCACCGCGAACTTCATCTTCCACGTCACCTTCATCTGGTCAAAAGCCATCAGCGCCTTAATCGTCGCCATGTGATTCTCCGTCGGCACCTGCTCCCCGATCATCGCCCCCTCGCCGAACTTCCACGCGCCATGATGAAACTCCAAACTCGCCGGCAGCGGCCCCGCACCCCCGTCTTCGTCAACGAGGTAGTCCCCTGCCGCAGCGAACGTGAACAGTGGCACCACGAGGATCGTGGCGAGGGAGACGATGAGGGAGCGAGCGTTCATGGTGGGTTGAGGATACGGCACATAGCACTAACGCAGACTCCAGTCCGCCTCAAATATGCGCTCAAGGGTGCTGTCCCATTCCGTCGCTCAGATGATCTGCGACCCATGAGGTTGCGACTGAATCCATCACAAGTAAGTCGTTGGTAGTTCTCCGCGCTTTCTCTGTTCGTATCGACAGTTGCGAGCCCCATGCGGCTTGGAGTTGTGCTTCACTTTCCGATTGGCTAGGTCTGGGAGGTCTGCTGGAAAGCCCATCCATCGCTGATATTCTTCGGGCTCATGAAGACGGTAGTTGCGGATGAGATGAATCATTTTCCGCCGCCACTCGGTGCAGTCTTCGTCATTAAGACGCGCCACCTTGATGAGTGTTCTGCCTTTGGGCTTGGTCGCAGTGATACGCCCCTCCGCATCCACCGAAACCAGTTCACCATAAGCTGTCTTGCAGGGATCGGGCATACGGTCAGTGGACTTCCAACTGTTGCAGGTGGCGCAGGCGAACACGAGGTTGCTGTAAACGGTGGCGAGGTCTTTGCGGTCCTTTCTTGGGACCAAGTGCTCCACCGCCCAAACGGCCCGTCTCGGCCCCCAGGCTTCTCGGCGCAAACAATAGACACAACGAAAGTCGAACTCATCGCGCAGCCAGTCTTTGTAGTCTGCGTATTCGGAATAACCGCCGGGGCCGTGCTTTCGTTCGTGGAACTTGACGGGATAGGCAAATGGCTCCGGGCTGCTCATTCGGTCCATTTGCCCTCCCGTTTCAGTCGTGCGATCTCGGCATCGAGTTCGGCCATCGGATAGGGGGCGACAAGTCGCCGACGCAAGGTGGCGAGGTGCTGCAAGCGCTTCAATTCAGCTTCGTCTGCCTCGTTGAGCGGCCGATTCTCCTCCCGCTTGATCAGCTCAATCCGTCGTTCGTTGTTTGCGTCCCAATCAGCAGTGATCGCAAGCAGTTCGGCGAGCGTTTGACCTCCTTGAAAGCCCTGAGGGAAGTATGCAGTTTGGTGAAAAGGAACACCGACACGTTCTTGATCACCAAAGTAGTCGAGCAGCTTGCGCTCCATTGCTGGTGGCAGCCGGTAGAGAGCCAAAATAGCCGCATCCATGCGCCAATGTAGGTATTTCAACTCCTCCATCTGCGCGGAACTCGGGTCACCATGCTCTTCCATGCCGGGAAGAGGTGGAATAGCATTCTCAGCATCCACCCTTTTGCGTGACCGTGACTTCTTTCCTATAGCTCCCGATAGCTTGGCTGCTGCTTTTCGATAGGCTTTGGCAGTTTCTTCAATCGCAGTAACGCGCTGGGCATTGAGCTGAGGAATCGGTAGTTCCTCCAATGTACCCGACAAGATGTCACGTTTCCCCGAGTAAGACTTCGTGAAGGCATTGGCGACAGGAGAGTTCAACAGCGCCCAAAGAAACAATGGCGTGGCATCACTGCCGGCTGGCCTCACTACAAGGAATCTGCCTCGTGTTGGATGACCTTTGGTATCGAGGTAGGCAACGTTACGCCAAGGCCAAGGACTCACTGGCGAGTGATTCATTACCACCTGAGGAGCGCCTGTTTCGTAACCAGACCTTGGGCGTTGAATTGCTCTCTTGTCTCGAAGCATAAAGGTCAAAGGCGGGATCAGATGCGTAAACGGAGCATCCGTCATATCAAAGAAGCCAGCCTCATAACCTGCCCTGGACTGATCTGTTGTTTTCGCCATTCCCTTTGGGTATTTGGGATCTTTTTCAGAACGGAAACTAAAGCCCTGCCCAACAGTGGCAATATTTCCAAGTTTCGCCATCTTTCGAAGATGGTCCCATACCTGTGCAAGATCAGGCGTGAGCATGGAGGCATCGTTTTCTTCCAGCATGCATGCCGCAGTGCGCTCTTGCTCTGTGGTAGCAAGTCCTGAATCTTGCAGTTGCTTGATATCACCCAACCAAACATGCCGACAACGTATGGGGGTTACACTTACTTCACGTGGCCCCAGTTTCCTCCCAAAGAGAATTGCAGTCTCCACATTTGCCTTTTCAAAAACCGTCGGAAGGCGAAGGATCTCCTGCCACTCAAAGCCTGTCAGCAGTTCTCGACGGAGCTCTGTGGCTTTATTTGAGTCAAGAATCGTCTGCGGCATTATGTAGGCCAGCAGCGTGCCGGGCTTGGCATGAAGTGATATGCGGCGCAGCAATTCTGCAGCCTGCCCAAGATAGAAAAGTTGATCAGGGCCGCTCGCGCGAGACTCAAAAGGCGGATTGGAGAAAATGATGTCGGCGGATTGGATGCGCTGCTCGAGTTGACCAGTGGCGAACATGTTTCCTTCGTCCAAATGCCAGCCGTTCGGATTCGGGATGTCGGCGAGCGTCAACGATAGGCGAGCCACCTCACGTGCAAAATCATCCACTTCGCCGCCGGAGAGCCGGTTCTTCAGCCATTCATGCCGCTCTGCATCGGCCATGCCGAGACAGGGTTTCATGCTGCAATAGTGCCGCAGCATGCCAACGAGAAACGGCGCGTGGCCACAGGCCGGCTCATAGACGCGCCGGCGCGAAGCGGGCTGTTCTTCGATCCACGGTGCCATGCGATGGATCATGTGATCCACGAGCCAGGACGGCGTGCTATGCGTGCCAAGGGCTTTGCGGGTCTCCTTGGTAATCAGGACATTCTCATAGACCTTCGCCAGCGTCTCGGTGCTGACGAGTTGCAGGGAGCTCTGCCGGTCTAGCTCCATGGCGGCCTTGGCCAGGGCTTTACGACGGCGTTGATTCAATTCATGGCCCATCGTGGCCCCGTAGTGCTTCGCAACCCGCTCGAAGACATTATCCAGGTTGTCCAAATCCAGCGTTTTGAAGCCCGGAACCTGCTTGTCATGCAGCAATCGTGCGGTGAGCAGCCAGAAGTTGGACTTCACCAGCCACTGCGCATCGGCCTCCTTAAGATAGGCAAAGTCTGGCATGTCCAGCTTCTCCCGTGTCGTCAGGATCATCCGTTCGACGAGCTGGCAGAGATGCTGACCTGCCTCTGACTCCACCAGTTCCAGCAGGCCCGCATCCACAAAGGACAACTGCTGTCCCACATCAAGTCTGCCTTGTGTTTTGGCCCGAAAGATTGCTCTGGGATCAAGGCTGGCACGGTGCGCTTTGAAGAAGGCATCGATAGGGCCACGATCAGCAGACCAAACCAGCGATGGTCCGCTCAATGACTGGCTCCAGACATCCCAGCGACGGTCTGTGCCGAGGAACACCAACGGCGCCCCCACTGTGCGCGATTGTACCAGAAACCCTTTTGGATCGTCCGGAGGCGGTGCCGCCACGATGCAGGCGGTGCGAGTGTCGAACGGACGATGTGAAAACGCCATTAAAGGCATCCGTCCGCCGCCAACCTGTACATCAGCCACCATATTCTCGGCGATGAAGTAGCTGCGTTCCAACAGGGAGCGCAGCAAGCGGTCATCAAAGGTGGTCGAGAGCGAGATCAAGGCGGGTGGAAAGGAAGATTAACGACTGTTAATCAGGTAGCTTTTCTTGGTCCCCTTAGCGAGTCAAAAAAACAGGTGTGCCACATCATGGAGAGGATGGTCCTACCCGATCCCCCTCCAAAAAAGCCTCCCCAACCTCTCCGGCAACATTGGAGACAACCTTCCCCAGCATACCCTCCAGCAAAACGATCAACCAACGATCCCACACCAAGCTCGGGAAGGACGATTCGCTCATCTGATTTAGCCAAAGCAAGCTCAGAGGAGCCAGAACCGCCCCTGATTTTCCCTGTCCGAGACTCGGGAGGCTCCATTGGCGATCTGGCGTGATCCGTCGGAGGCTCGGGAGAGGTTGGCGGACGCTTGATTTAACCCGGCGGCGGCTCGGGAGGTTGAATTGCCTTGGCCGGGGCACCCGGAGGAGGCTCCGGGGTGGTGAACGGAGAATGGGCGCAGCCTGGGGTAGATTCTGTCACCACTCAACGAGTGTCGGTGAGTGGTGATTGAATCTCCTTATGCTTGAATGGTCTTCGGATTTGATGAGTGGATGTCTCATTGGCCACTCGCCGCTTGTCGGTGAGTTATGATTGTAACTCCTCCAACTTAGCTGCCATGCTGAATTGAGTCATAGAATACTCTTGGTTCACTCAACGATTGTCGGTGAGTTCATCTCTTGTCTTTGACAAGCTGCTGCGACTCTGGTTTCGATACGAGGTAGCTTCCGGAACCTCAGGCGGGATCGTGGATTGAGGTTTCATAGTCTCTATCATCACTCACCGACAGTCGGTAAATACTGCTTGAGTCTGACCGGGGCAGGTGGAGAGTCGATTTGCCTTCGTACAGCCGGTTCCGACCTGCGCGGCGAGGGTGTGGCTGGTCCGGTAGATGCGGGCTGGCTGCTGCGCTTGGTGTTTTTCCTGTCCTGACCCTGCCATGGCTGCCAACCCGACTCCAACCAACGATGACGTGCTCTTGGCACGCTTCAGCAGCTTGATCAGCGGCTGTGAGGCGCTGGGGGAGGAGGTCGGCATCAAGCAGAACACGGCTGCGGCGATGCAGGCGGCCTTGGACGCGGCACGGGCGGCCAAGCTGGAGGTGGGCCTGATGAAAAACGAGCGCGGGCAGCGGCGCAAGGAGCTGCGGGAGCGCGACCGCGAGGGGGAGGTGGTGATCGGCCGCTGCCGATTGCGGCTGACGGCGCTGTTTGGCACCGGGTACAACGTCCACTGGGGGGCAGCGGGTTTTCATGACGGCTCCACGATGGTGCCGGAGGTTTTCGCGAAACGCCTCGTTTTGCTGGGCAGTCTGAAGGGGTATTTCGAGCTGAAGCCGGAGCACCAAAGCACGGACATGGGGGCCACGGCGGTGATCTGCCACGACACCTTTGAGGCGCTGTCGGATGCGCGCTCGGCGGTGAATTTCAACAAGTCAGCCCTGCGCACCGCCGTGATGGCGAAGAACAAGGCGCTGAAGAAGCTGCGGAAGAGCTGGCGCGGCCTGATCCGCGAGTTGTGGATTCTGCTGCCGGCGGATGACCCACGCTGGCTGCGTTTTGGCCTGAAGTTGCCCGCGCGGCTACCCATGCCAGAGCCGGTGGAGCAGGTGACGCTCCAAGCCACGGGCAAGGGTAATGTCTTTGTGCAATGGCCCCCTGCCCCGCATGCCAAGCGTTACCGTGTGCAGATGAAGCCGATGGGAGCCAAGGACTTCAACGCCGCCGCCACGGTGTCGGATCCGCAGGCGCTGCTGAAAAACCTGCATCCGGGCGATTTCATCGAGATACGTGTGATCGCCGCCAACAAAAAGGGCGAAGCATCCCCCAGTCCAGCCTCATTGGTGGTTGTGCGGTAGGATTGCTACGTCCTTGAGAGAGCAGGACGTCGGCGCTCCAGCGCGGCTCACCGCTGGCCACGGTCTGACTCAGCAGCGATCCTTCCCCGCAGCCTGCCAACCGTGAACGGGTGCTTGCATTGCGGCGCTGCCTCGCCAAGTGAGCACGCTCTTATGGCCTCTACCCCCGTCATCAACCTCCGCAAAGGACACGCCGTCCGTCACAACAACGATGTCTGCGTCGTCACCGAAACCGAACTCAAGACGCCTCCGCGCATGGCTTCATTCGTACAGATGTCCGTCCGCAGCATCACCATCGGCAAGATGTACAACCTGCGCATGACTTCCAATGAGTCGCTCGAGTCCGTGAACCTCGTGCGCGACAACCACGAATTCAGCTACAAGGACGGAGACGGCTACCACTTCATCCACCCGGATACCTTTGAAGACGTGCTCATCGGTGAAGACAAACTCGACGCCAAGACCCGCGGTTATCTGATCGAAGGCCAGAAGTATCTGGTCGTCTTTGCAGACGACGTCGTCGCCGGCATCGAACTGCCAGCCAACATCGTCATGGAGATCAAAGAGTCCCCTGAAGGCGTCAAAGGCGACTCCGCTAACAACGTCTATAAAGAAGCCATCACCGAGTCCGGCATGCGCGTGCAAGTCCCGCTCTTTGTCGGCCCTGGCGACAAAATCAGCATCAAAACCGAAGACGGCACCTACCTCGGCCGCGCGAACTGAGTTCGACGTCCTGATTCATTCATGAAGACGCCTGACCGCCACAGCGGTCAGGCGTTTTTTTGGCGACGGCATTTTTTTGCTTCACAAAAGGCGGACTTTGAGATGAAATCCGCCGCACCGCATTCAGCGGCATTCCAACAGCCACACTCCCATGAAACAATCCGCACTCGCACTACTGCTCGCCATTGCCACCCTCAGCACCGCCACCGCCGACGATGCCATCAAGGCCATCATGAAGGACTACCACAAACCCGAGGATGCCATCTGCAAGAAGGTCGGCAAAGGGGAGGCCACCGAGGCTGATCTGGCCACGCTGCTCAAAGCCTACACGGACATGGCCGCCGCCACACCACCGAAAGGGGACAAAGCCGTCTGGGCCACCAAAACTGCGGCTCTCATCGCCGCTGTGAAAAAGGTGCAGGCGAAAGACGCCACTGGCGTCAGTGACTTCAAAAAAGCGGCGGACTGCAAAGGCTGCCACACCGGCTTCAAAGGCAAATAACTTCACGCCAACCCTCCCGAGGTCTCTGTGCATGGGCGCAGAGACCTTTTTAATGTCGGAATGGATTGACGATTGATGGGCATTCGATTGTTGATTTTCGAAGGATCAGACGCGTTCTGCGAATGGGATCACCTCAGCAATCAAAAATCCTTGCTCATCAATCGTCAATCAATCCGGCCTAAGACGACTTTTTGCGCCCGCATCATTGTCCGGTGGTTGATCTGCATTGAACAGCCGCAGACAGCCTCTTCACACGCCGTTCACACCGTGAATTCGGTATGAAGCCGTAGTCGGGGCTTGCTGTCTCTTTTCCATCACAGACAGTGCGCGCATGACCATCCGCGCCCTTGTGCTCAAAACTGCCGCCTGTCTATTCTGCGCCTTGCTACTGCTGATCCGCATGCGCATCACCGGCAGCTACTACTTCAGCTTCATGGTGTGGAATCTCTTCCTGGCCGCCATACCACTCGGCTTTGCCCTCCTGCTGCCGCGCAGCCGACAGTTCAGCCGTAGTCTGCCGCTGCTGGCTCTGTGGCTGCTGTTTTTCCCGAATGCGCCCTATGTCCTGACGGATCTCATAC
>JANOBP010000368.1:0-19512 GCA_031411715.1 Verrucomicrobiaceae bacterium | reverse complement strand
CGGTGGTTTGGCGGCAATCCAATGGTCACTCCCGGTTGAAGGTTTTGTTACGTCATCAGGTGCTTTCACCTTCAGAACGGCCGCTACTCAATCGAACGATTCGGAAGCACATTGGCTTCCCCCGAATCCTACGATCCGGGCAAGGTGAATATGGACAGCCTAAGTTGAATTGCAAACACATACATCCAGACCACCTCAGCGCCCAGGCACCAAAAGACATTGATGTACAGAACAAAAAGCACAGCCAATTAATCTGCGACATATTCTGTTGGCACTGTTCCATCATCCAGAAGAACAATTGAGCTTTTTGGTGCATACCCCAAATATGCATAGTTCAGATCATTGAAAGGTGGTTCGATTTCAACCTCGTTATGGCCTTCCTCCTCATCGCCATCCCAATTTAGCAGGTGAATAATCTGTGGCATGTATTTGAGGAACTGTTTTGGAGTTCTCGATTGTTTTAGAATCCGTTTACGGTTTTGCCACCACTTCTTGTCGGCTAGAACAAGCGGATTTGTCATTTGTTCATAAAGCTCGATTAAATCCAAAGAACAAATCTTTGGATTGTCAGTCATGAATTTTCTGAATTTAGACTCATCATCGGCAGTAACTTTATGTCCTTTGAGACGAAAACAATTTTTCAACAAGTCGATTTCATCTTCAAGCTCAACCTGGAATCTAATTTGTCCTTCTAAGTCATGATCATATGGCATTTCATGAGGATCGATCAGGTCATATGGCAGTGCATCTTTATGCACAGCGACATAAGCAATTCTGTTTCTCTGATCAGAACGCATTTTTGACAATTTATCCTCCGCAAGATCTGATAACACTTTCAGGCCTTTTGAAATCAGAGGAGGCTGGCAGAGCTGCGAAGCAGTCTCTGCTAGAGAACTATCCTTGAAACCTTTATTTTCACATTGATTACAAGATTGACTAATACATGTCGCATTCTCAACATCCCCAAACCCTTGATTTACAAGGCGTTGAGTGGGTATTGGCACATGCCCACTGTGTACTTCTGCGGCTTGGCTGTGTACTTCTGCGGTTTGATTGTGTATTTCTGCGGCTTCAGAATGTACTTCTGCGGCTTCCAGTTTTTCCTTTGATTCGGATTTTTCGGGTGCCTTAAACCCGTCAGGAAGTGTATAGTACGACGGATCAGATTTGTGACTGATCAGATGCCCGTTAAGGCACATATCCGCCAGAGAGCGTTGAATTGTGTCCTCTGAGAAATTGAGAATACCACAGAGTTTTTTCGGACTCAGTTCGCCATACTTGTTGCCCTCTGCATCGGTTTTGGGCTTCTGGAAATTTTTCAGCTGATACTTCAGATTTTGCAACAGTACCGCTGATCGAATGTTCCCGGTTTTAACTGCATCATCAGTGAAAAAACTGTTCATGACGTTTACATTGCAACTCATACCTTGTCTGCTTCTGATCTTCAGCTTCGATATTAATTCTTCAGCGATGGAAAACCAGAGCTTGTCCTTGTCGCGCTTGATCAGGAATTTATTGCCAAGCTTTTTCTCAAGACGTTTCAGTGCTTTGTGGATTGCCGATTTCGTCAAATAAGGACAATCTTTTTCCAGCTCCGTTAGGCTACGAAAACAGTACCTCTTACCGTTGATCAAGGTTTGCCTATAGTTGTTCTTCTGCCAAAAGGACAAGTTTTGGATCACTGTAGCTGCGGCCACATCATGCTGCTTCGGATTAAGTTCTTCAGCAATCTGCCTGGAATAAAAGTGGAGTTGCGGTCCTGTATCGAGTGGTGCCTGTCCGTTCTGAATTGGTATTGCAGACGGCGCTTTAATTTTTTCTCCTGCGGTTTTTCGATTCGAAATGATGTCCATGTGACTGATGCTTCCTTAAGGCCTATAGCTGCTTGCGATGAAGACGAGATCATACACTGGCAGCATTTCACTGGTGGCGAGACACGAACTGGTCTGAGCGCAGACCGCTTTGACCTGAAGGTGACGAACGTTGATTGGGCGTGGTTCCAAGACCTCAATGTTGATCGCTGGAGAATCGTTTATTATTATCATATGGGATTTGGGAAAATGTGCCCACTTGTTCCTTTTCAGGAACAAGTGGGCGATATTCTTTATGCTGCTACTGGCGTGAGCAGGAATGTCACGCCGTCTTTCTCAGCCTTAATTTTCTCCTTGTTGACGAGAGCGTTGCGAGCTTTGGTAAGAGCTGCGCTGTCGGGAAGTACCGCGTGCAGCTTTGAAATAAGGATTCCTTCTGGACCGGCATCGTTTACAAATGCCAGAACCACTTCTTCATACTCTTCTGCGCCACCAATCTCCGCCAACTCATTGAGGAGCTTCGAGGTTTTGAGGCGCGTGGCAATAATCTCGTCGCGGAGCTCTTGCTTCGCTTCACTGATAATTTCTTTCAGGGTCTTTTTTGGAATAATAACTGCGTCTATTGTCGGGGCCTCTTCGGCTTTGTGTGTGTTCATGTTTGTGTGTTTGTTTGGGGTTAGCTGGCTTGTTATCCACATGCCGGCCAGCAAGCAGCGTGCGGAAATTGTTGGTAGGTTTAACCATTTTGGCCTTCGACCTCGATAGTGGCGACGGCAGTCCCAGAGTCCTGGCCTTCGATCCACGCGAGTAGGGACGGAACGTGGTAAAGGCGGATGCCTCGGGTCGCGTATTTGGAACTCTTGAGCGACCTGCTCTTCACAGGGGGCTTAAATCCGTTTTCCGCGCAGGGCCGAATTAATGAATCCAGTTTCGTCCTGGACAAGCCACTGAGTTTGCAGTGAGCAGGCGGTTTGGGGAGTTGGAGCCAGATTGGGGAAACAGATTCGTTCTTCATTTGGAGTGGGGGGGTGTGGGGCCGAGCAATGCCACACCGGTCCGTGTTCCAAAACCCCACTATTCTCACCACCTCTGTGGGGGGACTGTCCCTGTTCACCAAGCTGCGTAGTCCGAAGGTGCGAATGGTCTGCTAAGCGGATCGTAAAGCCGTTGCATTCGTTCGAAGTGTTGCGCGCTGTGTTGTGGTGCCAGCTTCTTCATCCGCTCTTCTATCTGCCGAAGAATGTACGATCGTAAACCGCCCTTTTTCTGGCGTGCCACGCTTCTCACGAGATCGGACACTAGCCTCTCGGATTTCTCCAAGGACCTGCCACTGCATTCGTCTAGCAGCGGCCCTAGCTCGGCGATCCAGCTGCTCGAAGTCCTCGCGGTGAACACCTCTAGCCGATCGACGCGTGCTAAAACTGCATTCTTTATCTGCGCATCTGTACTATAACTTTCTTGCCGAAGCATTTGGCACAAATTCGTGATCTGTTTGTCAAGATCAGTTTCGATAGCGATAGCGACGTTTTCATATAGCGGAAGACGCGACCGAAGCTTGTCCTTCACGGTCTTGGTTTCTTTACCAGCAATCCGCTTTTTGGTCTCGCTTAGATTTCTCTGATGTCCTCTCAGCATCTTCGCCTGATGCAAAATAACGATCGATGCTTTTGCAAAGGCGCGGGCTCTTCCACCATCCTTCCTCTTTAGACCCTTGATATACTTTTCACCCGTTGAAATCCGGTAGGGTACTGGAGCAAGCGAACCGAGTGCTAGTTCTTTTACTTTCGCCTCTACCATGCGCCCAAGACTCGACTGATGTTTGATGACAATCGGCCATTCGGACAAAGTCGCTGCTACTGAATGCGCAATTTCCGGATTGCCGACCTCGACGTTTTCGATCTTGCCGACCATTTCGGTGGCTAGTTGAATAAGTTGCCGCGCTGCAACGAGTCTTGCAGCTTTGATGGGTGACTTTTCAACAACGGCGCACAGCATTGAAATTTGATCGCGGATGCTTTTGGAAGCGCAAACAATCGCAGCATTTGTCTCCCAAGGAACTTGGCTTTTGTGCATGGCCTCGCCTCCGACCACAGCCACGATCTTTGAGGAACAAACGACCTTTCTTTTCATTGAGGCTCAAATCTTGTTGCCGAATTGTTCCCCAGCCTGATGACGAACTCTCGAGAGGCTGGATCTGCGATAGACACGTAAGCCATCGACAATTCCAATCCACTGGGCCTTTTGACAACAATTTCTCTACTTGAAGAGGCTATGCCAGCAGGATTTGGAAGCCAAAAGGCCGGTTCCTTGATTGCCGAGGCGGCAAAATCGGTCAGCGGACACCCCTTCAAAGCGACCTCTGGACGGCCAAAAAGCTCACAGACTTTCGCATCGGCAGACACCACAATGCCATCTCGGGCAACAACGAAGGCGGCAGGGAATTCTCTCTCCAACGATTGCGTGAAGAAAGCCGAGTCCAGAAATGCGTCTGCCGTACCACCCATGAGAGCATCTTTGCAGTCCTGTGCGGTTTTCGCAACGCTAGTTTGGGCGGCACAGCTTCGTCTGGACTTCCTTTGATTGTTTCCATATGTTCGGGTACTCGTGACATTTTTTCGGGAGACTCGAACGGTCGTGTTGCATCCAAGCCACGAATGAGCCAATACTGCCTAAAATCATTGGTGGATGTTCCCGAACATAACTGAACAATCGGAAAGACAGGTGCAACTTTTGGTGCAACTTTTCGTTTTAAAGTGTGTCAAAGAATTACAAACCCTTGATTTCACAGGCGTCCCCGTAGTTCAATGGATAGAACGAGCGTTTCCTAAACACTAGATACAGGTTCGATTCCTGTCGGGGATACTTCCTTGGGTTCCGCCTTGGGCTGCAAAGGCTTGTCAGAATAGAGACTCCCAGGCTGCTGAAGTCCGCGGAGCTTTATTTGGCTTCCGTCTTGGGTGTGGTGACTTTTCCTTTGAGCTTGGAGAGCAGTTCCGGGTCGTAACCGACCCAGCGGGCGGCTTCTTTGCCTTCGCTGTCGAGTAGGACGATGGTGGGGAAGCCGTTCACGTTGAACTTGGCATTCAGGGCATCATTTTGGGCCTTGGTCTTTTTGGGCAGGGATTTGCCGCGAGGGAAGTCCAGTTCCACCAGCACGAGGTTTTCTTTGGCAAACTTCTTGAAGGCAGATTTGGAAAAGACTTCTTCATCCAGCTTGATGCAGTAACCGCACCAGTCGGACCCAGTGAAGTCGAGCAGCACCATTTTCTTTTCCTCCTTGGCTTTGGCGAGGGATTTTTCAAAGTCGTCATCCCAGCCAGTCTTGGCGAGAAGCGTGGTGGCAGCGGCGAGAAGGGCGAGGGTGGTCAGGAGCAATGTTTTCATAGTGTGTCGCGAGTTGGTTTGATCGAAAAAAGTATGAGGGCGCTGCCGCCAAAGCCAAGCTCTAAATAGGGCTGCCCAACTTCCAAGTCGGGACGATTTTTGCCAAACTGATGGAGGCTCTGGCGTAAATCGAAACGTGAGCTAAAGGCTTCGGTTCTTGGCTGGCTTCATAAGCTATCCGCCGGGTGAAACTGAAGCGATTCAAATACGGCGTGCACGATGAGATTCAGCATGGTCGAGTCCGTGTGATCTGTCTGTCGCATGAAAAAAAGGCATCCGCGATATGGAGCTGGGAGAGGAGGCTTCCGACTTTGAATGCTTTTTAAAGGGTCCTATATTTTGGCCAGCGTCATGAGCACTTGTGCTCTGCCTCAAACCGTCCGCCGAACCTCGCGATCTCATCGTAACCAATGGTAAACTGGTCGTCCACTCGCTGCTTTAGGTAGCGGCGGCAATGGGGCAGAGAGGCAGTCATTTTGCAGGCCATCTTTGTTATTGAGCCGTTCTCGCCTTCGCACAGCGCTACAAAGACTTAAAGTGGCTACGACAAAAATTGGCTCTTAGCTCTGGGTTGCTGCCGAATCCCTCGAACTGCTGCCTCGTGATCAATACGCAGTGCAGACCCCGACATCTCAAGCCCGTAGTTGCCGCCTTGTTGATATACGCACCCTGAGCACCCAATGCCCGTCCCGCACTTTTGAGGGATTCAAACATTCTGCCATCCGAGAAAAGCACGGGTTTTAAAAGTTTTAGATTCCGGCAGACCGGGCAATGCTTGGATTTAGATAGACCTTTGAATGACTTCGGGAAATCATGTCCAGCTCCACATCGAAACGAGTGGTGCGCATTCACTCCAAGATAGGTAGGTGTGAGCAGCTCAAAACCTAATGCCGCCGCTCGTGCCTTCATGTCGTCGTATTTCAGTTCCTCCCGTGTCTTCAATGACATCGCTGTGAACGATTCGTGGGATACTGACACATCTCTGGTAGCGATGCCTGATCGAGCGCACTGCCTTCGAATTTCGCGTGCGAGATCAGCCAACTTTGTCTTGTCCCCCAGTTCGCGAATTTCAATCAGGAGAATGCCATGTTGCTTACAATATTCTCTCCGTAACTCGTCGTGCCGCCGTGTTTTCACCAACTGCTTGTCACCACCCCAAGAGCGAATGGCGCGGTAATGTTGCGACCCGTTGTGTTCTAGGGCGATTTTCAGCTCCTTGTTATAGAAGTCGAACTCTAGGTATCCGCCGCCGGATCCTCTCAAGTCACGAATTTTGATCTTCTTGAAAGGCTTCTCGAACAACTGCTCGAGCACCGCCCCGCAGATGCGCTCCGCTAGTGAGGCGGAGCAGACCGGACATAAGTTGTCACAACTCCGAACGCTGGAATAAGAGCGGTCAAAAGTATGCCCTCGTCCACACTGCCAATTAGAAACATCATCAGTTCCCTTGCCCATCTTGAGAATGCGCCCCCCATACTTGTGGGCGAGTGCCTCGTAGTCGCTCAAGGTCTTCGGCAGATTGCCCGCACAGGACGCACAACCCGCCCCTCCTCGGATATTGCCAAAGGTCGTTGGCCATCGATGCTCGCAGATTTCACATCGGCATTGAATGATCTTCCTCGAACCCGTGTAGGACGAAAGGAGCTCGATCGACCGCGCCTTCATGTAGTCACGCACAAAATCCTGTGTGAATCTCCGGGGTGCGTTGGTTCGCTCCCACCCGCATCGGGGACAGCCGTGCTCTTTATTTTTGATGTTAGCGAAAGCGGTTTGCCAGAGCCACCCGCAGACATCACACCTGCACTCTAGTTTCTCCGATGCGTTTCGATAAGTCGTGGAAAGCAGTGTGATCTTCTTATCAGCTAGAAATCGGCGCACGAAGGCCCAATCGAAACGTCTTTTGGCAGTGTTCTTGATCGTCGCGCAATTCCGACACCCATGATCCAGTTTGAGATCGGCAAAACGAGCCTGCCACTTGTTCCCGCAGACGCGACACTCGACCTTCAGCGGTTTATCTGCCGAAGTGTAATTCTCCTCACAAAGCACGATCTCTTTTCCGTCGAGGACCTTGCGAACATGATCCAGCGAATGACGATCGTTCTCGATTCCGCACAAACGACACCACGTCCCTTTTTTCTTGGCACTTGGCCGCACGCTGAAAAAGTAGGATTCCCACGCGGGATGTTCAGGATTGGCGCACTTCCACCACACCCTGGAGGTTACATTTTGGATTGATTCGCTAAGACAACATCCACCTTTAGCCTCAGCGATATGGTCGGCTTCTGGTTTATAGTCTTTAATGTACCGGCCCATTGGGATGCAAGTGTCGTTTGTGGTGGGCAAGATACAGAAATTCTACGCCACTCCGATTCTCCTTTTGCTCCACCTCAAACCTCGCGTCTGAATACTTCAACGGCGGACATTGCTGCCCGCCGCTGGAGAGAGTGATCTAACTAGGGGCAGCTTTACTGGCACGCCTCGCAAGTCCCGCCATTGCGCATCGCTTCGATGCTGCAGGAGGCGGCTTCTTCGGCGGTGTAGTCGCGCTTGCCGACGCCGGCGGCGACGATGCTGCGCATGTCTTTGGCGACTTCGCTGGTGGCTTTTTCGATGTTGGAGGCGCTGCGGGTGCGGAGGTAGTAGGTGGTTTTGAGGCCTTTCCGCCAGGCGGCGCGGTACATGTGGGAGAGCGTCTGCATGGCACCTTCACCGCAGAAGAGATTGACCGATTGGGACTGGTCAATCCACTTCTGACGGCGTGAGGCGGCGTCGATGAGCCAAGCCCAGTCGATGCCGAAGGCGGTGGCGTATTTGCGCTTCAAATCGAGCGGGATTTCGTCGATGCTTTCGAGCTCGCCGTCGGTGTATTTGATGCGGGCTTGGATGTCGGTGTTCCAAAGACCTCGCTTTTTGAGATCCTTGACGAGGTAAGGATTGAGGACGGTGAATTTGCCGGAGAGGTTGCCCTTGGTGTAGAAGTTGGTGAACAGGGGCTCGATGCACGGACTGCTGCCCATGATGTTGGAGATGGTGGCGGTGGGGGCGATGGCGAGGACGTTGCTGTTGCGCATGCCGTGCTTGGCGATCTTGGCGCGGAGGCCGCTCCAGTCCATCTTGCCGCCGCGCGGGCAATCCACTTCCATGCCGCGCTCTTTGGCGAGGAGGTCGAGGGTGTCCTGGGGAAGCAGTCCGCGGTCCCATTTGCTGCCTTTGTAGGTGGAGTAGGTGCCTTTTTCGGCGGCGAGGTCGCTGCTGGCCTCGTAGGCGTAGTAGGCGACGGCTTCCATGAATTCGTCATTGAATTCGACGGCTTCTTTGGAGGCGAAGGGCAGGCCTTTGCGATAGAGCGCGTAACCGAGGCCCATGACGCCGAGGCCGATGGGGCGGTGGCGGAGATTGGAGGTGCGGGCGGCTTCGGTGGGGTAGAAGTTGATGTCGATGACGTTGTCGAGCATGCGCACAGCGACGCGGATGGTGTCGCGCAGCTTGGTGTGGTCGATGCCGCCACCATCTTCAAGATGGTTGTCGATGAGGATGGAACCGAGGTTGCAGACGGCGGTTTCGTCAGCGCCGGTGTTGAGGGTGATCTCGGTGCAGAGATTGGAGCTGTGGATGACGCCGCAGTGATCCTGTGGGCTGCGGACGTTGCAGGGATCCTTGAAGGTGACCCATGGATGGCCGGTTTCAAAGATGGAACCGAGCATGGCGCGCCAGAGGTCCGTGGCTTTGACGGTGCGGCTGAAGATGGGGCTGTTTTCCTGAGCGGCGATGGCTTCGTATTCGGCGTAGCGTTTTTCAAAGGCGCTGCCGTAGAGCTCATGGAGGTCGGGGACTTCGTTGGAGCGGAAGAGCGTCCAGTCGCCACGGGCCTCGAGGCGCTTCATGAAGAGATCGGGGATCCAGTTGGCGGTGTTGAGGTCGTGGGTACGGCGGCGCTCGTCGCCGGTGTTCACTTTGAGCTCAAGGAAGTCGTAGATGTCGTTGTGCCAGATCTCGAGGTAGGCACAGCCGGAGCCGCGGCGCTTGCCACCCTGATTGACGGCGACGAGCTGGTCATTGTGGAGCTTGAGGAAGGGAATGACGCCCTGGCTTTCGCCATTGGTGCCTTTGATATAGCCGCCGGTGCCGCGCACAGCGGTCCAAGAGCCACCGAGGCCGCCAGCCCATTTGGAGAGGTAGGCGTTGTCGGCAATACCGCGCTGCATGATGGACTCGATGCTGTCGTCCACCTTGTAGAGATAGCACGAGGAGAGCTGACTGTGCAGGGTGCCGCTATTAAAGAGTGTGGGTGTGCTGGAGCAGAAGCGGCGGCCTTTGTAGAGCTTGTAGAGGGCGATGATTTTGTCTTCGGGGGACTCTTTTTCCTCGACGCACAGGCCCATGGCGACGCGCATCCAGAATAGCTGTGGGGCCTCAAGGCGCTTGGCTGGGGTGACTTTTTTATCGACGAGCAGGTAGCGGTCGTAAAGAGTCTGAATGCCGAGGAAGTCGAAGTCGAGGTCGGCAGCGGGATCGAGCGCGTCCGCGAGGCGGTCGAGGTCGTATTTGAGGAGCTGGGGATGTACGCGCTCGATTTCGATGCTGCGGGCGAGATTGCGGCGGAAGGCGCGGCGGTGGAAGTGCGGGAGTTGCTCGATGCCGTCACGCACGATGTCCCAGCCGAGCACTTCTTCATAGATGTAGCTGAGCAGAATGCGGCCAGCGAACTTGGCGAAGTCGGCGTCTTTTTCCATCAAGGTGCGGGCATTGAGGATGATGGTGTCCTTGAGCGCGACGGTGGTGATCTCGGTGAAGATGGAGCGGCGCAGCTCCATCTCGATCTCGCCACGGCTGAGGCAGAGGTCGAGTCCGAGGGAGGCGAAGTCGATGCGGCGCTTGAGGTCCTGACCGTCCCAGAGAAAGGTCTCAGTCGGGGTGACTTGGACGAGGATGAGTGTCTGCTGCTGATCGCTGTCCTGCTCGTCGGCAATGACGGCGGCCTCTTCTTCGAGTTCGCGCATCTTATTGCGCAGCGCACGGTACTGGATGTAGGAACGGGCGACCTTGAAGTAGCCCTGACGCATGAGCTCTTCTTCGACGACGTTTTGCACGTCTTCGATGTGCATGAATCCTTTGGCCTCATTGGCTACGGCGGCGCTGACGCCCTCGGCGACTTGCACGGCGGGGCCGGAGTCCAGTTCCATGGAGAGGAAGGCCTTGCGCACGGCGATCTCGATCTTGTCGTGGTTCCAAGCGACGAGTTGGCCGTTGCGGCGGATGACTTTGGTGAGTACCTGGGTGGGCTGTGGCAGATTGCTGTCGGTGAGTTCGATGGAATCCACGCGCTTACGACGCTCCGCAAGGCTGCGGGCCACGTCGTGGGCGTTGTGCTTCACCAAGGCGCGCTCAATGGCACGGTGGATGTCTTTTTTGCTCAGCGTGGCCATGTTGCCCTGGCCGGAGCTTTCAAGATCTGCTGCGCGTTGTGTCAACTCCGCCGCCACGGCCACGGAGATGGACTGCACGAGCTGACGGTTTTGGTCATTGAAGATTTCGCTCTGCTTCTGCCTGGCGAGCAGGAGATCCGTGATCGCATTGCCGACGGTGTCCGCGATCTCGCCCAGATCAAAGTCACGGTCATCCCCACCGATGTTCACCTTCATGCCGTTGGATGGCATGTTCACCACGCTGGAGGCGAGGGAACTCCACTCATACTGAGGCTTCTGATCTTTCGGCGAGCGAGCGATGCGCTTGAGTTCTTTTTCTTCGTGGAGGAGTGTGGTGTGCATGGCGGGAGGCGGCGGGCGTTAACGATTTAAAACAGAAAATGGAGCGGGAAGGCAAAAAATAGGTGTGGGTGAGGCACCTCGAACGGAATTACAAGTCGTCGTCAGAACAGGCGGCCATGGAGGAGCGCTTGGCGTAGTCGGTGACTTTTTTCTCGAAGAAATTGGTCTCTTTCTTGATGTCCATCATCTCCGCCAACCATGGCAGCGGGTTTTTGACACCGGGGTTCAGCACGGGCAGGCCACAGTCCAGCAGGCGGCGATCCGCGATGTAGTCAATGTACTGCTCAAACTCCTCAGCGCTCAGACCTACCGCATTCACGGGCAGGCAGTCACGGATGAAATCTTTTTCCAGTGCAACGGCTTCCCGCATCGTGCCAACCAGCTCCTCGCGGAACTCAGCCGTCCAGATTTCCGGATTTTCTTCGATGAGGTCCATGAACAGGTTTCTGAAGACCTGGATGTGGTTGCTCTCATCACGGAGAGTGTACTCAAACATTTCGCCGATACCGGTGAACTTCTGGCGGCGGCTCAGGCTCAGGATCATGCCGAAGAGGCCATAAAACTGCGTACCCTCCATGCATTGACCAAAGACGAAAATGTTCTTCGCGAGCAATTTCTTGTTTTCGACCGTCGTCAAATCAAGGTCGCGGCGCAGGGCATTGGAGTGACGAGTGACGAATTCGTTCTTCTTCACGATCGTCGGGATCTGCTCAAACATGGCCTCGCACTCATGCGGATTGATGCCCAGGCTGGAAATCATGTACAGCAGCGAGTCCGCGTGGATGTTTTCTTCATGCGCATGACGTCCGAGCACCAACTTCAGCTCCGGTGCCGTGACCAGCTCACGCACCACATGCTGCACATTGTCACCGACGATGCCCTCCGCCGCACTGAAGTAGCCAATGCCCATCATGATGATCCAGCGCTCGTTTTCGGTAATTTCGTTAGAGCGCCACTGCTCCACATCCTTTTGCATCTGGATGTCTTCAGGCTCCCAATGATTGGCCTTCATGATTTTGTACAAATCATAAGCCCACTGGTACTTCAGGGGCAGCAGGTTAAAGGTCATGCTCTTGCGACCATTAATAACCATCTTCGCTGCGAAGGCTGCTTCAGCTTTCGCTTGATCGAGAGGAAACTCACGATTGCCAATCTTGTAGATTTTTTCCATGTCAGTTTTGTTGCGGTGTGAGAGTGATTTGAGCGAGAATTCGAGAAAACGGGAGGCACTGAGGACACAGTCGTAAATACTATATATCCGAAGCGCGGGGGCGATGATGCACAATATCTTGTGCTTTAGCTAGAAGAAAATCCTTCTGATGGGATTAGAAACCGTTTGATGTCGCAGTTTCGAGGGTTCCACGCCCAAAAAATATTTCAGGCGGAAAAACAACGAAAATGATGGCCCAAAATGAGAATATTTTCGCAAACGAGCGAATGCTCTGAAAATCAGTGACATTCACGACACATCGCCCCCAATGGCCACCTTGGGTCAAGACAGGTCAGGCCCTCTCAAAATGCCCGTGCCGGATGAAATACTCCGCCGCAGCCAAAACCGTCGGCCGCCACATGATCCAAGTGTGACCCGCAGGGAGGACAAGGAAATCCGCTAAGCCCTCCACGCGGCCACCCTCCACCGGCACCACGCCATCGGAGTCTGGACCCAGCCATTTTCGGAAAAAGGGCAGATTGGCCTGGTCTCCCATGATCACCGCCGTTTCCACCGGAACAGCCCCCAGGCGCCTTGGAGTCGATTTTTCACCCGTGCCCAGCTCTTGGAGGACCGGCCCCATGATTTTCTGGGCCACATTCCATCCACCCAGCCGATCCACGATCTCGCTGCCCTGATTCGGCGGTGCCAGCAGGACGGCACGGCCGAGTGGAAATTTTTCCGCGTAACCCGCCGCCCATGCCCTGAAGACGATGCCTCCTAATGAGTGCGTGATGAAATGCACACGCCCGATACCCGGCCGCGTGGCGATTTTCTGGAGCTGTGGTGCCACATGCTCATGCACCGCCTGCTCGATGCCCATCTTCCGGGAGGGATAGCCTACATACGCCACCTCGAAACCAGCGCGCTGAAACCAAAGCCCAGCCCCCAGCATGCTGCGCGGTGTCCGCGCCAGTCCGTGCAGCATCACCACCGTATCATTTTCATGGATCGAACTCATGGACAACATTCTGGCACACGATTCGCGTCTGGACGAAACGAACTTTCCCAAACAAACTACCACCCATGCACCTACGCCCCCTTTTCCTCGTCAGTGTTCTCTTCCTGGCCTCATGCGCCGGCGGCGGTGTCAGCACCCATCGGTCACCTCCCGGCGTCACGGTCGATCTCGTACCCAGCGGTCGCTACTCCCGCACGCAGAACCGCTCCATGCGGCCCGCTTACATCACCATTCACGCCACGGAGAACCGCTCCAGCGGCGGCAATGCTTACGCGCATGCCCAGATGCTGAAAACCGGTGCCCTCAAAGGCCGCCACAACTCCATCGGCTACATCGGCTGGCATTTCACCGTCGATGATCACTCCATTTATCAAAGCCTGCCCACCAGCGAGCGCGGAGAGCACGCCGACTACGACGGCCCCGGCAATCGCAGTTCCATTGGCATCGAGATGTGCGAAAACCGCGGCAACGACCGCGCTCGCACCATCGACAAGACCGCACGCCTCGCTGCCTGGCTCATGAAAGAGCATGGCATCCCCATCTCCCACATCGTCCCGCACATGCACTGGCGCATGATCCGTCATGACGACCACCGCGACCTCGGTCACAAGCCCTGCCCTCACTTCCTTCTCGATCACGGCCGCCTCGGTGCCAAATGGAATGCCTTCATCGCCAAGGTACAATCCTATCATCGGGCGCTGTGACGTGCTTGCTTCTTGAGCCGCGCCGCCTTCTGCTCCACTGATTCCACCCAACCATGGACCCCGCCTGGATCGTCATCGGTCTTTTGATCATCGCCGTTATCGCCTTCGCCACCGAGAAGATCTCAGTGGACTTGGTGACTCTGGCCATGCTCTGCGTGCTCGTCCTCACGGGCATCCTGCGTGTGGATCAGGCCTTCAGTGGCTTCGGTGACCGCGTCATCATCCTGCTGGCCTCCATCTTCGTCATCGGTGCCGCCTTAAGGGAAACCGGCGTGCTGGATGCCCTCGGCGGCGTCCTGGCCAGTTGCCTCGGTGGCCGGCCCACCTGGCTCATGGCCGTGCTCATGTCCGTCGTGGCCTCCGTCTCGGCCTTCATGAACAACACCACCGTCACCGCCGTCTTCGTCGGCCCGGTGATCGGCCTCGCGCGGAAGGTCAAAGTCGCCCCCTCACGCCTGCTCATGCCCATGGCCTTCGCCTCCATCCTCGGCGGCACCTGCACCCTCATCGGCACCTCCACCAACGTCGCCGTCAGCGGTGCCATGAACAAGCTTGGCATGCAGCCCCTGCGCATGTTCGAGTTCACCGAGATCGGCCTCGTCATCGTCGTCGTCGGCATCCTCTACATGGCCTTCATCGGCAACCACATGGTGCCAGAGCGCGACCGCGCGGACGGCAAGGAAAGCGACGTCATGCGCCAATACCTCACCGAGGTCGTCATCCTGGCCAATTCCCCGCTCATCGGCCAAAAAGCCTTCGACTCCGACTTCTCCGCGCTCGAATTCCAAGTCCTTAAAATCCGCCGTGAGGTCCAGGCACTCGACGCCAATCCGCTCGAGCTCTTTGAGGAAGGCGACATCGTCCTCGTCGCTGGCAACGTCGAGAACCTCATGAAGGTCAAGAAGATCGAAGGCATCGACATCCTCGAAGACGTGGCCCTGCGCAGCTCCGGCATCAAGGTCAGCAACGCCCAAGTCGCCGAGGTCGTCCTCACCCCACGTTGCAGCTTTGTCGGTCAATCCATGCGTGAGAGCAACTTCCGCCAGCGCACCGGCCTCTCCGTCATGGCCCTCATGCGCGGCGACAGCTCCCTCATGCGCCACATGGGCGACGAAAAACTCCAAGCCGGCGATTTAATGCTCCTCCAGGGCCCGCCGGAGCGCTTCCGCGCCATGGAGGAAAGCGGCGAGATCGTCCTCATCAGCCAGCATCAATTCAGCGCCGAAACCCGCCGCCGCGGCTTCATCCTGCTCGCCTCCTTCGTCCTCGCCGTGCTCGTCAGCAGCCTCTGGCCAGCCTACGTCCCCGAGACCATCGCCTTCGTCGCCGTCGCCCTGCTCGCCGTCTTCATGCGCTGCATCAAGCTCGAGACCGCCTACGGCAACATTGACTGGCGGCTCCTCATCCTCATCGGCGGCATGATGGCCTTTGGCGAGGCCATGCGCAGCTCCGGCGCCGCCGACATGATCGCCGAGTCCATCACCACTTGGATGAAGCCCTTTGGCGTCCGTGGAGTCTTCGCAGGCTTCTGCATCCTCACCGTCATCCTCACGCAGCCCATGTCCAACGCCGCCGCCGCGCTCGTCGTTCTGCCCGTCGCCCTGCAAGCCGCTGCCACCATGGAGGCCAGCCAGCGCGCCTTCGCCATCGGCGTCATGCTCAGTGCCTCCGTCAGCGTGCTCACCCCCTTCGAGCCCAGTTGCATCCTCGTCTATGGCCCCGGCAAATACCGCTTCTCCGACTTCCTCAAAGTCGGCAGCGGCCTCACCGCCGCCATGCTCCTCGTCATCCTCATCATGGTGCCCTGGTATTGGCCCTTGGAGTAACCGACGGCATTGCTCCCGCCCTCAAAGTCGTCCTCGTCCTCCTACTCGAACTCGTCCTCGAAAAGGCGTGTGAAGTGCAGCAGAGCTTCCGAATCCTCCTCCGACTCCGACTCCTACTCCTCCTCCCTCAAGGCGCAGCCTCGACGCGTCGGCGCGTCAAAATCGAGGACGCACCGATTGTCCCCAGCGCGCTTGAACCCAAAATCAGAAATGGCCAACCACGGAAAGCACGGAAGACACGGAAATCGAAGGCCGAGTGAGTGACGGAAAGCCCGATGGACCTTCACCGACCTCTTAATTTCAGGTCCTCTGCGGTGTTCCAGCCTCTCGCGGTGTTTCTTTCCCACGGCACACAGTCTTCCTCCGTCTGGCCCAAGTATACTGCTTCAGCCGCATCACGCCGCGCAGCCGTTCCTCAAAACTTGGTTCAGGATTTGGAATATCCACACATGGATTTTACCCTCCTATGTTGGAGTTATTCTCCATTTTTGTTGCCGTACTCCAACATAGGAGGGTAAATCCACACCCATGAGCGACGCAGCCCGTACTATTCCAACAAAACCGTCGGCTATAAAGGTGCTGACAAACCTCACGATCTGTGAATGATCCTCAAGTTCTGCCAAAGAATCATGCAAGCAATACACTTCGCCTTAGCCTTCGTCGTGCTGTTGGGATGCGGCACGCGTGCGAATGCCGATTCCTATGCACCTTCAACGCCTGAGGCATTTTTGTCGCCTCTGGGTAAGTATCTAGTTCGGATCGAGGCAGCCGACTCGGTCGAGAATTCCCGATTCTACTGGAAGCATACTGAGTTCAACGTTTTTTCATACAATGAGAAGATGGAGACTTACGAGCGTGTCACAAAGTTCGACGTCGAGGGGCATCCGCTACTACTCTTCATCAACGACGCCGGGACGCACATAGTCACGATCGACCAGCATTTTGGCGTAGGCTACGGGCAGATTGCAGCAGTTTACGACTTCGAGGGCAAGCGTCTGGCTCAGTGGACGCTTAAGGACCTTTTCAAGGTTGAAGATCTCTTCGATCCGCGGAAGCTCCCGGACTTCAAGCGATCAACTTCATCAATTTACTGGAGAGGAGACGCTGGTTGGAACCGCAACCAAAAGACAATTTGGATTTCGGCACCGACTAAGTTTGAATCACACGACGATGGGTCCTACACGGTCATTCATCCCGCCGACATGGACTCATACGAGATCGACCTTGAGAAGCTTCAGATGAGCCGCGTTGCTCCCAAGAACAAGAAGGCAGAACAAGACGCGGCTGGACAACCCGCTACTCGCCCCGAGTCGAAGTGACCCTCTTTACTACTACCCTCAACCCTGTTGCGACGCGGCGCTCCCTGTAGCGGGTGCCAGCGCTCAAACGTTAGGCGATTTCTCGCGTGTCATGTAAATGAACAGCTCTTGGCAACCTGAATTCGAGAAGTTCGCCGAGACTCCCTACGGCCGAAAGCTACGCCACCCCAAATGGCAGCGAGCGCGACTCGAAGCAATGCAGCTTGCCGGATGGAACTGCACTCGGTGCGGAGACACTGAGACCCCGCTGGAGGTTCACCATACGACCTATCGAGCTGGCGCGGAGCCTTGGGAGTATCCGCTGGCCGAGCTGCGCGTCTTTTGCGAGCGCTGTCACGAATTCGAGCACGTTCCCGTTTCCGGCGAGGGATGCTGCATGGGCGACTGCGGCGAGTTGCGCAACGAGCCGCCCGGCTACGAACGCCCATGCAGCTACAACGAGATTTCCTGCTTTCGTTACCACCGTCTCGCTGCTGTGCTCGGCGCTATGGAGTCACCCACCAAGAAACGGCTGAGTCGCCTGCACGACCACAAAGGTATGCTCACTGTCTTCTGGCGTTATCGTCCTTCTCCAGCCGACCGCCAGCACGTTGAACGTCTCTGGTCATCAATCGGCAATGAAGATTCATCAGTCGTCGAACATGTCACCGGAAACGCCTAACCATGCTGGAGCGAACTCCGGGCATTGGCGTTCAGTTACCGCGCACGGCTGTAGTCCGACCGGCTCAGTCACGGGCTGTGCTACTCGCCATGAAACCCAGCACAGCCCGCGCCTTCGCCTTGCGCCGCCGTGTTCACACCCGCGTCCCCGGCCCGGAGTCGCTGAGCTTGGGGTCGTTGACTCCTACTCTTACTACTTTGATGTGCGGAGCTTCCGGGTGATTGCGGCGCGTCAAAATCGAGGACGAGTAGGAGGACGAGTAGGATCACTTGCAGTGGGCTCATCCCAAAAAAAGGCGGAGCGGTTCCCACCATAGGACCGCCCCGCCCCAACCCCGACAACACCGGCAACGTACCGGTTCCCCATGCCGCAATGCCTTACGGCACGGAAATTTGTGCTTCTGGGCCGCTGCTGGCCTCCAGGCTGCCATTGAGGGCGATGATATTGACCTTCACGGTGGTGCCGGAGGCCATGCCTTTGATCACTTCCTCAGTGGTGTTGCCGCTCTTGCTGTACTCGCGGTACTCGGTGTCCACGCCGATGACTTGGATGAGCACGCGGTTGTCATCACTGCGGGTGCCGCGCACCCACTCGGCGATGATGCGGCCATCTCCGGCTAGGGTCAGCAGCAGTTGCGTGGCGGGCTCCGGCACGCGCGGGTTGGCCGGGATGTTGAAGCCAAAGATCTCCCAGCGCTGATCCGCCGGGCCGATGAGCAGGGTCAACTCATCCACCAGGGCGATCAGGCGCTTACGCAGTGCGGTGTAGGCGGCGTCACGGGCGGTTTCGGCGTTCATCTGCGCCTGCTTGGTATCACTCATGGCCTGACGTGCATCACTGAGCTGGGAATGCAGGGCCTGGGCGCGGGTGGCGGTGACCTCTGTGTGCGGTGTGCCGCCGGGCACCTGATAGGTGGGGTGCTGGGCCAGGTAGATGGCTAGGGTGTTGATGCTGCTAAAGCGCTTATTCTGTGTGTCTGGCACAGCGGTGGAGCCGGGCTCGTTGTTAAAGCCTGCCAGCACCCACTCGGGGGACCAGCGCTTGCCCAGCGGGGTCTCCAGCACCTTGCGGGCTGCCACGAGGAAGTCATAGACCTCCTCATCCTTGGCCTTGTGGGCCGCTTTGGCCTGCCGGGTGGCCAGCTTGGCCTCATCGTAGAGGTAATCCAGCCCCGGTGCGGGTGGCGGCGCTGGTGGTGCCGGTGGGGCACCGGGCGGCAGCGGGGAGCTGGGCGCGGTGCCTTTGATGGCGGTGAGCAGGCTGCCCAAGTCGGCCTGGCGTGTTTGTTTCAGGCCCACGTCGTCCTGCGCGGTGCCGCAGCCGTCGTAGGCGTCCTCGGCCATGGATTTGATGATAGGTTTGTTGTCTGGAATGGCGTTGTTACTCATAATGCGGTTTCCTTTCGTCTGAGCGGTTGCTGGGGGAGGTCCGACATATCCGGGATCACCAAATTCGAGCACATATGAGGGATTTCCCCATCTCAAATTAGGATTATCCCAAGTATATCCTGAGTCCCATGTTAAGACTTTCATGGATTTGGTATCTGTTTGGCGTCAGGAGGCCTGAAAAACGGTCATCACGGCCCTCCGCCATGCCCGTTTGCCTCCAAAAAGCGTTTTTTGCACAGCCTGAGCTGCGCATCCCCTGCGGAAAATCATTTTCCAGAGTGCTCCAGGGGCCTCCCCACTCCGAAAAACCGTTTTTTGCAGAGGTCCACCTCCTGCAACGGGCATGTCCGAAAGTTTGTGTTTCGGGGTTTTGGTTATGGTTTGGTTTTGGGCTGCGTTTTTTGATCCGCAGCTAGCTGCGGATCAAAAAAACGCGCGCCGAATTGGATGGCAAACTGGTTGGCTGCTGGTTTCCAATTC
>JANOBP010000367.1:0-11915 GCA_031411715.1 Verrucomicrobiaceae bacterium | reverse complement strand
AAAACAAAATACTCTAAATCAAACCTTGTCAAAATCATCCAAGGTGACGCGGCCCGACTTGTCTCCCACTGCTTCCACCATCGTCTTATTTGCTATGTAGTGCAGCACATCGTCATCCAAAGTGGAGCCGTACTCTCAGTTCTGGCGGTTTTCATGCAACGGGTGAAGCAGCTTGCCAGCACGCTCAAGCAAGCCGCGACGCGGGATTATCTCGCCAAAATCTTTGTCGCCTTCTTCATCACCGCTGCTGGTGGATTGCTGATCAAAAAATTCGACATCAAACTGCCAGAGACCATTCCACCGGTTGCATGGGCCACCTTGATTGGCGGCGTCGTTATTTTGGTGTTGGAGGCCATGCATAGGGGGAAACAGGGAACTACCAGCATTGCTTGGAGTGTTGTTGTTGCCGTGGCGTTGGCGCAATTGCTCGCCGCTGTGTTTCCAGGCACCTCACGCTCGGGAGCGAGCATTTTGATGGCCTTGGCATTTGGTGTGGCGCGCCCGGCGGCCACTGAGTTCTCGTTCCTCCTCGGCATTCCCACCTTGATGGCTGCAGGCAGTTACAAAATCCTATCGGCATTCAAAGACGGCTCTGCTGCAAGTGAGGACTGGAGCATGGTAGCATTGGGCACCGTCGTTTCCGCGATTTCTGCCTTCATCGTGGTAAAGTGGCTGATTCGTTTCGTACAATCTCACACATTCAACGGCTTCGCATGGTATCGTATCGCGCTTGGCGGAGCCTTGATTATGTGGGCCTACCTTGGAAAACATTGAAATGCTAATCAAAGCCAGAGCTTGGTTCCGGCGGTCCGTCTTTCAGACTTACCGCTTCCTGAAACACCCGCGCAAGTTGCGGCAGCGGCCCGTCATGCGCTGGTTTGCGCGGCACTTCCTCGATAAAAGGGTGTGGAGGCCCACGCAGCACACGCTGGCAGGCGGCATGGCTGTTGGCAGCTTCATTACGCTCCAGTTGCTCCCGATCCAGATGCCAGTCGCTACGATTTTGGCCGCCATTTTCCGGGTGAACATCCCCATCGCGCTCGCGCTCTGCTGGGTGAGCAACCCCTTTACCTTACCGCTGCTCATACCGCTGGAGTATGCCATCGGTAAGTGGTTCCTGGCGCTCTACACCACCGTGCCATCGACGCCATTCCCTGATCACCTGCCGGAATCCATGGTTGAAGCGTGGGTCGTTCTCAAAGAGCACGCGCCGGTTATGCTCGTCGGCGGCATCGTGCTCGGAGCCATCTGCGCGCTCGTCTCTTACATCGCCACTTGGGGCGTGTGGGAGTATGGCATACGCAGAGAGTGGGCCAAGAAGCAGCGGGAGCAGGCGACAGAGATCAGCTAAAAGCCATTTTGTCATTGCCAGAGAGCTATCCCTCAGGGCATGCTCAGCTCATTCGGGCATTCGCCCACTTCCAACAACAACACACCACCACCACAATATGAAAACACTGTTCACCCTCGCCGTCGTCGCGTTCAGCCTCACCCTCAGCAATTGCAACGGCACCTGCCCGTTCACCAAAAAAGCCACCTGTCCCGTCGGCTGCACCAAGCCCTGCTGCGCCAAGAAAACAGCTGATTGCAAAACCTGCTCGCATTAAACCGCCGCCGCAGCACTCCCTCACAGCCCGGAGGCCATCACTCCGGGCTTTTTCATGTCGTAGTGCTGATTTTGCGAGAGGCAGAGCCTGTCTTGATGACCATGTCCCACAGTGCAAGTTCACCGGCAGTGCCTCGTAAAGTTTAACTCAATGATGAACTCCACTTGCATCCTCGCACTGCTCAGCCTGCTGTCCTTCAGCAGCCATCTGTGCGCGCTTGACGAGTATGAAAATGATCCCATCCGCTATTCCGACACCACCCCCAACGATGCCGCACAGAAGTTGGAGCGACTGATGGCCGCAGGGAAGGTCAAGATCGACCGCAAAGATGCCTGGAGCATTTTACTCGGCCTGATGAAGCAGTTCCAGATTCCGCAGGAATCGCAGGTCATGGTCTTCTCCAAGACAAGCAAGCAAAACGACCGCATCAGCCCGCAGACGCCGCGCGTGGTCTATTTTGGTGACGATGCGTACATCGGTTACAGCCTCGGTGGCTCGATTGAGGTCAGCACTATTGATCCAAAGCTTGGCCCGATCTTCTATTTGCTCGATCCAAACACAGCAAGTTCGGAGCCTCTCCACTTTGAGCGTGATCAGAGCTGTCTCAGTTGCCATGGTGGCCCGTTCACGCCGGAAATTCCAGGCGTGATCGTCCGCTCAGTCTTTCCAGGACCAGAAGGTCATCCCATCATGAGTCAAGGCAGCACCGTGGTCGATACGACCACGCCGTTTAGTGATCGCTGGGGCGGTTGGTATGTCACTGGACGGCACGGCAGTGTGTTGCACCGTGGGAATGTCACAGTCATCGAAAAAAGTGACCAGACCTGTGAAATGAATTTCAAAGCTGGGGCAAATGTCACGCGCTTGAACCAGTTTTTTGACACCACCCCTTATCCGCGCAAGACCAGTGACATCGTTGCACTCATGGTTTTAGAGCATCAGACCTCCGTCCAGAACGAGCTGACCAAGGCCAATCAAACCACCCTGCGTGCCATGAACATGCAAACGAGTCTGCAGCGTGAGCTGGGAGAAAAAATCGATCAGGAACCCGTCGGCACCGCTCGGCGTATCATCGACCACTGCGCGGAGCATGTGCTCGAGGCCTTGCTCTTTAAAGATGAGGCCGCTTTGCCCGAAGGTGGAATCGAAGGCGATCCCGCATTTCAAAGCGCTTTCTCGCAGCGTGCGCCGCAAACTGCCGACGGTCGCAGCCTCAAGGACTTCCAGCTCCTCAACCGTCTCTTCAAATACCGTTGCAGTTTCATGATTTATTCCCTGACGTTCCAGCATCTGGCTGCACCTCTGAAGAAAACGGTGCTCCAGAGACTTACAGCGGTGCTCACAGGTGCCGACACCTCCGGCACATATAGCTATCTCCCAGCAAAAGAACGGACGCATATTCTCAGCATTCTCGCAGCGACTTTACCCGATGCCCCAACAACCTGGAAGACCGCCACTTTGTCAGCGCCTGCTTCTGCGACACATTGAAGTGGCATCCTGAGCGGAAAGAAGAAAACCCGCAGGTCTGCTGACGTATGTGCAGCATGACTCTTCGTCAGATCCTCTTCCTTCTCATGGCTTCCACTGTCTCGACGAGATCTCAGGACGCTGTGAAGGTTAAGGAGGCATCGAACTCCCAGCTTGATTTGTTGGTGATCGCTCCACATCCAGACGATGAGATGATTGGCTGCGCGGGCATCTTGATTCAGGCGTTGGAGAAAAAGAAGCGCGTAGCCATCGTGGTGATCACCAATGGAGATGGACATCCAAATCTGACAGCTGCCGCTGTTAGCAAAGAACGCGATCAACTCACGCCAGATGACTTCAAGCAAGCAGGGGCGCTGAGGCAGATGCATTCGGTGAGGGCGGCGGCGCGACTTGGAGTGCCAGAAGCAGAGTTGATGTTTCTCGGCTATCCCGATTCAGGCTTGGAGAAGATTTACCTCATGGCCGAGGGCAGTGCCTTGAGGCAGATGTTCACCCAACAACGGGAAACCTACGGGCTCACCGTTCCTGATTATCACACCCAGGTGCATGGCAAGTCAGCTCCGTATCTCAAAGGGAGCATCATTGGTGACTTGGTGGAGATTATTAGGACTCGGAGCCCCAAGGAAATCTACGTTACGCATGAGGCAGACACGCATGGTGATCACCGGGCCGCTTTTTGGTTGGTGCGTGATGCCATTCTTGCGGCGGGGCATCAGGGCGACTTCTTCACCTATCTCGTTCATGGCAAGGATCCGCCCGTGCCTCCAACTCGACGTGTGAAACTCACGCCAGCCCAATTCGCCATCAAGCGTGCCGCCATTATGGATCATCAAAAAGGCACGTCTCCGGTTCATGATCATCTTGCTGATGAATATGCCAAGCCCGAGGAGATCTTCTGGCAAGTCCTTACTCCATGAAACCGAAGAGACATTTCATATACTCAGCACTCACGCTCATCAGTGTGAACGCTTGCCTTTCAGCCGTTCCAGGTGCGCCTTTTCAGCCTTTCTTCGATCAGCACTGCGTGAAGTGCCACAGCGGTGAGAAACCAAAGGGTGACTGGCGTGTCGATGATTTGAAATCTGACTTCACCATTAAAAATAATCGTGAGTTGTGGGAAAGCGTGCTGGAACAGATCGAGAAGGGTGATATGCCGCCAAAATCAAAGCCGCGCCCTCCAGCAAGTGAGGTGCGTGAATTGATGAAATGGATCGGAACTCAGTTGGATGCCGTCAGTGGTAAAGAGGGGCGCGTGGTGCTGCGGCGGCTGAACCGCATCGAGTTTGAGAACACGGCGAATGATCTGCTCGGCACGGATGCCAAGCTGCAGGACATGCTGCCGATGGATACGGCAGCAAATGGTTTCGATAACGTTGGCGATGCTCTCCACACGTCTTCATTTCTCATGGATCAGTATTTGATCGCGGCAGAGGCGGCACTGGATCAGGCGATCACGAATCGTCCCAAGGCTCCAAAGCTTGAACAGAAGCACGTGGGACTGAAGGAGGCGTATCAAGTGAAGTCCAATAGCGAAAAGGTCTTCCGCAAGCAGGAGGACGGGCGTGTGGTGATGTTCTCATCGTCGCAATGGGTGTCCGCAACGATGTTCTACATCGGTGAGCGCGGAAAATATCGTTTCCGCATGTCGGTGTCGGGGATTCAGAGTGCGGGCAAGCCGGTGACCTTCAGCGTGAAAAGTGGCGGTGGCGGCATGGGGGGAGCGAAGGCACACCTTGTCAGTTATTTCGATGCGCCGGCCGACAAACCGACGTTGATCGAATTCACGGATCACATGGAGCCAAGAACCTCCATCAACATCCTGCCGTATAATCTTCCCAATGCGCAGACAGTCAGCAAAGTCGGCGCGGAGGCATGGGATGGGCCTGGGTTGGCCATTGACTGGGTGGAGATGGAAGGCCCACTCAACGATGTGTGGCCGCCCGCAAGTCACCGCCAGATTTTTGGCGACATGAAGCAAGGCAAGTCGCCCATCTACAACCAAAGTGATCGTGTCGAGGTCATATCGGATTCACCTATGGTGGATGCGGATCGTATTCTGCGAAAGTTTGCTCGTCGTGCCTTTCGGCGCACGGTCACAGATGCGGATATGAAGCCCTATCTCGATCTCGTTGCCGCGAAGTTGGCCGAGCCGCAATCGTTTGAGAAAGCCATTCGCGTCGGGCTTGGGGCCATCATGATTGCACCCGAATTTTTGTTCATGAGGGAAGCGCCTGGCAAGTTGGACGCCTTCGCCTTGGCTAGCCGTTTGTCCTATTTTCTGTGGAGTTCAATGCCTGACGAAGAACTGCTCACTTTGGCGGAACAGAATCGATTGAACGAGCCTGAAGTGCTGAAAGCGCAAGTCGAGCGGATGCTCAAAAGTCCCCAAGCGGCAGCATTCACTCGCAACTTCACTGGCCAATGGCTCAATTTGCGTGATCTCGACTTCACCATGCCAAATCAGATTGTGTATCCGCATTTCGACGAAATGCTGCGTGAGTCGATGCAGCGTGAAACGGAGCTTTTCTTCGAAGAAGTACTCAAAGACGACCTCAGCATCGCCAATTTTATCGCGTCTGATTTTACCATGCTCAACGGTCGGCTTGCGAAGCACTATGGCATCGAGGGCGTGGACGGTTGGGACTTCCACAAGACAAAAATCCCGCCCGAAAGCCATCGTGGCGGCCTGCTGACGATGGCGAGCGTCCTCAAAGTCACCGCGAACGGCACCAGCACCTCGCCAGTGATTCGGGGTGCTTGGGTGCTGGATAAAATCCTTGGCACGCCCCCCAATCCGCCGCCTGCCAATGTTTCATCGTTGGACCCAGACACGCGTGGCACCACCACCATCCGCGAGCAACTCGCCAAGCATCGTCAGCTCGAATCTTGTGCCAGCTGTCATGTCGAAATTGATCCACCGGGCTTCGCGCTGGAGAGTTTCGACGTGATCGGAGGCTACCGTGAGAAATACGTGCTTGATGGTCGTCCTGCGAACTTTCGCACCGGCAAAGCGGTCGATTCAGCCGATGTTTTGCCCGATGGTCGCTCCTTCAGGAACATCGACGAGTATAAGAAACTGCTACTGGCCGACCAAGATCAGATAGCACAAGCGTTTAGCACAAAACTCATCACCTACGCGACCGGAGGACCACCCATGCGAACGCAGCGTGTAAAAATCGACACCATCGTCTCCAAGGCAAAAGCGAAGGGGCTTGGCTTCCGCACTCTGATCCATGAAATCGTGGCGAGTGAACTGTTTCAGAACAAATAATCCAAACATCATGAACACGAAACCACTCACCAGACGCCATTTCCTCCGAGGTTCTGGCGTCACACTTGGTTTGCCGTTGCTTGAATGCTTTGCACCTCGCGGACGGGCGGCAGTGAGTGTGACGCCGATTCGGCGCATGGTTTGTATCTGCACACCGCTTGGCTTGCACACACCTTTCTTAAATCCCGAACTTGCAGGCCGGGATTATGCACCCACTCCTTATTTGGAGCCGCTAGCGGAGTTTAGGAGTGACTTCAGCGTGATCTCAGGGCTTTCGCATCCTGATGTCGGTTCGAGCCATGATTCGATCTATAGCTTCCTAACAGCAGCACCTCATCCAGAGATTCGTGCAGGCTTCCGCAACAGCATCTCGCTGGATCAATTCGCTGCGGAGAAAATCGGCGGTCAGACTCGTGTGCCGAGTTTGTCCCTGTCGGCGGAAGGCTTTGGTTTATCATGGACACGCAGTGGTGCCCTAGTGCCGCCGGACTTGTGGCCAGCGAGTGTTTTTGCGCGCTTGTTCCTCGAAGGCCGCCCCGATGAAGTCGAGGCGCAGACGCGCCGCCTTCGCAACGGCAAAAGCATTCTAGACACCGTCAGCGAGCAGGCGAAGCGCATGGCACCGACGATGGGTGCGCGTGATCGTGAGAAGGTGGACGAATACTTCACGAGTGTTCGCGAGTTGGAGCAGCGCATGGTCACAGCGCAGGAGTGGGCGTTGAAACCGAAGCCGAAAGTCGATGCCAAGCCGATGCAGAACAACATGAACTCAACAGACTTGCTCGGGAAGACGAAACTGCTGTTTGAACTGACGCATCTCGCCTTGCAAACCGACTCAACGCGGCTGGTGAACATGCTACTGCTTGGAACCAGTGGTGTGCCCGTGGTGCCGGGCGTGACGATGGGGCATCATGATCTCTCGCATCATGGCCAGGACCCAAACAAAATCGCACAACTCAAGCTGGTGGAGATTGGCCAGATGAAACTCGTGCAGGATCTGCTGACGAAGCTGAAGCAGACTCAGGAACAAGGCGAAAGCTTGCTTGATCGCACCATGGTGATGTTCAGCAGCAACCTCGGCAATGCAGCCAATCACTCCACCAAGAACCTGCCTGTGCTGTTGGCAGGTGGAGGATTTAAACACGGACAACATCTCGCCTTTGATCCGCAGACTGGGCCACCTTTGTCGAATCTCTTTGTCACCATGCTCCAGCGCCTAGGCATCGAAGAAAGTAAGTTTGGTAGCAGCACGGGAACGCTCACAGGGCTGGACGTTGCATGAATGGCGGCTCATTGCCTGGCGTATCACTCTCATGAAGCACTTTCTCATCCCGCTGATTTTCTCGCTCAATGCTTTGTGCTGTGCACAGAGTGCGGCACCCGACTGGGTGCTCGAAGGCAGTGCGCCGTGGCAGGCGCGGGATTCACAGGCAGAGTGGGTGTTTCGAGATCAGCTCTGGATCGGCGGCGGATGGTTTCAGTCATATGCGGAGCCGCCACGCGACATGTGGGCCTCTGGTGATGGCAAAGACTGGAAGTTGATCGAGAAGAACGCGCCTTGGCTGCACAGTGATCTGCCGATGAACATCACTTTTGCCGACAAGATGTGGATCATGGGTGGCTGGTATAAAGGAAGGTTGCCGGGACACAGCGCGAGCAATCAGGTGTGGTCCTCGGGTGATGACGTGAAGTGGGAGCAAGTCACCGCGAGTGCTGGATGGTCGCCAAGGCTTGCGGCGGGGTTGGTGGAGCATCGCGGACGCCTGTGGATGCTCGGTGGCACGGAGAACTATTACTTTGGTGATGACACGAGTTTGAAAAATGATGTGTGGTCATCCGCCGATGGTAAGGCGTGGACGCAGGAGACGTCGAAAGCCGCGTGGTCGCCGCGTGGGTATCATCAGGCTGTGGCGTTGAATGACAAAATTTACGTCCTCGGCGGCGGGAACTATGTGCCGACGTATCACGCCAAGAATGATGTGTGGTCATCGAGCGATGGCGTGAACTGGACCTGCGAAACGGAGTCCGCGCCGTGGGAGCCGAGGCTGTGGTTCAGCGCGGCGGTGTATCGAGGTCAAATGTGGGTGCTTGGAGGTTGGTCGAAGGAGAAGGATAACTTTGGCGATGTCTGGCACAGCGCTGATGGCAAAAACTGGCAGCGCCTTGAAACGAAGACCTGCTGGAAGGCTCGGCATGAGCACTCGGCCTTCGTTTTTAAAGACAAGCTCTGGATCGCTGGTGGCCATGCGCGGCCATTGTCGAGTGAGGTTTGGTCGCTGAGTCTGCCGAGGGAGGAAAGGCCTGTGATTAAATTGCCGGTGCGCATCCATCTCGTGCAGTCAGACACCCTTCCTGCCATGCACACGACCCTGGTCGAGGCGGATGTGAAGCGCATCATGGGCAAGGTGAACAAGGTCTGGTCACAGGCGGGTATTCAGTTCGAGATCGAGTCCATCGGACCGACTGCTGCGGTGCCGATGCCGCCAGAGATGCGCTTAAAACCGGAGTTTGACCGCGTGCATTCGATGATTCCCAAGGATCGTCTCAGCCCGAAGGCCATCGACGTCTGTTATGTGAAGGAGGTGCAGCCCAATGGCTTCTTCTACGGCGAGCCCATCGTCGTGAAGGACACGGCTAAGCTTCGAGAAGTGCCGGGAGGACTCGATGAACCGCTGCCGCGTGTCACTTCGCATGAAATCGGTCATGCGCTTGGATTGAAGCATCGGCAGGACATGACGAACCTGATGCAGTCTGGCACAACGGGTTTTAGCCTGAATGATGACGAGATTGCCATTGCCCGGAAGAGGGCGCAGGAATATCACGACAAGCGCTGAATCAAAAAGCGCGGCTGCTGCTGGGCAGGGGAGTGTTTATGCTGAAGGGCGAAAATGAGTTCACCATTGATCAGCTATCTCAATGTCTGAGTTCTAAATAGCGGAGGATCACTGTGACAGCTTGCTTGCGCCAGTTCGTGGTGATGAACTGCCTTCCAAGCTTACACATAAACCTTCACTCGAAGAGTGATCAAACTCCGGGCCACCTCCCGCGATTTACGTCCTCAAGGTGGCGGCGGGATCGCCAGAATGAATTCTAGTTCCTGCGGCTTCTGCGACTTCACCATGCCGATGCGGAAGGTCTCCCCGGGCTTGAGCGGGCCTCCCCAGGTGTGATCCTGATGAAACCGCGTTTTCCCGACTGAATGCGTGGTGCCAGAAGATGCCGGTCGGGTTTCGCCGATGGCAGCTCCTTGGGCAGCGAACACGGCCACGTTGGGTTCGTAATCCTCGCGCAGTGCCTTCACCCCAGTCAGGGTCGTTTCTCCGTGGAGCCTGAATGCCAGGAGCAGCGGCACGGGGATAGGCATGACAGCAGGCGGGTGAAACGTGATCTCGTTAAAGCCCAGCGTGCGGGCTTTCGTGGTGAGTTCCGCAGTCTGCGGCGTGCCCGGTGGAGCTAGAATGCCGGTGGCGACGATGACGGCCTCATTTTCCGGCCACGGGTAGCTCGGAGCACCACGCTGCAGCGAATGAAGCACGCGGCAGACCTTCTCCCCCGGCAAAGGAACCCCGAAGTCGTAGAACGGGTCGAGTATTTGATTCCCCGTCGCGTCGAACAGAACATATTGTGCCTGAAGGCTGCCGGGAGGTAGAGAGGGGTGGTCGAGCTGGATATTTAAATTCAACGCCAGCCTCTGGCCTCGTTTGCGCCACAGCAAGCCCTTACAGGTCACGGTGAAATCCGCGCCACGATGCACGATCGGCGGGGACTGCGGAGTCAGGACGGGAAAGGCGGGCTTGAAGCCGGGATTTGGGATGGTCATCTCCACGGGCGTCTGGCCGCTCCGCAACGCGCGCAGTTTCAGATCCGGTTTCCGTCGCGGAAAGACACGCACGCCTGCAAAACCGCGCCCTTCCTTCTCATCAATGATGAGCGGTCCATCCAGGTCCAGCCAGCCACCCGCACCGTCCTCCACCTGGAGGTGCAGCGGCATGTTTTCCGGTTTGTCGGACGGATGAGAGACGTTTTCCGCCTTGTCAAAGGTGCCGTCCTTGCGCCGCAGGAAATGCCGCCCGTGCTGCGCCATGAACTCGCTGTTGGCAAAGACGCGACCGTCGGGTTCGGTCCCTCGCAGCACCAGCATTAAGGAGTCCGCCTTCGCACTCTGATATTCAAAGCCTGCACCGCTAAATGCTCCGTTGTTTTGATGCACGTAAATCATGAGGCCTGACTCACCGCTTCCATGGCTGCTGGGGTTGGCAGAATAGCGGCCCCAATATCCCGTTGGTTTCGGCAGGTCGAACCGTATCTCGTGCTTCGACTCTGCCCGCAGCACGCGCACCTCGAAGCCATCGTCAAAACGCGCGCTGGCCAGGGGCACCTCCGGCGGCGGCACGGGAGCCTGGGGCAACGGCACGCCAAAGAACCATAGATTCGCAAAGATCGCCCCAATGAGCAGAAACACGCCCACCAAAAGCCACAACGCCCGCGAGCTAGCGGGTGAAGGCACCAAGTCGTCGAAGTCTTCGTTCATGAGGGTGTGGCTTTCATCAATCGATACTATTCAAACACGATCAAACTCCTCGCCACCTCGCCGCGCTGGAGGGCTGCGTAGGCTTCGTTGATTTCGGAGAGGGGGTGGCGGGAGGTGATGAGCTCGTCGAGCAGGAGCTGGCCGGCGAGGTGCATGTCAATGAGGGTGATCAAGTCCGTGCGCGGGCGTGTGGTGCCGTAGAGGCTGCCGCGGAGGGTTTTTTCGGCGTAGAGGAGCTGGTTGATGTTGATGGCGGCTTTGTCGGCGGCGCTGGTGATGCCGACGACAATGCAGGTGCCGCCTTTCTTTGTGGCGTCGAAGGCCTGCTCGGTGGTTTTGCCGCTGCCGAAGGCTTCGAAGCAATAGTCGGCTCCTTTGCCGCCGGTGAGGGCTTTGATGGCTTCGACGGGGTCTTTGCCGTCGCTGACGTCGATGTAGTCGGTGGCACCAAAGCGGCGTGCGTCGGCTTCTTTACGCGGAAAGTGATCCACGGCGATGATTTGGCGTGCCCCGGCGAGTTTGGCTCCCTGGACGATGTTGAGGCCGATGCCACCGACGCCGATGATGGCGACGGTGCTGCCGGGGCGAACCTGCGCGGCATTGATGACGGCTCCGACGCCGGTGATGACGCCACAGCCGATGAGCGCGGCTTTTTCGAAGCTGAAGTCCTGTGGGATTTTCACCACGCTGGCCTCTGGCATAGTGGAGAAGGTGGAGAAGGCGGAAACGCCTGCGTAGTGGCGGATGGCGTCGCCTGCGGAGTTGCGGAAGCGCGTGGTGCCGTCCGGCATGAGGCCGGTGAAGCGCATGGCGGTGCCCATGTCGCACAAGGCGGGCCTGCCGCCGGTGCAGTACTCGCAGCGGCCACAGGAGCCACGCCAGACGAGTATGACGTGGTCGCCGGGCTGCACGCTGGTGACGCCTTCGCCGACGGCTTCAATGATGCTGCTGCCTTCATGCCCGAGGATGATCGGAGTGGGCATGGTGAGATCGCCCTTCATGACATGCAGGTCGCTGT